>LT629764.1:600000-900000 GCA_900105225.1 Paenibacillaceae bacterium GAS479 | reverse complement strand
GAATGGCAACAAAAGGCGTATAAGGGGAAACGCTGGAGAGAGCTCTGCACAACTGGGCTTGGATCGTAACCGACCCTTCACTAATGGTGAGATCGTTAGGAAGAAATCCGGCGGACATAGCGTTTAGCGTCCCGGATTTTGGCATGGAGAAAGCATAGTTGGTACTGCTGGAAGCAGTCGCCAGCGCAATGGACACACTCGTTCCTGAGCTGTCTGAAGTGACCGGTATGCTTTGGGATACAAAATCATCGCCCAATATTACTCCTGTAGTGGGAAGTCCTGTGGTCCCGTTGAAGCTTAAGCTGATAAGATTGGACCCGCTGTCAAAAGAAATAATCGATCCAGAAGTGACCGGAGGAACAAGGCTTTCTATTCCGGCCAAATTTGTCTCAGCTAACCTAATGCGGATAACCCACCCGTCTTTAACGGAACTGGACACGCATGCCAGCAGGCTGAATGCGTAAAGCTCCGTCAGAGCGGTCTGGGTTGCGGCGATTAACGCCGTAGACCAGCCTTCCGACTGTTCGTAGGCGGTTATAGGAAGCTCAGTGGCGGCAAATAGGGCAGCTTGATCAAGGAGCGATAGACGCATGCTTTTGAACAGGTTTTGCAACTCTTTAAACACATCGGGCAGCGGACCGGACGGCGGGATAAAGACGGGTTGAATAGAAGCGATCAAATCATCTAGCAGCCCTTCAAAAATGTCGGCCTGCAGCGGCGTGAATAGGATCAGACAATTTCTAGGTGGGGGCTTTGGACAAGGCTTGCAACATTCTTCTGTGTGAGGTTTAAAGGAACGGAGTTCTGCTTTTTTATAACGCTTACCGCTCATGTCGACTCCTCCTATAAAGGTAATGAGAACCGAGAGACAGCCTGTTCATGCATACCCCCATTAAAAGCTGTATTATTTGTATGTTTAGTTAGGCTTGTTTGAAAACCGAGGATTTGAAATATCGATGACCATATAGAACATTTAAAATTGAGCGCCGGGAATACAGCTCCAATTCCAATAAGTATGCGTTTACATTAAAAGGCGAACCTGATAGAGTAATAGTTCTTTATAGATTGTCTAGGGAGTGGATGACATGTATCGCGTGCTGCTGGCCGATGATGAGGCTGACGTAAGAGAGGGGCTACTGACAGAAATCGACTGGGAAGCTTGCGGTTTCTCGGTGGCTGGCACGGCGGAAAACGGGCTTGAAGCTCTGGAGCTGGCCGATCGATTGCAGCCGGATGTTGTATTGACCGATATCCGCATGCCGTTTATAGACGGATTGGAGCTGGTGAAAAGGCTGCAAACGGAGCTGCCACTCGCTCGCACCGTTATTTTGACGGGATATGACGAATTTGACTATGCGCGCCAGGCGGTGTCGCTTAGCGTTGATGAATATTTGCTAAAGCCGTTCACGGCGACAAGCTTGACGGAACTGCTGCTTGGCTTGAAGGAGAAGATGGACCTTGAGCGTGCGGAGCGCGAGGATGCACATAAGCTTAGGGAGCATTATCGCCTCAGTCAGCCGCAGCTTCAAACCCAGTTTCTCAGCTCGCTTCTGTACCGCCAGTACGATGAGGGGGTAATCCGCAGCCGTGCAGGGCAGAACGGCCTGAATCTGACCGGTGGAGGCTGCTCGGTTTCGATCATCCGGCTTGATTCGCCGGAGGGAGAATCGGCAATGGCGGCGGAGCAGCCGGAAGGGACGCTCGCCTCCAGCGGTTCGCTGTCCCGTTCCTCGGATATGGAGCTGAAGCTGTTCGCCGTTCTTAATGTGGCGGAGGAGATCTGGGCTTCCCGCGAGGATCGGCTTGCTTTTCTTCATCAGGACAGCATCGTACTGATGGACTTTAGCTTAGGCGATGCAGGATGGCGCGAGCGCTGCCAGGCGACGCTAGAACATTTGGCGCGGAGTGTTGGCTTTTATTTGCGCATGGACGTTATGATCGGGACAGGCCTGCCTAAGGACAGCCTATCCGGCATCAAGGAAGCCTATGAGGAAGCGTTGCTTGCTTTGGATTACCGTATCGTACCCGGAATGGATCGGCTTATTTTCCTGCAGGATCTGGAACGGCGTAATTCCGCGCCGCTGCGTTTTGACGAGCTGAGGGAGCAGGCGCTGTCGCGCTGCCTTAAAGTAGGGACGATGGAGGAATTGTCTGACCTGCTGGCGTCGATTTTCGGGGAAATCGGCGAGGGGCATACGTATAGCAACATTCAGCTCTATTTAATGGAGGTGCTGACCTCCGTCTGCCGGACGGCTCAGTCGGCCGGTGTCGAGCTGGAGCAGCTGCTTGGTTCGGGCGCGAGTCCCTATGCGGAGCTGGCTCGGCAAAGCGGACTTCCTGAGGCGGAGCGCTGGTTGAAAGAGCTGTGCCTTGCACTCACGGGACATATCGCTGGAACGAGGCAGCATGCTTACAAAGATTTGGTAGAGGAAGCGCTTCGCTTCACGCGATCCCGCCTCCATGATCCAGATCTGTCCATTGCGACATTATGCTCCCATCTGCATATAAGCGCTGGTTATTTTTGCGGCCTGTTCAAGCGCGAGGTCAAGTTAACCTTTCTCCAATATGTGATGCAGCTGCGCATGGAGCTGGCTCAAGAGCTTTTGCGTACGACCGAGCTGAAGGCGTTTGAAATTGCCGAGCGGATCGGATTTTCTGAGCCGAACTATTTCAGCTTCTGTTTCAAGAAACATATGGGAGTCACGCCCAAGGAATACCGCAGCAAATCGAAGGAAACGGAAGCAGGGGCTCAGCCGTGAAGCGGCTGATCGCCGCAGCTTTGAGTCGCTTGAGGCAAAGGCTTCGTTATTCGCGTTTCAGCAGTATCCAGTCTATCGTTGCCTGGTCGTTCTCGATCATGATCGTTCTGACGATTGGGACGGTGGCCTTGCTGCTTCACGAAAAGTTTTCAGCCTCGGCAGAGCGGAGTGCATTTACCTCCTCCGGTCAAATTGTCGCTCAGGCAAGTTACAATCTGGAGGATTATGTGCGCGGATTGTCCAATTTTTATCGGGCCATTGAGAAAAATATGCTCGCTGGGGGACAGTGGGACGGGATTGAAGTGGATAAGCAGCTCGATACGCTGATGGTCAGCCGAGATGACATTGTATCCATTGCTTTGTTCAGTGAAGACGGAGCTCTGCTCAAGAACAGGCCAGCAGCAGAGCTTCGCTCAAGCGCGAATCCTACCGCTCAGGGTTGGTTTCAAGCGGCGGTGCGCGTTCCGAATCACCTTGCTTTTTCCTTGCCTCATATCGAGAATCTATATAAAGGCAACTACAAATGGGTCGTCAGCATGAGCAAGCGAGTGACGGTTATCCGAGACGGACAGCCGCAGGAGGTCATTCTGCTCGTTGACATAAACTTCAAGCAGATTGATGTGCTAAGCAGTCGAATCAGTCTTGCGCGCCGAGGATATGTCTATATCATCGACGAGGGAGCTGGGAATATCGTGTATCACCCGCAGCAGCAGCTGATGTATATGGGGCTTAAGCGGGAGAGCATTGAGCGCGCGCTCGTCGCGGACGACAGCTATATCGAGGAGCTGGACGGCGAGCGAAGGCTCGTCACCGTACAATCCGTAGGCAACATTGGCTGGAAAATCGTTGGCGTCAGCTATATGGACGAGCTGATGACGACGCGCGAGGAAGTGAACGCTTATCTGATTCGCGTCGTTGCGGTTGCATTAATTATTGTGCTGCTTGTTGGTTTTCTCCTCGCCCGGTCGATCATCCATCCGCTCAAGCGGGTCGAGAAAATGATGCGCTCTGTAGAGAGAGGGCAGTTCGACGCAGAGCTGCCTGTAGGCGGGCCGCTGGAGGTCGAGCGCTTATCGCGGCGATTTAATCTCATGATTCATAAAATTCGACAGCTGATGGAGCAGATCGTCGTTGAGCAGGAGTCGAAGCGCAAGCATGAGCTGGAGGCACTACAGGCTCAGATCAATCCCCATTTCCTTTACAACACACTGAACACGGTTGTGCGTATGGCTGGCATGAGCCGGGGCGAGGAGGTGGTCACGATGATCACTTCATTGTCCAAGTTGTTTCGCATCAGTCTCAGCAAGGGCAGAACGCTTATTTCCGTACGCGATGAACTGGAACATGCGCATCATTATTTGACGATTCAGCAAATGCGCTTCGGGCGGAAATTTACGTTCAGCATTACGGCTACAGAAGAGGCGGAGCAATGCCTAACTCTCAAGCTCGTACTGCAGCCTTTGTTGGAAAATGCAATCGAACACGGCTTAGAATATTCCGTCGACGAAGGGAGTATAACGTTGGATGCTGCAGTCGAGGGCGACATGCTCGTGCTTCGTGTGGAGGATAACGGTGCTGGTATGACGCCGGAGAAAGCGGCGACTTTGCTGCACGGCCCTTCAATTGAAAGCGGTGTGCGAGAGCTGTCGCGAACGGGCAAAGGTTCCGGGGTTGCGCTACGCAACATTCATGACCGGATCCGTCTATATTACGGTGCCGGTTACGGCCTGGAATTCCAAAGCGAGTTGGAGGAAGGAACAACCGTTTGGTTGCGGATTCCAGCGCAGCAGCAAGATGAGGGGGACAAGTCATGAGATTATTAACACGGTTATCGTTTTGGCTTGCTCTCGCGGCGCTGCCGCTGCATGGCTGCTCCGATGCCGGACCGCCAGCGGAAGATGGGCCAATCGGACGAGTTGCGCTAATCGCGCCGCAAATGGACGGTGCTTTGGCCGATTCCATCCGGCTTGGCGCGGAAGCTGCGGCCAAGGAGTTTGACTGCGAACTGATTTATATCGAGGATGGGACGGGACAGCAGAGCGCCGCAGCCAAAGCGCTGCGCGAGGGCGCAACCGTGTTGCTGCTTGACCCTGACAGCCGTGGGCAACTGGAGGCGGTTGTGGATATGGCCCAGAACAATGGATCCGCCGTTATTACGCTGAACGATGCTTATCCCGTTAAAGGTGTGGCCAGCACTGTGACGATTAACAATCTGGAAGCGGGCCGTCTAGCCGGGAGCGCAATGGCGGAACTGCTGCGCGGCAAAGGGAAAGTTGCCTTGCTAGGCTCGGATTCGCGGGCTCCCGGTTATGCGGAGCGAGCTCAAGGGGTGCTGGAGGAGCTTGGTCGCCAGCCGGGAATTACGGTTGACGACGGTTATTCCTGCGGAATCTCACCGGATGGCTGCGCCGAGGCTGTGCGTCAGTTGATCAATGAGGTGGACGGCATAATCGCTGTGCAGGAGCAAGGTACGCTGAGCGCGGCGGGCGAATCGGTACGTCTGGGAAAAGGCTCTCGTATACGCATCGTCGGATTTGGCAGCGAGACGCCGCAGCTGGAGTTGCTGCAAGATGCGGTTATTGACCGACTGATTGTACAAAGCGGCTTCAACGCCGGTTATCTCGGTATGAAGCAGGCCAGCACGGTGCTGCGCGGCGATGAACCTGAAGCCAAGCTGACGCTGGCGACAAAGGCGGTCACGCCAGACAGCATGTTCTGGATGGATAACCAGAAGTTATTGTTTCCATTTGTGAAATAGGCCCAATAGGGCCTATTTTTCATGGTGGTGAACTATTATGAACATCATAATAAAGAATCGAGCCCTTGTACTGAGGAAGATTTCGATAGAATGGGTGAAGATTTTGCATTCGAAAAAAACGTAAGCCCTTTCATAATAAAGACATAAGAACGACTCGCCAATCCGCTCAGGCGGCACGGCGCCAAGTTAAACATCATTCAATCTCTGGGGAGGTCATTTAGATGAAAAAACAAGCAATTCTCGCGGCGGCGCTGGCTGCCGTAATGGTCACAGCAGCAGGCTGCGGCTCCAATAACGGTGGAGGCGACAACTCCGGAGGAGGAGATTCCGGCGGTGCTTCCGGCGGCGGAGAGCAGCCAAAAGTCGGCGTTGCCATCTACAAATTCGACGACACTTTCATGACTGGCGTACGCAACGCAATGACGGCGGCAGCAAAGGATAAAGCGGAGCTGGATATCGTAGACAGCCAAAACGCCCAGCCGACGCAAAACGAGAAGGTTGACCTGTTCATTTCGAAAAAATACAAAGCACTGGCTATCAACCCGGTGGATCGCACCGCTGCCGGCGTCATTATTGATAAAGCCAAAACCGCTAACATTCCGGTTGTATTCCTGAATCGTGAGCCGGTCGCTGAGGATATGAACAAATGGGATAAGGTGTACTACGTCGGTGCCAAGGCTGAAGAATCCGGCACGCTGTCCGGCCAGATCATCGCGGATTACTGGAAAGCGAATCCGAAAGCGGATAAAAACGGAGACGGCGTACTGCAATACGTCATGCTGCAAGGTGAACCTGGACATCAGGATGCGGAGCTGCGCTCGAAGTACTCGATTCAGGCAATCGAAGAAGCTGGCATTAAGGTCGAGAAGCTGGAGCAGGATACGGCGATGTGGGATCGTGTCAAAGGCCAGGACAAAATGCAAACTTGGCTGGCAGCACGTGGAGACAACATCGAGGCAGTGTTGGCAAATAACGACGATATGGCACTTGGCGCCATCGAAGCTCTCAAAGCTGCAGGTTACTTCTCGGGAGATAAATATATGCCGGTTGTTGGCGTAGACGCTACCGCCCCTGCCATTCAGGCGCTGCAAGACGGCACCATGCTCGGCACCGTACTGAACGATGCCAAAAACCAAGGCGGCGCTACCGTTGCGCTCGCAGCAGCACTCGCAAAAGGCGAAACCCCGACGAAAGAAAACACGGGTTATGACATTACTGATGGCAAATACGTCTGGATCGCCTACAAAAAGATCACAAAAGACAACGTTGCCGACGCACAGCAATAAGCGAACTGACAGAAGGGAGCCCGCAGCCCGGGACGCGGCGGGTTCCTTTTTGCTTCCCGCCTGTGCAGGCGTGGAAAGGATGACATAAAGGAGGCGCAGCGGTGAACACACCTTATCGTCTTGAAATGCGTGGAATATCAAAAGCTTTCCCCGGCGTTTTAGCTCTGAACAAAGTATCGCTACAAGTCAGACCAGGCACCGTTCATGCTCTTATGGGCGAGAACGGCGCAGGCAAGTCAACGCTGATGAAATGTCTGTTCGGCATCTATAAGCCCGACGAGGGTGAAATTTACTTGGACGGCGAAAAGGCGGACATTACAAATTCCCGAGACGCCTTGGCACATGGCGTATCGATGATCCATCAGGAGCTGCATCCCGTACCGTTCCGCTCCGTCATGGAAAATTTATGGCTCGGACGTTTTCCGACTTTTGGCTGGGGGCCATTCCGCTTTGTCGATCATCGTAAAATGCTGCGTGAAACCAAAGCGATTATGCACGATTTAAAACTGGATATCGACCCGGAGGCCGAAACGGGAACTTTATCGGTATCCAAAATACAGTCTATCGAAATCGCCAAAGCTGTTTCGTACAATTCCCGAATTATCGTCATGGACGAGCCGACTTCCTCGTTGACTGGCAATGAGGTAGAGAAGCTGTTTGAGATTATTAACGAGCTGCGCAGCCGCGGCGTCTCGATCATCTACATCTCGCACAAAATGGAAGAAATCCTGCGTATATCGGATGATGTGACGATTATGCGCGACGGCAATTATGTTGGCACTTGGCCAGCTGGCGAGCTGACAATGGATATGATTATTAGCCGAATGGTCGGCCGCGATCTTACAGAGCGGTTCCCGGAGCGGACGAATGTTCCTTCCTCGGTTATTTTAAAAGTGGATCAGTTGACCTCCGTAAATCCAATGTCGTTCAAAGACGTCAGCTTCGAGCTGCGGCGCGGCGAGATTCTTGGTCTTGGCGGACTTGTTGGAGCCCAGCGCACAGAGTTGATCGAGTCTCTGTTCGGACTACGCAAATTAGCGTCGGGCAGCATCGAAATCGACGGCCGCAAAGCCAAAATCCGCAATCCGGCCGATGCGAAAAAATACGGAATGGCGCTGCTGACAGAGGAGCGGCGGACGACGGGTATATTCCCGGTACTGTCCGTGTACGAGAATACGATCATTGCCAATTTGGGCCGTTACCGCAACTCCTTTGGCTTGATCAACGAGGCGAAGGGTCGCCGCGAGGCGGCAGAAAATGTGGCGCGTTTCCGCACAAAAACGCCGGGAGTGGACACCTTAATTCGCAATTTATCCGGCGGCAACCAACAAAAGGTGCTGCTGGCGCGCTGGCTGCTGACCGATCCGGAAATTTTGCTGCTCGATGAACCGACAAGGGGTATCGATGTCGGCGCCAAGTTTGAAATTTATTCCATCATCGTTGAGCTAGCCAAGCAAGGACGGAGCATTATTATGATCAGCTCCGAAATGCCGGAACTGCTCGGCATGTCCGATCGCATCATGGTCATGAGCGAGGGGAAATTGTCGGGCATTGTGGAAGGCAAAACAGCGACAGAGCAAGAGATTATGAAGCTTGCAGCTCAGCAGCGAATGGCTTAACCGAGGGGAGAATTTACTATGAATGAATCGGCTCAAAAGCCGGCCGGCCGCGATTGGGCGGCCTGGGCTAGGGATTATGCTTCTAAACGAGTCATTTTTCTCGTCCTGATATTGCTCGTTATCGTCATTGCCGTTATGGATCCTAACTTCCTTGCTTATTCTACGCTTAAAAATATTCTGGAGCAGAACTCAACCCGCGCGATTATCGCGCTCGGTGCTGGCTTTGTCTTGATTGCTGGAGGCACGGATCTGTCCGCCGGCCGCGTTGTGGGACTGACAGCCGTTATCTCAGCTTCGATGCTTCAGACGGAAAAATACGCAGCTAAATTTTTTCCGAATCTCGAACAATTACCGGTTTACATTCCGATTATTATAGGCGTTCTTGCTGGTGTTATCGTCGGCGTTATAAACGGTATTATAATCGCGAAATTCAAAGTACCGCCGTTCATTGCGACACTCGGTACGATGGTTGCGGTATACGGAATCAACTCCCTTTACTTTGATATGGAACCAAACCAGTCTCAACCGATCGCCGGCTTGCGTGAGGACTTTACGATGTGGGGCTCAGGCTACTTCAATCTGGGTGGCGGTTATACAATCCCGTATATCGTGCTGATTGCCATTGGGGTAGCGTTTATCGGCTGGGGCGTCTTCAACAAAACAAGGCTTGGCAAAAACATGTACGCCATCGGCGGCAACGTCCAAGCAGCGCATGTATCCGGCATCAATGTAGCACGTAACCTAATCTTCATCTATGCAATTGCCGGTGGTCTGTACGGGCTTGGCGGTGTTCTGGAAGCAGCGCGTACCGGCGGAGCAACGAATAACTACGGCAATATGTATGAGCTTGACGCCATCGCAGCCTGCGTTGTGGGCGGCGTGTCCACTGCGGGTGGCATCGGTACCGTTCAGGGCATTATGGCTGGCGTACTGATTTTTGGTGTCATCAACTATGGTCTGACATTTATCGGTATAAGCCCTTACTGGCAACTCATCATTAAAGGTCTTATCATCGTTTCGGCAGTTGCGTTCGACATGCGCAGATTTGCAGCGAAAAGCTAATTGAAGCGGAGCGATTGAGCTTTAGATCATCCCTTCGTTAGACAGTCCATTCCACATGAATGGGCTGTTTTTGTGTTTGGATGATCTCGTACCTACGAAATAAATGTAATAACGAAATCGATGTCGGGATAAAGATAAATCGAGGGGGTGATAAATTTATTTTTATACTATAATTTACTAAAAAATATTAGAAAGGGTGTACAAGATGATTAATGCTCGCCGTAAAGACAAATTCATTATTATTATACTGGTTATAAGCATGTTATTATTCAGCATTGGCATGCCTGTAAGCTTTGTTGCGTCAGCTAATGAAAGCGCTATCTCGTCCTTTGAGGCTTCAGCGAAGGCTGCCGATAAACAAGGGGCAAGCAAAATGGCTCTGCTCGCTGCTGTAGATGTTCAAGGGATGATTAATACCGCGATTGCTGAGGGCAGGAGTAAATTGACAATTCCGCCTGGCACTTACCGGCTTGAGCCCAAGTCAGGGAGCACGATTCTGAATATTGCCAATGCGAATAATCTGGAAATCGTCGCTACCGGAGTAACGATTATAGGGACTAAGCTGACGCGGGCTATTGCCGTTACGGGCAGTTCCAACGTTAAAATCAGCGGTATGATCATCAACTATGATCCGCTGCCTTTTACTCAGGGCAGAGTACAGACGGTCGCAGCGGATCTGTCTTATCTGGATATTAAGCTAGACGCCGGCTATCCGCGTGAGCTGTATTCCAGGCTGGCCATTTACGATCCGGCAACCCGTTTTCAGAAGCGAGGCATCAACCATTTATGGGGAACGACAGCTGCCTGGAATGCGAATGGAACAATGCGGATCACACTGACAGGAGTGGGCAAAAACGTCGCTGTCGGCGATCCCGTCACATTGGCTGGCGGCCCAGGTCCAGGCGGAATTCCACATGCTATTGCCGTTGAGAACAGCAAAGGAATTGTGTTCACTAATGTAACGGTTCACACTGCGCCGGGGTTCGGCTTCATTGAAGCAAACAGCGATGGTGGAACCGTGCTGAACGGCTTCAAGCTCATTCCAGGTCCGATCCCCCCGGGGGCAACGGAGAAGCCGTTGCTTACTGCTATTTGGGATGGAATCCAATTCAAAACTTCCCGCTTAGGTCCTACAGTTGAAAACTCGGTCATTCAAAGCGCGGGTGACGATTCATTTAGCATTCAATCCGGCGATTTTGGCGTGGTAAAAGTTCAGGGCACCGATATCGTCATCGTGCTGCGAGATGATAGCCAAGTTCCGCGAGTCGGTGATCGGCTGAAACGCTTTAACTCTTCTCCGGAGGCGGTCGTCGTCTCGGTTCAAAAAGTACCGAGGGCTTCGGCGGGTATCGCCGCCTCCATTTTGCAGAAAATCGACACTGCAGCGGATTGGACGCTTTGGAGATTTACAGGGGATAACTATTATAAAATCAAACTGGACCGTACTTCACCCTTTCAGGTGGAAAGTTTTATTTTCAGCCCGGATCGGATGGGCAATGGGTTTACTTTTCGCAACAATACGATCTATAGTCCAGGACGCGGCATGCTGCTGAAAGCAGGCGGGGGGTTGATTGAAGGTAATGTATTCCGCGGTTCAGACAAAGCAATCATTGTGTCGCCTGAGGCCGTGAGCGATAGTCACGCAGGGGCTGGCAGCAACCTCATCATCCGCAATAACCAAATTATTGGCACGGGTTATCATCATTATATGCCTTGGTCCGATCAGGCTGGGGCTATCGGGTTTGCTAGCGGGAATGTGACGAGCATGAAGGCCTTTGATAATATTCGTATTGAAAATAATACGTTCGACTCGGTCAACGGGCTGAATCTGAATCTGACCAATACCAGTAACGTGGTCGTGACGGGCAACAAGTTTCTACGTACGCATTTGGATACTCCGAACAATAATGGCGCTGATAAAGGCATCGACGCAAAGTCCGTCATCTGGGTAAAAAATGCGATGAACGTGACGTTTACTACTAATACGATTGATCGAATGGGGCCGTTTTCTAGCTTTGCTGTCAATGTGCAGCCGCCGACTAGTGGAATTAATGGAGCAAATACAGGAGTCATCGTCGTTAATTAATGTTGGCCGCCAATTGTACCAGCACGATTATTTCAGACGGATATGGATTCGATTCGGTACGCCAGACGAAAAAACCGCCGATGAACGGAGGTTGAAATTCAGCTTTAAGAGAGGATAAATATGGTAAGATAGCGATAAACCTGTGCAATGGGGACATAGTGGTTCCCAACTAGGATATGTTTAGATGAGCAGACAAGTAAGCATAAGAGTGGAGTAAGAAGGACATGTAAATCTTGAATAAGGAGGCTTATTCATGAACAGAGACAAAGTCCCCCGTTAGTCCCGTGCTCCTCCTCCCTTGATTGAATGGAGGTTGTTCTAAAATAAGGGAGGAGCGAAAAGAGATGAACTTGCTTGAAGATTGGAAAACGTTGCGCTTCGGAGTAGAAATTGAGTTTATTGGCGGCGAGCCGGAAAAGCTGGAGTTGCTGCCGGGTTGGAATATGGCGCTGAATGAAAGGCAGATTGATGAGAACGGGGCGGAGTCAGGAAGCGAGCTGCAGGCTCCGCCTCTTTTTTGGGAAGAGCGAGATCAGATCCGTGAGATGCTGGACCGGCTGCGGCAGCAGGGAGCGTCGACTAATTGGAGCTGCGGCCTGCATGTGCATGTTGAGTTGGCTCGATACGGCGAATCGATCCTAATTCCGCTGCTGGAGACTGCTTTGCAAAGTCAGCATGCTTTAAGTGATCTGCTGGATACGAGCCCGCATCGTCTTTTATTTTGTCCGATGCTTCCTGCAGATCGAGTAGAGGAATCCCGTTCAACCGGGGATCCAGCGGCACTTCGAAACAGCGGTCGACCGCAATCCCATCGATTCGGCGTCAATATTAATCCATGGTTCGAAATCGGCACGGTGGAAATCCGCTTTGCAAACGGCTCGTTGGATGACGAAGAGGTTGCCCGTGTAGTTGAGCTATGTCTCCGTTTCGTTGCGGCTGTCGGAGCTGGAACGAAGCTGCCGGATGAACCGGCAATGCTGGCGAGGGTTTTGGGAGCGCCTGTTAAAGGGTATCCATGTCATACAGACCCGCCCCGTTGGCAGCAGGAACGTACATGGCTGGAGGAGCTGTTAATCCCGCTTTTGGCTCCGCTAGTGGAACCGCTCGTTCCAGGCGGAGAAATTTATCATATCCTTCCTGAACCCGGAGGAATAGCCGTTTTTGTGGAAGCGGAAGACGACTCTTTGATCCGGTTTCTTTTTCGGCCAGGGCCGGGAAGCTGGGAGCTGCGTCCTGAGATGGAGATGGATGAGAGCCTGGGGTAAAAAACTTGCAGAGGAGTGGAGTGAATGGAGATTAGGAGCATTGAGTCCTCGCTAGAAAAAATCCGGCAAGAATTTCTGGTACAACGGACTCGGCTACCGCTCGGTCCTGCCGAAAGCGCGGGCAGCGTGGAGCTGGAGGCGCAGCTGGATAAAATATCAGCCGATCTGCAGGAGCTCCAGCCACTTTCGGATCAGGAGCTGGACCGTCGACAGCAACTGTTGGGGCTAGTGTCCGGGTTGTATCTGCGGAACGGCAGCCTGGACCGTTCTCATGAGCTGTCACAGGATTTAGATGGTCGCGAAGGCAGCTATTTGCACGGAATGATTCATCGCATAGAGGGCGACTATTCTAACGCCAAGTATTGGTTTCGCCTCGCTGGTGCACATCCGTGTGCGGAGGCACTTCAGCGTCGGGCAGTGGAGCTGGTTGAAGGAACGCCAGGGGCTGACGAAACTATACTGCGTAAGTTGAAGCGAGAGTCGGAGTGGAATGCAGCGCTGGTTTCAGACCTGGCCGCTGCCTCGGCCTTGACCGGACATAACGGCTTGGACACGACGCTGCTGGAAAAGCTGCATTCGTTGGAGTTGGAGCTTCTTCTTGAGCATTTGTCGGGTTGAAGGGTTTACGATTCGATAGATCTGAAATACAAGCCAATCTATACTCCAGCAAGCTCGCCATCGCCGCGCAACGCGGCCGCATGGCGGGCTTTGTTGGCGTGGAAATAAGCGGTCCCTGTCAGCTTTTTGCCACCCTTTGTGATAGCTTGAATTTCCACCTCAATATTAGAAGCGGTGTAGAAATAGTCCAACAGATCCTCGTCCGCGATTCCGTTCACATCAACATACCATAGCCTGGAGCCAGCCTCCGTCACGAGTACAAGCTCGGCGGATTCCATCCGCAGCTCTCGTGTCCAGCTTTCATGTGTCAATTCCAGAGAAGCCAGTTGATAGATTTCCATTTCTTAAAACCCCTCCGTATTCCTTACTTTGGCCATTCAGAATCTTTTCCGATTGTACGGGGAGCTTGTCTATAATGCAACATTTGCACATCTCTCCACGTCACACTCATCAACATACAAAACAGGATGAATTATCCATATGTAACGTTTAATTACTCAAGTGAGGGGGGCAAAGGATGGAATTAGAAGAGCTTCAGAAGGTGAATAAGCCAGAAATGAAGCAACTGAGAAGGGGATCACGAAATGGGAGGAGAAGGGATTTCTTCCGTCCAGCTATGGAAAACGGCTTACGAGCCGCGTTGATGCTTGGCCTAGTTGTATTGGCTGTAACAGCTTCTGGCTGTGGCAATGAGGATGTCGTTGGGGACAACGACATATCTTCAAAAAATGTACAAACTGGAATAGCTCCTGAACTGCCATCAGCTAAAGGAGATGGAAACGGCAAAGAAGCTGGGACGAATGGTACCGCCTTAGGAGAAAGTTACGCGCCTGTTGGAGCAGAAGAGATTCGCGTATCTAATGGGGCAGTTGGAGAAAATCTTGCACCTAATGGAACAGGAGAGAGCAATGGGTCTACTGGGGAAAACGACGAGGGCTCGAAGCCAGCTAAAGGCAGCGGGGATCGCAGCTTGCACAAGCCTGAGATACAGCCTCAGCAACCGAAGCCGCAAGCAGGCATGCTAACAGCAGGAGAATGGGATGACCATCTCTCATGGAATAATTGGCTGAAGTTGGCGCAAGATGGGCGTGGACCTGGAATTACGCAGGCATGGGGTTTCGAGTCCTACCTTCGCTTGACGGTGAAGCTGATGAATGGCGGTGAGCCCGCACGCGATGTGGAAGTGCTGCTGCAATGCGAGAGCACCAAGGAGTGGGTGGCGCGTACGGATAGCTCGGGAATCGCGTATCTATTTGCCTCGCTGCTCGGTGGCGGAGAAATGTCTGGGCAGAGCGGTGAACCGAACCTCCAGCCTGCGAAGCCGGACTCGTTCGAGCAACAAGACCCCCAAAGTTCCGTAGAGAATGCAGAACAAAGCAAACCTTCGATTCCGCAGAACTGTACGATTCATGTGCCTGCAGATGAAGCAGATTTGTCCTCTTACGTCGTACAGGATAAGGAATGGAACGGGGAAACGATTAAGATTAATGTTGTTGGCAAGCTGACGCAGCCGAAAAAAATACTGGACCTCATGCTGGTGGTCGACACGACTGGCTCGATGGCAGATGAATTGAAGTATTTGTCCGAAGAACTGACGAATGTTGTGTCCAGCGTTAAAATGAAAAATGGGCAGAATCTGAATATCAGGATCAGCCCGAATTTTTACCGTGATGAAGGGGATGAATACGTCATCCGATCGTTCCCGTTCCAGGAAGATGCAGCCACGGCGCAAGCGCAAATCGCCGCGCAGGAAGCCGATGGGGGCCAGGATTATCCCGAAGCGGTTGATGCAGCATTGTTGAACGCTATCAACGAGCATGACTGGAGCGCAAGCGCCACGGCTAGGCTAATGTTGCTTGTGCTCGATGCTCCTCCTCATCGCGGTCAACAAGAGCTGGAACGTATTGGGCTGATGACACAAACCGCTGCGGAGAAGGGGATTCGCATCATTCCAGTCGCCGCCAGCGGCACGGATCTGGAAACGGAGATGTTAATGCGCTCTATTGCGATTGCCACCGGCGGAACTTATGTGTTCCTTACGGATGACAGTGGCATCGGCAACAGCCACAAAAAGCCAGAGGGCATCGAGCCGCAGATCATGCCGCTAAACGACTTGCTCGTAGGGCTGATCAGCCGTTACGTATCGCTATAGAGTGGTGTAGCTCTGTTGTACAGCAGCATTCGCCTTAAGGGGGCAGCCAATGAACAAAACAGATCGTTTATTAGCCATCGTGCTGGAATTGCAAGGCAGGCAAGTGGTGCGTGCTGAAGATTTGGCGGCCCTATTTGAAACCAGTGTGCGGACGATCTATCGTGACATTCAGGCGCTGAGCGAAGCAGGTGTGCCGATCATAGGCACTACAGGCACAGGGTATTCCTTGATGGAGGGATATTTTTTACCGCCGATCAGTTTCACGATAGAGGAAACCGTGACCTTGCTTGTAGGAACGGATTTTATTGAGCAAAGATTTGATGATGAATATAGAGTCAAGGTGAACGCCGCTCGAAGGAAAATAGAGGCCACTCTTTCGGAAAGCGTTCGCAATGAGACCTCCCGTATACGCAAGGCGCTGCGATTGCTCGCCCCAATCAAACGGGCAGCTCCGTCATTTGAAAGGGAAAATCTCGATAAGATCCGCCGAGCGATATTAGATGGGCGAAAGATCAGATTTCATTATTTGAAAAGAATTACGGATTCCACGGGGAATAACCATAGCGATCGTACCGTCGCCCCCTACGGCCTCGTACTCGTTGAAGGATCATGGATGCTCGTGGCTCATTGCGACTTACGCCAAGACATTCGCCATTTCCGATTGGCCCGAATGACTAGACTTGTCAACCTGGAAGATCGATTCAAACCGCTCGTCCATTTTAACTTAGGAGAATATCACCCTACTGACGATCGGCATCTGCGAGTTCGTCTTCGATTTGAACATAACGTCGTAGATAAAGTAAAGGAATCGAGTTATCCATTTATTGAGGAAATGGAAGAGCATCAAGATGGATTGGATGTGGTCTTACGCGTTCGTCAAATGGATGAATTACTGCAATGGGTGCTTGGCTGGGGAGCAAGTGTGATCGTATTGGAACCTGAATTATTTCGAAATTGGATTCGTGAGGAAGCCAAAAAAATGTTGCAACGCTACTGACATAACGCTGTCAGTAGCGTTGTTTTATTATTGGGAGGTAAACGTGAATAACATTTACTATAGGAAGGATGATATCTTGTGAATTTCGCTTCCGTACGCATCATTACCGACGACGTGGATCGTCTAGTCGTGTTCTATGAGAAAGTCATGGGAGTTTCAGCGGAACGCCCCGCGCCTGTTTTTGCCGAATTCGTTATGCCATCATGCACCCTGGCAATCGGCCACTCCCAAACGGCGCATCTATTTGGCGCTGGTTCCGTAATGGCGGCCAACAATCACACTGTCATCATTGAGTTCCGCATTGATGACATCGAAGCCGAATACATGCGCTTGAAGCCATTAGTCGATAATTGGGTACAGGGACCGACCACGATGCCGTGGGGGAACCGTTCTATGCTGTTCCGCGATCCCGACAGCAACCTCGTTAATCTCTTCGAGCCGGTGACAGAGGAAGCGATTAAACGGTTAAGTGGAAGGAATTAAAGGACCGTTAAAGTGGGTGGGGCCTCAATTTAGGGAGTGGCTTCTCAGAATTATCTCAGCTATTAGGGAAAGCTAGAAATGTGGCTTCTAACGTAATATTGTTAGAAGTCACAATTTTTTTCGTCTGGATAAATACCGTGTTTAGAAATATACTCAGGAAACTTTTTTTGTCGTAAAAAGTTGAAAAGTGTTGTCGGAGAAGCGGTCAAACGATCATAATGGAAATAAGATACATATATAGAACCTATCTATAAGATTTAAACAAGCATCAGGTTGAGTGAAAAACCGATTAGAGGAGGCAATCTCGTGGGAAGATCATTTGCAAATTTGCATATCAAGTCGAAAAGTCTTGAAAAGACTATAGAAGCATTAAGAGAACTGAGCGATGGACATGCCAAAGTATTAGGCATGCCAATGAATGAGCCCCAAGAGACCAAAGTTGTCATGTACGTAAGCAAAAGTAACGAGAACTGGATTACCGTAGTCCACGATTATTTTGTATGGGGCACGGTGAAGGAGGTTGGCAAAACGTTGTCCCGACTTATCGAGGGACCAGTAATGACCGCCGGATATATGAATGAGGACATATTCGAATTATCGTTTTTCGAGAGTGGAGACATTCAGGCCGAAAGAATCTTTTGTGAACAGTGGACAAGGGATGAATATGAAGAACTCAAAGAAGAACGTTTTAATGACGACTACCTGCGGAAAGCGCTGGATATCCGTAAAGAGGATTTTGAAGACTTCATTAGCATTACGAGTTCCGAACAAGCTGTAGATAAGCTATCAGAAATTGTGAAAATGTCTTTATGGAGTGATTGGGAGTGGATCCCGCACGAAGAAACCCTCAGAAAACGATTTGAGAAATATGAATTTTGAAAATAAAAAATGAAAGCTTCAATTCATAATAAATTAATTATTACGGCGAAATCTATTAATTGTTACACCACTGTTTATCCACCGGTGAGGAGGTTCAATAATGAAAGATGCGTTAATGGAGAGATTAAAGATTTTTTTCATAAAGAAGATAATCGCACACTAGTAGGCATCCCCGCGAGCCAGGAGGAGATTGTTAAGGCCCAGCAACAGCTGGAAGTAAACTTTCACGAGGACTACGTACACTTCATCAGAACGTTTGGGGGAGCATATGCTGGACTTGCGGTGTATGCCTTCTCTAATGGCTCTAGTCTCGGAAATGAAACGGTTGTCGATTTAACGCTGGGGTTCCGAGAGCAATTCAAGGAGCTTCCCATTGCAAAAGTTTTACGAACCAGCTATGTCATTTCTATGAATGGGTCCGGCGATCCGATAATTATCAATCAGGCAGGAAAGGTTATTATCTGTTATCACGATTCGGGAGAGATCCAATTATTAGCGGATTCATTTGAGGAGCTGGTCGAGGAAAATTTTTGTGAATGTTGATTTGGAGTAGTCCAAATCAACATTCACAAATACTTTCATTTAATGCGATGGGTCAATGCCCAGAATAGAAGAGCCAAAGCACTGACAATTGCACCTAACAAGCAAACTCCATTCCAGCCTGAGTAAACATAGATACTGGTAGATGCGATTGACCCGGTGGCGCTACCAATGGAATAGAAAATCATGTAACCAGCAGTAAGCCTACTGCGTCCCTCAGGGCGCAAAGTAAGGATCATGCTCTGATTGGTGACATGTACGGCTTGTACTGCCAGGTCAAGAAGGATAATACCGACGATTAATGCGAGAAGCGAATGTTGAGTATAACTTATTGGCAACCATGATATAAGCAACAGAATTAATGCCACGCCTGTGGTCTTCTTCCCTAAGCCTCGATCGGCAAGACGACCTGCTCGTGCTGCTGCTAATGCCCCAGTAACTCCAGCGAGACCAAAAGCTCCAGTCACAGTATGTGAAAGAGAAAGCGGTGGAGCGCTAAGAGGCAGCACTAGGGAAGTCCATAATATACTGAAAGCGGCAAAAATCATCAGGGCTAGTGCACCACGGATTCGCAGAATTCGTTCTTGTGCGAACAACGTGAGCAGCGAACGAAGCAACTGTAGGTAGGATAATGATTCTCTTTTGTGCTCATAATGCGGTAACACCCGAAATAATACACAGGCCATGATTAGCGTTAATACAGCAGAGACAAGGTAGACAGAACGCCAACCGGCTACATCCGTTATTACACCAGCGAAAGTTCGCGCCAGTAGAATACCGATTACGATTCCACTTGTCACAACACCCACAGCACGCTCACGTTCGGCTGGGGCAGCTAAAGTTGCCACGAACGCAACGAGCGTCTGTGTCACAACGGCAAGCAATCCAATCGCAGCTATGCCTATGAATAACACCATGCTGGTGGAGGCGGTGCCAACCACAATTAAAGCCAACACGGATATAAGCATCTGTCCAGTGATCAGCCAACGTCGATTTAATAAATCTCCGAGGGGCACTAGCAGTAGCAGTCCAAGTGCGTAACAAACTTGAGTGATTGTAATAACAATGCCGACGGATGAATGAGTAATACCGAACTCGTTTGAAATAGCGTCCAGTAAGGTTGCGCGTAATATATGTTGGCGACTGCCAGTCCGCAGGCGATTGCAAATAAGAGTGCAACCTTGCGAGACATTAAAGATGTGGGCACTGATTCTGATGTTATGAGCGCTTCTTGAGCTTGTTCAACGTGTTTGCCTGTATAATCACGGTAATGACTTTCGGTTCTTCAACAAACTTCCTCAAAGATGATGCCTCCTTAAAATAAATAAAATACCGTTCGATATGTAATTTATTGATAAATATAACTCCGAAAAAAGATAACTGCCAAGAGGATCTTGTAGAGGACAGGCTGCTATGGAGCGGGAAATTTTTGATATTGTTCCATTATAGGAGATCTAAGAGCTACAAAATCTTAATCTTGATTGACAGGATAATCTTCAAATAATAAAATTATATTATACCGTTCGATATGAAAAGAGGGGTTGCTATGGCTCGACAACGCGAATTTGATGAGGAAAAGGCATTGGATGCAGCTATGCAACTATTTTGGGAAAAAGGGTTCGAAGCTACCTCTTTAAGCGACTTGACATCAAGAATGGGCACTCAGCGTCCAAGCATATACTCCACCTTTGGAGACAAAAAAGGATTATTTGAAGCTGCGTTACGAAAATATACGACTTCCCATGCTGCCTATGTTCGCACCAATCTTCAAAACAATTCTTCTGTTAAAGAGGCTTTCCGTGCCTTTTTTGAAAATATGGTGGCAAAAGAATATGAAACAAGTCCGAACTGGGGTTGCTTTTGCATCAATTCGATGGTGGAACTTGCGCCTCATGATGAGAAATTTGAAATCCTAACAAGAGAACATCAGATGTATCTCTCGGTAATATTCCAGGAAACGATTGAACGAGGCTTACGCTCAGGTGAGCTTGATAGCGGTATTAACTCAAAGGGTTTAGCGCAGACGTTAATCATATCTCTAATAGGACTTACTGTGTTCATGAAATATCGTCCTGAAAGAGTATTTGTTGATAATTCTGTAAAAGAAATACTTACATTGTTAAGATAATATCAAAATAAGGGAGAACCATTACGAAATCAGCAGAAGGGTAGTGCGCTATTTTTGCCAAAAACAATTTAGAGAAAGCTGAAAATATGACTTGTAACGTAATATTGTTATTACCCATATTTTTTTCGTTCATATAAATACTGCGTTTAGAAAGTATACTCCTCAATATTCCGGAAGTTTTCCGCTGCAGACACCGAGGTAAATTATATAATTAATATTCAGACATACAAAAATCTCGTCATTATTTATGCACCGCTAGTGTCTTTTTATATAAATACTTAGCGAAAAGTGGATTGTATTTGTTGTGTTGACTTAAATTTAAACATTACCTATATTATTTAAATAGGTAGCTGCTACTTCTAGCAGCAAGAAATTCAAGGGGGCGTTTTTTATGGTTGTTGTTCATAAAAAATTACGGGAAGCAACATCTTTTAACCCAACAAAAAAGAGTTACAGTATGGAGATCGCAAATATGTGTAAGAAAATTAAAGATGATAAAATTACTCTTCCGTTGTATCAGCGTGATATTAGTTGGACATTTAAGAAAAGTGTAGATTTATTTAACTATCAACTATTTGGTAAAGCACCCGTTTCTCCGATTTCTATTAATCAAATTAATAATGAGAATCTAGTTCCACAGATTTCATTCATTGATCGTGAGATTGTTGATAATTCTGGTATTCAAGCTGATCATCAATCCGTCGTTGATGGTCAACAAAGATTAACTACGAATTTCAAGGCATTTATTAACCACGAAGACTTTAGAAATATAGTATTGGATGTATCTAGAGCCAAGTTTCGAATTATTGAAGGTGCACCTAATGATTCTCAAATACCAGTGGGAGTACTTTTAAATGAGGATAATAAGCTTTTGGAAGATTATTTAATTAAAAAGGACTTAATTAGCTCTCTGTATCCAGTGCTAATTCAAGTGCGTAGTAAGATCCATAGCTATAACTATACAATTAATATTGCTGAAAATTTAACTGAAGATGAACAAATTGAATGGTTTGAAATATTAAATAATGCTGGTAGTAGAGTTACAACTCTTCAAATGGCATTTTCTAAGTTGAAAATTCACAATCTTGATATTTATATTAATTACACTAAACCGTTTAGAGATAAAGTTAGAGATTATGGTTTAGATGAACTGTTTAATCCATTCACAACGAATGTATCTTATCCAATTGCGGCATTAAATCCAGCATATGAAGTGTTAGTTAAGCAAAAAATCCACAATAATAACTACGCTCCAATACCATCAGATACTAAAGAAGATTTGCTAATAAAGTTAGAAGCAAATAAATTAAAGGATATAATTTCTTTAACCCTTAATTCATTAGAAACAACTTTAAACTTTTTAAGTGAATATGATTTACTGGATAAATTAGATAGAATAGATTTTGTTCTATATCTAGTAGGATACTTTGCATATAATAGCGGAAATCCAGAAAAATCCATTTCTGATCTGGATTCATTGGTAAACTGGGTTAATAATACCGATTTTACAAACCAAAGTAATTCAATCAGAAGAAAGATATTTACTGATCTATTGGCATTGTGAAAATTCGAAAACACAAAACCTCACTTAAATCCATCGCGTTGAACCGTAGCATAAGTCAAGCACAGAATTTAACTCCAATATGGTACGGTATATTTTATTTAGGAGAAGAGCGTTCCATATGGAATTTGATCTAAGGCGTGCGAAACAATCTGATGTAGAAAGTCTGCTTGAACTTCGAATTGAACTACTTCAAGAAGTAGGAAATATAAAAAATCAGGAGGAGATGGAAAGGGTCAGAAGTGCTAATAAGATGTATTATGAAAAACATTTGAATAATGGAGATTACATCTCATTTGTTGCAGAATCCCAGGGGAAAATAATTGGAACATGCGGATTAATTTTAATCATGCGCCCACCATATTTACTCAATCTCTTAGGAATTGATGCCTACATAACGAATGTCTACACTATTCCTAATTATAGGGGAATGGGAATCGCAACGGCTTTAATGGATAATTGTATTGAATTTGCAAAAAGCAATAATGTCGGTCGTATAATTTTAAACGCTTCTACAGATGGCAAATCAGTTTATGAAAAAAGAGGATTCATACTTAGAAAATCAGCAATGGAATTGGTATTGAACGGATAACCGCTAAATTTCCGCTGCATCTGGCAGAGGAAATTTAAGCTCGAAGTACCCGGCTTATTCTTGCACATCCTAACGGAACTGAGAGAGCCTATTCCCCCTCAAAACAGCAAATGAAATGGCTAACGAAACTGAGCGGCGTTATTTGAGTCAAAAAGGTTGATTTTACAACAAGACCCCCCTGAATAACGTCTGTCAGTTCCGTTACGTCTCGAAACCCCCTCATTTTGCTGAAATAAGGCTTCTGAGTTTCGTTACGGCATGAGGGTGCTCAAGTTCATGTAGAAGAACAAAGCTCAAAGCGCCTCAGATTCAAAACCAATACAGCGCCACCAGCCTATATAGTACTTGCGATCTAAGCCGAGAAGACTTCCTCGTATAGAAGAGGGAAGTCTTCTCGGCTATTTCAAAACAAATTTAAAGGGGCGACCCTTAGTCATCTAACAATGACTTTTGGGACGGCCCCTTAATAAACTTACAATGTCAAACCAATGAGTGACGAGAGGAGAAGTTCATCAACCGCTTCATATTACCCAAAACGAACGACTTCTATCTAGCCCGAGAGCGGATAAAGTAAGCATCCTCGAGAGTGGCCTCCTGACGGGAGAATTCCCGTCCGGGACTGCTCTCCGCCAGCAGGCGCACGCTCCAGAGCTCCTGCTCCGGTCGAACCTGGAGCAGCGCCTCGGGCGGAAGCTCCAAGTATCGCTCATGGGTTACGGCTCCGGCCCAGACCATATTGGGCAGCCCTGCTGTCCAATACTGAGGCGTACCATGGAACAGCGGCTTGCCTTCGTCCAGCCACAGGATGCGGGTGACCCACGCTTCCCATTCATTCAGCTCATGGGTAGAGACTACGACGGAGCGTCCTCGTGCATAGGATGCCAGGAAGCGAATTAGCCGCAGCCTTTCGATGGAGTCAAGCGCGTTGAGCGGCTCGTCCAAAAAAAGATAGTCCGGTGAGCCGATGACTGACTGAGCCAAGGCGATGCGCTGACGGATGCCCTGAGGCAGCGTTTTGATTGCTCGCCGCCGGTACGGCTCAAGTTGGAATAGCGCTATGACGCGATCTGTCTCGGTTTTGCCGGCTTCACCCTTCAGTTCGGATAAGTAGCGCAGCAGCCTCTCCGTCTTCATATCCTCGTACAGCTCAAGCCCAGTCGGCACATAGCCGATTGAAGCCCGAATCGCTGCCAGATCGCGGTCGCCGCTCATCGTGCCGTAACGAATACCGCCTTGGTCCGGAAATTCTGCTGTTGCGAGCAGCTGTAACAGCGAGGATTTGCCAGAGCCATTCGCTCCCGCCATCACCGTGATGCCCTCGCGCAGCAGCAGGCGGGGAACATCCAGTGTGAATACGCCAGCACGCCGCTCCCAGCGCACTCCGCTAAGCTCGATCATACTTGCAGCCCCCTATACGACGCGTTTGATCACAAGGCTGCGGCGGTAGGCCATCCAGGTCATCATGATACCGGCGCCAAGACAGAGCCAGTAAATCGCGGTGCGAATTGCTTCCGGCGCGGAGCTGCCGTTTTCCGGCATGCGCAGTACATATTCCATCACGTTCCAACCCATCCAGAACAGAGAACCGATGACGAAGGAGCTTTTGACACCTGCTCTAAGCATGACATAAGCGGCTCCGCCAGCAATAAGCAGAATGAGCGACATCCACTGTAGGATAAACGGTAACACCGGAAACTGTTCGAGCCGCGAGGCCAAATACAGCGACGCTGCCAGGCCAAACAGCACATTGAGGCCGCCGACAATCATGACTCGGGCCATTAACAGCAGCGCAGGCGGATAAGGGGTGATACTTTCGATCGTGCGCATTTCCCGGTTCCAACTGCGGAAGCTATATAGCAGACCAGAGAGGAACATCATCGGCAGGAAAAGCGACAATTTGCCGCTCACCTCGCTGAGCATGGAGGAGCCTTCTTCCCCCGAGCCGTAAGGCAAAATGTACATCAGCATCAGAAAAACGCCGAGGCTGGCCAGCCAGTAGGCCCGCGAGTAAGCTCCAAGCTGAGTACGAAGCAGCTTAAGCAATGTTGGGTGCTTGGAGCCAGCCTGATTGTCCTTCATCCAGTCGGGCACACCGCTTCCCGCCAGTTCCGGCCGCAACGCTTCGAAGGCTGGCTGTAGAGCCGCGAGCAAGCGTACTGTGTCAGCCGCTTTAACGGGAAACACTTGAAGGGATGCCAAAGGGGCGCGAAGCTCATCTTCCAACTGCTTTAATTCTTTATCGTTCGGCAATTCCATCTTTTTTGCCTCCTCTCGCGGGTAGTGGAACTTCCTGTTCCTTGCTCAGCTTGGACTTTAGTCGGCGGAGCGCCTTATACAAATGCGTTTTCACCGAGCCAAGCGGCAGTTGGAGCACGTCAGCAATGTCCTGCAGCTTAAGATCCTGATAAAAGCGGAGCAGCACAACTTCTCGCTGCACCTTAGGAAGTTCGTCGAGCGTTTGCCGGATTTCGCGGCGTGTTTCCTGACGCTCGGCCAGCTCCACAACGGAAGTCCGTTCGTCTTTGCGCTCCGGCGGCTCGCCAAAGCGGTTGCGGTCGGTTTGATAACCGGAGCTTTTCCAATAGTCACGGCACTGATTCATCGCAACCCGATACAGCCAAGCCTGGACATTATCGGGATTACGTTTATCTTTGAGCTGGCGGATCAGCTTGAGGAATGTTTCCTGCACGATATCCTCCGCTCGCCCAGGATCCTTCAGCTGTCGCTGCAGGAATCCGGATAAAGGGGCATGATAACGGTGAACAAGCGCTTCAAAACAGGCCTGGTCGCCGTTCATCATTCCCTGGACCAAATCTTCATCCGTCACGGAATTAACCTCCTTCTACTTGGGGCATGACTGGCAGCCTGTCATCCGGCATTAATTTGCGCCATTCTCTCATGAAATCGTTCATTGTTATATAAGGAACAGCATCCGTAGCGAGCCACTCTCCGGCTGCGCTGCGCGGCGGCTCCGGCAATGTCAGTCCGAACTGGCGGAGTCGCTCCAGCACTTCATGAATTTGGCCAGCATGGCCACGCTCATAAGCCGCGTCGATCAGCGTCTGGATCGCCTTCCATTCCGGCGTTTCATCGGCTTGGAGCCGGTATGGGTCCTTATCCCCGCTCTCTTTATTATACAAATAAGCATAAGCGGAGCGGATCTCCAAGGCAACGGAGGGTTTTGCCAATGCTTCTTTACGAGCATTTTCAGCACCGCGACCCGTATCTCCGAATAACAGCAATGTGCTCAACGCATCCTCGGCATAGCTATCGAGATTACGATGTTCCGTCTGCGGAATGAACAAAGTGTCATTCTCGGCATACCAGGAACGCGTGATAGAAGGCGTCTCCATTGGAGTACCGATCATATGCATCGGGAAAAAGAAAATCTGCCGCACCGAGTTCAGTGGAGCTCCGGTCAGTGTCTCCAGACCTTTGCGGCGCTCTGTAAAACGCTTCAGAAAATCATTGGCCTCATCGGCATTGCCCGGAGTCGTCACGATCTCGATCGGCTCGCCGGCGAGCTTGATGCGTTGGAATCGGCCGCCCACTACCGTTAAGCCGCTATCGGAAACGCCCCCGAAGCGGGTAGAGTCTGACGATACTTCTTCATTCTGGATCGTTCCGAACAATTGCGTCTCGAACCCGGACAGAACGACCTCGTACTCCGTATTCGGCGTAATATTGGATGCCGGTCGATCTTGCAGATGCTGATCTTGGCCAAGTGCGAGCAGTGTATCGCCGCCCGGCAGCGGGTACCAGCCTAGTGATGCGGGCAGGTAGACGGCGTTTTTGCGTGTGAATGCGAGATAGCTTTCACTGCCGCCAGCTCCGCTCAGCCATTCGTCTAGCCCGCCGTTATAGGTGATCTCTACAGTCTGTGTGTATTGGTACGGATTGAGCAGATCCTCGGAAAATTGGATCCGGTCACCTTGGCGCTCCCAAGTAATTGGCACGCCATTCAACTCCACCGAGCGCACCTCAAGCGAAGAATAAAGTAATAGTGAAACGGTGCTTTCTTTGCGATAAAGAAGAACGTTTCCTTCAGCGGGCAACAGCTTGCCGTGGATGGTAGGGATGTCCAAGGTAGCCTGAGCCTCGAAGCCGGTTTGCTCCGGCAACGAATTCACCTGCAACTTCATCCGGTCCAGTTGGAAGCGGTAGGGAGCCGGTTCCTGAAGCTCGTCAGGCTGGGCTGCCGCTGCTTCCAGCTGTTCACGGTGCTCGTTTCTCTCCATGTTAAGTGAGGAGAAGGGCAGGAAAGCGGCTGTTGATGCAAGCAGAGCTGCCAGCGTCAGCAGCCATGGACGCCGCCGATTGAGCGGCGGTTTGCTGCGTCCAAGCAGGGCGGCTCCTGCTGTGAGCAGGAAGATCGCGAATACAGCACCGAATAGAATGATGCGCAGCATTTCACCTTTTGCCAAAATAAAGGACCAAGCCTCATTGCCTATAAGACTATTGTTGAACAGCGGCTGCAAGTAAAACGCCTTCAACCAGCCCAGTTCATAAACGGGCCTGATATAGGTTTGCAGAAATAACGAGCCGAACACCCAGGCGCAGAACGCGGCCGGCAGCGAGAAGCGGAGCGGCAGCAGCACGCCCAGGAATAAGCCGAGCGCCAGCGACAGGGCGAAAGCTTGCTCGTACATTAGCGCATACAGGCCGATCTGACGCCAGATTGAATAAGGGGGCACGTCGTGGCGAAGAGCGGAAGCGGCATAGGCGGCGCTGACTGCTACTGTGTATAGTGTCATGTAAGCAAACCCTGCCAGCCATTTGGAAGCCATCCAACCGCCGGCTGAGACGGGCAGCCGAAACAGCCATTCTGCAGAAGGATGAAGCAGGTCGCGCCGGATCAGGAGTACGCCGAGCAGCAGTGGGATGGCTGTTGTGAGCATGAGCAGCATGATATGGGTATCTGCAGCGTACAGATTGACGTCCTGAGACGATTCAGGGCGTAATCTCCATGTATGCAAAATCATCCAGACTGCGGCAGCGGCGGGCAGCAGTAGCGTCCAGCGCAGCAACATCAGCGATCTTAGCTCCATCGCCGCTTGTCGCAACATGATGCGCATCAGAACAGTCCTCCCGCTTCCTGGTGATCCTGATGTCCCATCAGAGCCAGATAGCCTTCTTCCATCGTCGGCTCGACACGCTGTGCAAAAGGCGAGGGCGAGCGCTCCGACAAGGCGCGGCACAGAATGCCTTCATCCGTTTTGCGGGCGGAAAGCAGACCGTCCAGCGGCATCCGTCGCCATTCATTCTCAGACGTTTCCCAGGCCCAAGTACGGTCTTCGGCAAACCCTGCCAGACCCTGCGTGCTGCCATGGTACATCAGCCGTCCACGGCCGAGCACGATTACCTCGCGGCAGCTGGCCCCGATATCACCGAGTACATGCGTTGAGAGCAATACAACTCTCGTCGCTGCTGCTTCGGCGAGTACTCGGCGGAGACGGATTCGTTCCTCGGGATCAAGCCCGGCGGTTGGCTCGTCGACGATGAGCAGATCGCTGGCTGATAGCAGTGCCTGCGCGACGCCCAGACGTTTAATCATGCCGAAAGAGTAGGAACGGGCCTGCACATCGGCCTCGCTCCGCAGATTAACCTGTTCCAGCACATCGTCGACGATTAACATCCGCTCCTTGAGGCTAGCTTTGCTTTGCAGTGAAGCCGCATGAAGCAGCCACTGGCGAGCGGTGAATTGGGGCAGCACCCGCATGTTCTGCGGAAGGTAGCCGATCCGGCTGCCATTGCGACGGAAATCCCGTACCGAGCTGCCACGGAGCAGAGCGTCGCCTGTCGTTGGCGCGAGCATTCCGGCGAATAGCCGCAGCAGCGTCGATTTGCCGGCGCCGTTCGGGCCAAGCAGTCCGTGCAATCCGGTCCCTAGCTGAAGGGTTAGCGGTCGCAGTGCCCAATCTGTTTTATATTGTTTTCCCAGCATGTGGGCGGTAAGCATGATGTTGTAGCCTCCTGTGCAATCAACGACTGCCTCCAGCAAAAAGTTTCTATGGAAAAGCTGGAAGCTGCGAAATCTTTTTAGCTTGCTGGCAGAGCGACTAGCCCCAGCGAGCAAAGCCAGCAAATCAGCAAATAAGTAGAAAGCAGCCCCGCGACTTGAGCCGCGGGGCTGCTTGAGCTAGCGAAATGCCGCAGCGCAAGCTTTAATAAGCGCCTGTCGGAAAAGTCATTTCATAACTATGTGGATACATTTTAAATGAGGTGAGATGAAGCACTAACTATACCAAATAGAGTTTCTTCTTTTCAAGTTAGCTATTCCAAGGAGATGTTAAAATAGAGGGAAAGCTGAGCGCGAAAAGTGGACTGTATTAGTTTAACGAGACTAACTACCGAGTGAGGGAGCGAGTCCCGTTGTTAGTCCCAGTTCAGTCGAGGCAGAAGAGCGAGTTCCGCTGTCATAAGTCCAATTTCAATTTATATAGAAGAAAGGGGATGTGATCATGGAGCAAAATGACGGAACTAGAGGAGCGGGAAACAGCGAGCTTTATAATCCCGTAGGCAATCCTTTGCTGATGAGCCTGCCGGCAGGCGACAGGGCAATTATGATCCGCTCCAGCGAGCCAGCGCTGCAGGGGGAGCGTTTGCAGCGGCAGATGGCTCACGCAGCTGCATGGTTGGAGGCTAGCGGCTGGGAATGGCTTGAGGATGCCGTGCCGGGATATGATTCGGTGCTTGCTGTATACGATCCGATTAAGCTGTTCAAGTCCGACAGGAACGTTTCTATTGAAAGCAGATCCAAGGAAAATAAGGGAGCCCCTGCTTTATGGCAATCGGCCAAAATTAGGATAGACAACAGGCTCAGCCTGTTGCCTCCGCTCGAAAAAGTGCCGGAACGGCCTCCTATCGAGATTCCCGTCCGTTACGGCGGGGATGGAGGGCCCGACTTGCTGGAAGCAGCCCGGCGCAGCGGCATGTCGCCGGAGGCTTTTGTCAGAGCGCATTCATCCCCGGTTTATCGGGTTGTCATGATCGGCTTTTTACCCGGTTTTCCTTATCTTGACGGTTTGCCCCCCGAGCTGGCTCAGCCCCGCAGGGAGACGCCGCGAATTCGCGTGCCTGCAGGCTCGGTCGGCATCGGAGGAGCGCAGACTGGTATTTACCCGTCGGAATCGCCCGGCGGCTGGCAGTTGATCGGCCGCACGGACACGGTGCTGGTGGATATTTCGCGAGAACGACCTTCGCTGCTTACGGCGGGAGATCGTATCCGGTTTGTTCCTTTGTAATGAAAAAGGCTGGTGGGAACTTTTAAATAACTTAGCTTAGATAACAGGCAATAAAAGCTCCATCATTACAAGTTTCAACTGAAACGACCAAGCGCGATAACCGCGTTATGCCCGCCGAAGCCGAAGGAATTGGACAGCCCTACCTGCAGTTTCACATGGCGGGCTTGAAGCGGTACATAATCCAGATCACAGAGCGGATCCCGCGTCATCCGGTTGATCGTTGGAGGGATGAGCCCTTCGCGCAGCATGTGCACTAGAGCGATGGCTTCGGCTCCACCCGCAGCCCCGAGCATATGGCCGGTCATAGATTTATTTGCTGTCACTGGGATACGATCCGCCCCGTCGCCGAACACGCTGCGAATTGACCTCGTTTCGGAGAGATCGCCTACAGAGGTGCCGGTTGCATGAGCGCTTATAACGCTGATATCGCCTTGAGTCAGGCCGCTGTCCTCCAGAGCCAGACGCATGGCTGCTGCTGCGCCTTTTCCGCTTGGATCAGTTGCGACCATATGCCAAGCATCGGAGGTGGCGCCGTATCCCAGCACCTCGGCAAGCGGCTCGGCACCTCTGCCCATCGCATGCTCCAGTGATTCAAGTACGACGATACCGGCGCCTTCGGCGATGACGAATCCACTGCGTTCGGCGTCGAAGGGGCGACTGGCTGCGGCAGGATCGCCTTTGAATGAAGCAAGCGCGGTTGCATTGCCGAAGCCAGCCAGCGCGACCGGGGACACAGCCGCTTCAGCACCTCCGGCGATGACAACGTCGGCCTCTCCGCTGCGAATAAGGCGCATCGCTTCTCCAATAGCCGTATTGCCGATCGAGCAGGCGGTAACCGGCGCTAATACGGGGCCGGTTATTCCGAAGCGAATGCTAATCATCGCGGCTGCCATATTGGCAATCATCATCGGCACAAGCGTTGGGCTGACACGAGAGCGGCCGCGTTTGAAGAGCACATTTGCTTGCTCCATCAAGGTACCGATGCCCCCGATGCCGGAGCCGACATAAACCCCGGTCCGTTCGGGAACAAGCTTGCCGTTGTCCAGTCCGGATTGCTGCAACGCCTCCTCGGCGGCGGCCAGGGCAAACTGGACGAAGCGATCCATTTTTCGCGCTTCCTTGCGTCCGAATCTGGCTTCTCCATCCCAATCGGGTACGATGCCAGCAATCGCATCTTCATCCATTTGCTGCAGGAGCTCGGGGGAGATACCGCTGTCCCTGATTCTTCGAATGCCGGAGCGGCCGGCGGCCAGCCCTTCCCATAGTGAGGAAACGTTATGCCCGAAAGGGCTGACGGCACCCATGCCGGTAATGACAACGCGATGTTGGGGTTTCGGCTTGTTGAGACTGCGGTGAATATTCATTTGCCCTTCAGCTCCTTGTTGATCCGTTATGGTCTTGAAGGCATTTTGCCACAGGACTTATGCTGGTACAAGTTGTCGTTTATACTAGTATAAAAGGTAACAGGATAAAGGAGGAGCGGCATGAATCGGCAGGCTCGGCTTCAAGCTTTATCGAATTTTCTCCGGTCGCGGCGCATGGCGTTGGTTCCAGAGGAGCATGGCTTTCCGGCTGGAGGAAGGAGGCGCACGCCTGGGCTTAGAAGGGAAGAGGTGGCGCAGCTGGCCGGCGTTAGCCCGACCTGGTATACCTGGCTGGAGCAGGGGCGGGACATTCGCGTATCCGCGTCCGTGTTGGAATCAGTAGCCAAGGCGCTGGGGTTGAGCGGGGATGAACGGAAGTACCTTGCTTCGCTTGCGAGTGACGGCAATGCTCCTATGGGCGAGGCGGAGGGGAGTGCGGCGGATGCCCCGCCGCTTCCTTCGGCGGCGCTGCAGCTCATTGTGAATGAGCTGTCCAGCTGTCCGGCGATCATCTCGGATAGGCGCTGCCGGATCGCTGGGTGGAATGATGCAGCAGCTCGCGTATTTCTGGACTTCGGGACTGTGCCAACGGAACAGCGGAATATGATTACTCTGTTGTTTACTCGGCCTGAGCTGCAGCGGCTTGCGATCAATTGGGAGCAATTCGTTCGCGGATATTTAGCGATTTTCCGCTCCTATTATGGCCAATATGCAGACGATGACTGGTATGAGTCTTTTATCGAGGAGATGGAGCTTCATCATCCGCGTTTCCGCAAGTTATGGGACGAGAGCCGAGTTAGCACGGCTCCGGAGGTTATTTTGGAATTCCGCCACGCCAAAGCTGGCAAAATGCAATTCCAACTGACAAGCCTGCAGGTGCAGGGAGATCAGGATCTTCGTTGCAGCATTTATACGCCTGCGCCGGATACAACGACAGCCCGCAAGATGCGGCGGCTGATGAGCGCGGATGACGTCGGGAGCGGGCGGATGGTGGATGGGTAGTGGGTGGTGAGCGAGTATTATTAGGGATACACCTTACGCCAAATACGACAACGGCTCGCCAGAAGCGGCCTGATGACGGTCTTATAGCTTGGTTCGGACAGAGTGGTTTGGCAGAGTAGCAGGAAGAGAACCGGATAGCAGAGATAAGTGCGGGAGGAGGGAAAGGTAGGATGCGGAAAATTGCTTTTCATGTGCTCCATCCAGGTATGATGATGGAGCTGCAGGATCTGGGCCGACCGGGCTGGCGATCTCAGGGTATGCCCGCTGGTGGAGCGATGGATGCCGTAGCTTTGCAGACGGCAAATCTGCTTTGCGGCAACGAGCGCGGGGTTGGCGCGCTAGAACTGACGCTGAGCGGACCGCAGCTGCGGGTCGAAGCGCCTGAAGGGCTGCTCGCCGCTCTATGCGGCGCAGATATGGAGGCGGCCGTGGACGGATGGCCGCTGCCGACCTGGCGCGCCGTCTACTTGCCGGCAGGCAGCATCGTTGCTATCGGCCGCGCTCGCAGCGGCTGCCGCGCTTATTTGGCCGTCGCCGGAGGTGTCGGCGGCCTGTCGGAGCCCGGCGGCGTAAGCGCCGGGCCGCCTGCGGGTATCGCCCGGCGCTTCGCGGCCGGCGATGCCCTTGCCTGCGGCGAGCCTTCGGCGCGCGCCGCAGCATGGACGGCGGCGCTCGCGCAGCGCGCCGCCGCAGGCGCCTCCGGCGGCGGGCTATGCCCCGCCGCCGCGCCGTGGCTCGCGCCGCGCCTCATGGCGCGCGGCGCAGCCGGCTCCGGCACCGTGCTTCGCGCGGTGCCGGGGGCCGCATACGGGCAGCTCAGCGAAGCTGCCCGTATGCGGCTTTGGCGGGAGCGGCTGACCGCCTCTCCCGCCAGCGATCGGATGGGCGTCCGCTTGCAGCCGGACGGCCCGCCGATTATGCTGGAGCACCGTGCGGATATTCTCTCGCACGGTGTCCTGCCGGGGGCCGTGCAGCTGCCGCCTGGCGGCGCCCCCGTAGTGCTGGGGGCAGGGTGCCAGACGACAGGCGGCTACCCGGTCATCCTGCATGTCGTCTCCGCCGATATGCCCCTGCTAGCGCAGGTTCGGCCGGGCGACAAAGTGCGCTTCGCATCCGTGGAGCTTGAGGAGGCGCAGCAGCTTCAATTGCAGCAGGAACAGGAGCTTAATCTTTTAGATGCAGCCCTGCGATTGAAGGTTTTTCCGAGATGAAGCGTGCAACTACAACGAAAATACTCTCGTTTAGCTTTGCACTGTTAAGCTCGCTCTTGCACCCGTTTATGAGGTATTAGAGTTCAATCATTTCCTTCGTCTAATAAAACTACTAGTAATTTCAGTTATTCACTCATTCTCTTATTCACTCATTTATTCATTCATTCAAATTATCACTCATTCGAACAATCCAGGAGGTGTCTCCCATTCAAAATATAACGATTGATCTGAATGCTGACTTTGGCGAAGGATACGGTGCTTATTCCTTCGGCGCGGACGAAGCGCTTCTCTCCAGCATAACGAGCGCTAGCATCGCCTGCGGCTGGCATGCGGGTGACCCGCGAACGATGCGCGAATCCGTTGAGCGCTGCTTAAAGGCGGGCGTTGTCATCGGAGCCCATCCGGGCTATCCGGACCGTCAGGGATTTGGACGCAGGCCGATGGGACTATCGGCTGAAGAGGTTTATGAAGCAGTTCTGTACCAAGTGGGGGCGCTGCAAGCTTTCGTTCGCGCAGCGGGCGGACAGCTGCGTCATATTAAGCCACATGGTGCGCTCTACCACCAGTGTGGCAGTAGCTTGGAGCATGCGTTAGCCGTTGCTCGGGTGGCTGCGGACCTTGGAGGACTGGCCATCTATGGCCAAACAGGCAGCAAACTACTGGAGGCCGCAGTCTCACTTGGGCTGCCAGCTATAACCGAAGGCTTCGCAGACCGGGGCTATTTTCTGGATGGCAGCTTGGCCGGTCGCGATGTGCGAGGTGCTGTGCTGCATGATCCTGATAAGGTGCTTGAGCAAGCTCTATCGATTGCGCTCCGCAGCGAGGTTATAGCGATCGGCGGAGGTATGGCGAAAGTTCGTGCTGACACATTATGCCTGCATGGCGACGGTCCGGGAGCGGCCAAAGCAGCTGCGATGATCCGAAGCGGCTTGGAAACGGTTGGCGTCTCTATTGCCGCGCCGAGGTTCACATGAGTAGGGTACAGGAGCAAGTCTGGCTGTTTGTTTACGGCTCTTTGCAACCGGGCGAACGTAATTACGGAGCTGTAGCGGGCTGGGTGCAGGAGGCCGTGCCCGGTATCGTCAGAGGACGTCTTGTCGATGCGGCTAACGGAGCTTATCCAGCTTTAGTTCGCGTTCCACGTGAATGTGAGATCGGCTTAGCAGACTCACAAACGCTGGGCTGGTGGCTGCGCATAGATCGGGAAGGACTTGAGTCCGCCGACCGTCTGGAGGAATTCAGCGGGGGAGAGGAGCTGAATGATTATGAGCGGATCTGGACGGTGGATCTCCAGGATTCGAACCGAGCAGGTTGGATTTATGTATGGCCGAATGACCGAGGATGCCCGTATCTGCACAGTTCAAAATGGCCGCTACGCTGACCTTTGTCAGCGAGGGCGGCCATTTGCCGTTATAGATCAAAGGGACTCTGACTTGTTCTCAGTGGGCTCGAATGCGATCAACGTGACGGGATGACCAGTTTCTTTGGATAACTTATCCTCTAAACCGCGGATTTGCTCCACAGCTTGCTGAAACCCGCTAAGATCGGCATAACGATAGGGTTCAAATGGCTCTGACATTAACTAACCTCCTCGATGTTGTAAAAGTTCTGCATAGCAGAGCTCTCAAGTAGCTTTAGCTACTTGATTTCAAAAAAGCGAGCTCCATCACGGCGTTCAAGTAGCTTTAGCTACTTGGTTTGAAAAAAGCGAGCCCCGCCACGGCGTTCAAGTAGCTTTAGCTACTTGATTTGAAAAAAGCGAGCCCCGCCACGGCATTCAAGTAGCTTTAGCTACTTGGTTTGAAAAAAGCGAGCTTCGTCGCGGCTTTCAAGTAGCTTTAGCTACTTGGTTTGAAAAAAGCAAGCTCCGTCGCGACTATCAAGCAGCTTCTGCTACTTGGTTTGAAAAAAGCGAGCCCCGCCACGGCGTTCAAGTAGCTTTAGCTACTTGATTTGAAAAAAGCGAGCCCCGCCACGGCATTCAAGTAGCTTTAGCTACTTGGTTTGAAAAAAGCGAGCTTCGTCGCGGCTTTCAAGTAGCTTTAGCTACTTGATTTGAAAAAAGCAAGCTCCGTCGCGACTATCAAGCAGCTCCTGCTACTTGGTTTGTGCAGCCGTGTTTTCAGCAAAATATAGCGCCAGATAGATCATCATTAAAAGATGAGGTTTGTTTTCCTCTTCCATGTTTCATCTCACTTGTTAATCCTACATAGAATGTGCCGCTAGGAGGTTACATATTCGTTGCTTCCTCGCCTACGCCGTTATCGCCTCCGGCCAGATTCCTGCAAATTCAGCCTGTTGTTCTCAGCTTTTATTCTGCCGGCAGCTTCGCTCGCAGCCCTGTTCTTCGTGCAACCGCGAACAATCCATTTCCCCTCGGATTTACGTCATTCCGCCCGCTATTGTGCTTGCCATCCTAGTTGACTCTCACGCCCGCAGCTCCCTTCCCGAAATGTTCACAATCCGGTTGGTTCCATTGGATTCCATCAAGTAAAATATAGGCAGGAATTACAGTTGGAAAGGAAGTGCAGGGCAAGCATGAATGCCTTTACAGGGCCTTTTATTAATTTATATCTTTTCCTTCTGCTGAGGCTGGTGGGGGCATGGAAAATGTTCCATGCTGTAGGCTCGCCAAAAGCCCGCCTAATGCGGTTCTTCAGCCTCCTAATGGAACTCATCACCCGCCCACAGCGGCTTTCCGCCCGCCAATTGCGGCGCTCCGCTCGCCAGCAGCGGTCCTACGCTTGCTTACAGCGGCTCTCCGCTCACCAAATGAGGCTCATCACCCGCCCAAAGCGGCTTTCCGCCTGCCAATTGCGGCTCCTCACCCGCCCAAAGCGGCCAATAGCCGGCCTTCTGCTGGCGTTCATAGCCCTCATGCCGCTAATGCTTGCGGCCCCGGATCAAGTTTCGGCCCATGCTGCCCTCAAGGAGGCTTATCCCGCGGCGGGAGCGCGTCTGGAGAGCCCGCCAGCCGAGGTCAAAGTCACCTTTAACGAAAAGCTGGAAGCCTCAGTCGGGGTGCTTGAAGTATTGGACGGCAACTCGTCCAAAGTAACGAACAACAAGGCGTTGCTCAGCGAAGACGGCCTGACGTTGACACTGGGGCTGCCGTCGCTGAAAGCCGGTGCTTATACCGTAAACTATAAGGTCATATCCGAGGATGGCCATCCTGTTAATGGCTCTTATGTGTTCGTTATTGGCGAGCCCCCTCCGGCAAAAGACGCTTCTACATACAATATCCACACCCAACTCGGGCATGAAGGGCATAGCGATGATGCTCTGACGACAGCGACTCTTGTGCTGTATGCTGTGCGCTTCCTTTATTATGTGGCCTTGATGCTGGCTGCTGGCTGCGCGCTTTGGCCACTTTTGTATCGCAGCCGCTGGGAAGGTATTTCACAGCTGCTACGCGAAAGGTTCGCTAAACTTCCGGCGCAAGCGCTCGTTCTAGTCTCGCTGTTGTACGTTTTCGTGGAAAGTACGGGGATTATGGTGGGCCAGTCCTCGGCGGAATGGATACCGCTGTTCACCAGCACGTCGGTCGGTCAGAGCTATGTAGCTCTGCTATTGCTCGCTTTTGCCGGACTCTCATTGCCAGTGGGGCGAGTTTCACTGCGTGCCGTTTGGGGACTGCTGCTGCTTGCTACAGAAACGTGGAACGGACATGCGGCGGCTTCTTCGCCTCGCTGGGCAACGCTGTCGCTCGACTTCGTGCATCTGGTTGGAGCAGCTCTTTGGGCCGGCGGCCTGATGCTGTTGATCGCGCTTTGGTACGGAGAACGCAAGGAGGCAGGACGTTTCGCAGAGAGCTTCTCCCGTGCAGCATGGATCAGCATCGCCGTGTTATCACTGAGCGGAATTCTACTCACGCTGTTATATATGACCAAGCTGGAGTATCTGTTAATAACCCCATGGGGTATACTGCTGCTTGTAAAAGCGGGACTTGTTATACTGGTCACCGTAATTGGCTTTTTGCTACGTCGCCGTATGAAGCGCTCTGGCTTCCCGAGTGGCGTCCTGCTCAAGGCGGACGGTGCGCTGATGGGGCTCATTCTCGTCATAGTCGCCGTGTTTACTTATATCAGCCCGCTGCCGGCTAACGAGCCCGTCTCATGGCATAAGATGGGCAGCGAGATGCATGTCTCGTTGCGGATCACCCCCAATGTGCCAGGCAGCAATGAATTCACAACGCGCATCTGGATGTTCAAATCGCTTGGCAATCCAAAATCCGTCAAGCTGAGCCTTATTCCTGTCGACAAGCCTGAGGTTGGCGCGATCGAAATCCCGCTTGAAAAGTTCCAGGATGATGAGATTAGCACTTTCGACGGTTATATAAAAACGGCTTATCGTACTACGGGAACCTATCTTCCTTTCCCAGGTCTTTGGAGGGCCGAGATTCGGGTCGTTGATGAAAAAGGTGTGGAGCGAGAAGTGCAAACAAGCTTCCGCAACTACTGATGAAAGCAGGTGAGCGAGCATGAAGGCAGTAACGATTAAGCGGCTGATCCTATGGACGCCGACCTTTCTGACCGCCGCCTGGGAATACGCGAGGCACACGTTTTTGCTACCTTACGTTTCTATGGACACCGGCAATGTTATCAGTCCAATTCTCGTGTTTCTTGTGACCGTTACGTTGCTTAGCAAGTTGTTCCGCATGCATGACAATGTGCAGGAAGAGCTGCGTCGGGAGCAGGCGGTGAAAGTGTCCATCCAGGAGCGGGATCAGCTGGCTCGGGAGCTGCATGACGGCATATCTCAGTCACTTTTTCTGCTCTCGGTCAAGCTGGACAGACTCGACCGGGCGCAATCGTCGGAGGAGATCCGTGAGACGACGGAGCAAATACGAGGTACAGTGCGCCATGTTTACGAGGATGTCCGGGAATCGATTGCCAATTTGCGCTCTGCACCGGAGGTGTCCGACTTGCCATGGCTGCAGTCGCTGAGTGGGGCAGCTGCTGAGTTGCAGGATTCCGGAATCGAGATGCAAATTGACTGGAAACTGCCTGATGTGCTGCTGACAAGCCGCGAAAAGGTTGAACTATTGGCCATCATCCGGGAAGCGTTGATGAATGTACGCAAACATGCGGCCGCTTCCTTCGTTGAAGTAACCTGTAGGCAGGAAGGAACGGACGGTTTCCGCTGCTCCGTCACCGACGATGGGGTGGGCGCTGCTGCTGGAGCGGAGCTGGCAAAGGGCCGTTACGGAGTTCGGATGATGAATGACCGGGCTCGCGGAGCCGGTTGGGACTTTGCTTTTCGGAGCCCATCTGACGGACAGAAGCAAGGCACCACGGTGGAGATTGTAAAGAATTCTTCGCAGGTAGGACGAGTAAATCAGCGCTAGATCGCATCGTTAGGGAGCAAGTATGACAAGTATGATGTAATTAAATCGGCAGTCAAAAGGAGGCGGAGCATTTGAATACAAATCAGCAGTCGGGTTTTGATCAGTCTGGGAGTGGCGGAGGCAATGGCCAGAAGCCATTAAACAGTGATCATGAGGGAACGCTGGACGGTAAAGAGGCATCTGTAGCGAGTCGAGGCCCTGTGAGCGTAATGCTCGTGGATGATCACCCACATGGACGCGAAGGAATGCGTATCATTCTCTCAGAGGATGCTTTTTTCCAAGTGACAGGCGAGGCTTCGGGCGGTGAAGAGGCGGTACTGCTCGCGGAGCAACTGCAGCCGGAACTCATTCTGATGGATATCCGCATGCCGGGTATCGATGGGCTGGAAGCGACCTCGCGCATCAAAAGTATCCTGCCTTCGGTAAAGATTGTTATGGTTACCGTATCTGACGACATAGCCGATTTGTTCGAAGCGATCAAGCGGGGTGCGCAAGGTTATTTGCTAAAAAATCTTTCGCCATCCGCATGGCTGGATTACTTGCGAGCGGTATCGCTGGACGAAGCTCCGATGAGCCGTGAGCTCGCCACACGAATTCTTCATGAGTTTCTTCCCAATCGCAGTCGCGAGAGCCGCGTGGCATCGGCTGCTTCGACTCCGTCGCGCAGTTCCACGAGCCAGTCCACCACCCCGCTCACCGAGCGCGAAAAGGAGATTTTGGAGCGAGTCGCTCTAGGAGAGCCCAACCGCGAGGTGGCCCACACGCTCGGAATATCCGAGCATACGGTCAAAAACCATCTCAAAAACATCCTGCAAAAGCTGCATCTCGACAACCGCGTGCAACTGACTCGTTATGCCTTCGAGCATGGCTTGATGGATCGCAACCGGGGACCGGAGAGCTTTTGAGCAGATAACGCATAGTAGTAACGGGTGGATATTGCCTTATCATTATTGGACGCAGGACAAGCCGATGATCGTCGCACCGCAAAACGATATGAAGGGGAGTACAAAATCGAAATTATAATCAACCCAAAGCTCTTGGAGATTGAAGTGCCCAATCTTCGGGAGTCAGCAGGCTGGGAACGACGAGACGGTGATTATCCAGTTCTGTTTGAACGATGCAACTTCTGGGCGGGTGCAAGGGACGCAGACGGCAAGCTTATTGCTTTTGGCTACATTACCGGCATGGGGTTGCAGCATGGATATTTAGAGGATGTAATCGTTCATCCAGATTATCAAAAACAAGGCATCGGTCGAAAATTAATCGCAACATTATTGGAGGAAGCAGAACGGCAAGGGCTTGAAATCGTCACTTTGACGTTTGCTGCCAAACATTTGGACTTTTATCAAAAATGCGGATTTACCCATTGTTCAGGCGGGATTTGGCGTAAAAGCTAAGCCCATGCCAAGTGACAGTTTGGTCTTATGAAGGTAGCAACTTGGTCTTATGCAGGTTGCAACTTGCGCTTGCGATAGATATAATGAGTAATCAGTGTTTGAAATAAAATGTCTGAAAAAATCATGTCTGTAACACATCCCATACAGCGATGACGGAGACTAGTACGCCGTGCTTGATCCACAGGGAGGGAACGCCGCCGATTGAGAGCGATCCCGGACAACCAGCCGGCCCGAATTCACTCCAGAGCTTGAGACTTGAACGCGCCGATTCAGCGCCAATAGAGACTCGCGGGTCAGCCGTCCGTTATTCGGCTATTAAGCAGCCAGGCGCATTCATGCGCTGAGAAGTATTGCGAAATCCGAGCCCCATGTTTGTGCTCGTATTCGTGCCTTCTTACGGCTGGAATCAGGGTGGTACCACGGTCCTTTCGTCCCTAGCGGAGAGGGCCTTTTTTGTTTTTTTATATCCCAGAAAAAGTAAATTGATCCCGCTGAGCAGATTGGCTGGAACTAAGCACAAGGAGGCATTAGCGATGAAGGAACGTTTGGAGGCGCTGCGCGCAGAAGCGCTGCAGGAGCTGCAAGGAGTAACAGGCCCACAGGAGCTGAGTGATCTTCGCGTTAAGTATTTGGGCAAAAAGGGTGCGCTGACCGAGATTTTGCGCGGCATGGGCGCACTTAGCGCAGAGGAGCGTCCGGTCATCGGTGAGGTAGCGAACAGCGTTCGCGGCGCGATTGAGGCCGTTATCGAGGAGAAAAGCGCCGCATTCCGCCGCGCTGAAACGGAGGAGCGTTTGCGCTCCGAAACGATTGACGTCACTTTGCCGGGCAGCCCGCTGCCTGCAGGAGCGGTTCATCCGCTCAACAAGGTAGCTCAGGAGATCGAGGATATTTTCATCGGCATGGGGTACACGATTGCGGAAGGTCCTGAGGTGGAGACCGATTATTACAACTTCGAGGCTCTTAATCTGCCTAAAAACCACCCAGCCCGCGACATGCAGGATTCCTTCTACATTACGGATGAAATTCTGATGCGTACGCAGACTTCTCCTGTGCAAATCCGCTCGATGAAGGCGATGAACGGTAAATCCCCGCTCAAAATCATCTGCCCTGGCAAGGTTTACCGCCGCGATGATGACGACGCGACTCATTCCTTCCAGTTCAATCAGGTGGAAGGTCTCGTCGTTGGCAAAGGCATCCGCATGAGCGATCTCAAAGGAACGCTGCTGCAATTCGTACAGGAGATGTTCGGCAAACAAGCGCGTATCCGCCTGCGCCCAAGCTTCTTCCCGTTCACCGAACCAAGCGCCGAGGTTGATATGACCTGTTCCCAATGCGGAGGCAAAGGCTGTCGGATGTGCAAAGGAACGGGCTGGCTGGAAATTCTCGGCTGCGGCATGGTTCATCCAAAGGTGCTCCAAGCCGGCGGTTACGATCCTGAGGAAGTGACCGGTTTTGCTTTTGGTATGGGCATCGAGCGCATCGCTCTGCTCAAATACGGTATCGATGATATTCGCCATTTCTACACGAATGATCTGCGCTTCCTGAGCCAGTTCGCAAGAATGTAAGGAAAGAGAGGGGACACCGAATATGAAGATTTCAACGAGCTGGCTGGCGGATTATATCAACCTCGAAGGGCTGACGCCAGAGGAGATTGCGGAGAAAATGACGTCCGGAGGCATCGAGATTGATGCGATCGAGTCTATGGACAAAGGCGTGACCGGCGTAGTTGTCGGTTACATCAAGGAGAAAACCAAACATCCCGATGCAGACAAGCTGAACGTATGTAAAGTTGATGTCGGCACTGGTGAGGATCTGCAAATCGTATGCGGCGCAGCTAACGTAGATGCGGGCCAGCATGTTCCAGTTGCGACAATCGGAGCTAAGCTGCCAGGTGATTTTGCGATCAAGCGCGCCAAGCTGCGCGGTGTGGAGTCGCAGGGCATGATCTGCTCTGCACGCGAGCTCGGCCTGAACGACAAGCTGCTTCCAAAAGAGCAGCAGGAGGGCATCCTCGTGCTGCCGAAGCTTCCGCTTGGCAAGCCGATTGGCGAAGTGCTTGATCTGGGCACGCATGTGTTGGAGCTTGATTTGACGCCAAACCGCTCCGATGCCTTGAGTTATATCGGTGTAGCTTACGAAATCGGCGCCCTTATGGGACGTCCGATAAAGCTGCCTGAGGGTGGGATTTTTGATGCTGCGGAGCAGACTTCGGACCATCTGTCGGTACGCATCGAGGCACGCGATGAATGTCCGCATTACAGCGCGCGTTATATCAAACATGTCACCGTTGCCCCATCCCCGCTCTGGCTGCAAAATAGGCTGATGGCAGCGGGTATTCGCCCGATCAACAATATCGTTGACGTAACTAACTATGTAATGTTGGAATACGGCCAGCCCTTACATGCATTCGACGCCGACCGTGTGGCGGGAGGCGAGATTATCGTACGCTTGGCGCGCGAAGGCGAAGAGCTGGAAACGCTGGACGGCCAACTGCGCAAGCTGCAGCCACATATGCTCGTAATCGCGGACGGCGAAAAGGCGATTGCCTTGGCAGGAGTTATGGGCGGCGCGAATTCCGAGGTTTCTGCGGATACCGTGAACATTATTCTTGAATCGGCGAAGTTTGACGGTTCTGTAGTACGCCGTACTTCCCGCCAGCTTGGTCTGCGTTCGGAAGCAAGCCTGCGTTTTGAGAAAGAGGTCGATCCGGCTCGCGTCATTCCGGCGCTTGATCGCGCCGCTTCGCTGATCGCTGGGCTCGGCAACGGTCTTGTGACCGAGGGCATCGCTCAAGAGCTTGTTCATTCCGTCCAGCCTGCCGTTATCGAGATAAGTCTGGATCGCATCGCCAACTATCTTGGCATGGAGTTGTCCAAGCTGGAGGTTCAGACGATTTTCGGTCGGCTGGGCTTTGATTCCGAGGTGTCTGCTCAAGGCGTCATTAAGGTTCAGGTGCCGACTCGCCGCGGTGATATTACGCGTGATGTCGATCTGATTGAAGAGGTAGCCCGCCTTTACGGTTACGACAATATCCCAACGACGCCGATCATTGGCGAAACGACGCCAGGTGCGCTGACTGTGCCGCAAGCGGTACGTCGCGAGCTGCGCCGCCGCCTGTCGGATGCCGGTCTGCATGAAGTGATTAGCTATTCCTTCACAGCTCCGGCGCGGGCGGGGCTGTTCCCTGAGCTGTCGCATGGTGTTGTGCCGATTCGTTTGGCTATGCCGATGAGCGAGGAGCGCAGCGTGCTTCGCACGTCGTTGCTGCCGCAGCTGCTTGAGACGGCGGCCTACAACCGCAATCGTAAAAACCATGATCTGGCGCTGTTCGAGATCGGAACGGTATTCCATACCGACGAGCAGCAACTGACTCGTTTGCCGCAGGAGAAACATCGCTTCGCTCTGCTTTTGACCGGACAGCGCCGTGCGGCTGCTTGGAACCAAAACGCTGAGAAGGTTGATTTTTATGACGCCAAAGGTGTGCTGGAAACGATGTTCGCGACGCTTGGGCTGAGCGAATCTGTATCGTATGAGGCCGCCGCTCCGGGCGATCTGCATCCTGGACGTACCGCAGCAATTAAGCTCTCCGGCGAACGCGGCGAAGAGATTATCGGATACGTCGGCCAGCTCCATCCAGAGCTGCAGCAAGGGAGCGACTTGGAAGATGTTTATGTCGCTGAACTTGATCTCGGCGCGTTGTATGATGTAGTGGACCGCACGATTGCTTACCGTGTGCTGCCGCGTTATCCGGCTTCAGATCGCGACATCGCGGTCACGGTAGATGCTGGCGTGCCAGCGGCTGCATTGGCAGCTGTCGTACGGGAAGCTGCCGGCGAGCTGCTTGAGTCGGTGAAAGTATTCGACGTTTATACGGGAGAGAAGCTTGGCGAAGGTCGCAAGAGCGTCGCGTTGGCGCTTGTGTACCGCCATCCGGAGCGCACGCTGACCGATGATGAAGTTACTGCCGCGCATGCTTCGGCTGTATCTGCTTTGGAACAATCTTTCTCTGCTGAATTAAGGAAGTAGGCAGGAAACGCATGAAGCCGCATCGAAGTAGTCCCCGCTAGGGGCTGCAGATGCGGCTTTTCCTTGTTAAATGAGAGAAATATCATAATTGAAACCGTTCTGAAAACAGGCATAAACAAAGCTAGAAGAGGCCTATAGTCGTTTTATTTATAATCGTTCTATTATAAGTTCATGTTCAAAAAGGTCATCATTGGGCACCGAGAAGGTGAACACAAGATTCGATGTCGAGCTGGCTTCTGGCTCACCTCTTGATCAATGGGGGGGCTTTTTGAACAACACCTATAAAGGATGTTAGAGACGGTTACAGTGTTATCCGAATTAATTGCAGCCCTCTGTAGGGCTATCGTATAAAAAGCGGCGGTAAGCGGCTTCGGATGAAGGTTATGCCGGAACGAGCTACCGCAGGAGCGGCCCCAGCGGCCCTCCGGCAACGGAGACAGACATCAGGAGAGCAGCTCAAACAACAACGGGAGGATACCGCCTTGAAAGAAGCCGATCGCTTAAAAGTTACGGTGGATATATACGGACATCAATACAGATTGACAGGGCATACCAGCTCGGACTATATCCGTAGAGTGGCGGCTCTTGTCGATGATAACATGCATAAATTGGCCAAGGGTTACCCTAGGCTGGACATGCCGAGGCTGGCGGTGCTTGCGGCCATGCATATGGCGGAGGATGTTTTCCGTCTGAAGCAGGACAGCGAACTGCTCAAGGAAGAGCAGAATATCCGCAAAACGCTGATGGGTGAACTGGAAAAGGCTCAGGAAGCAGCGGAGGGAGCAAAAGCTGAACTGCTTCGCCAAGAGGAAGAGGCTCTTATCGAGCTGTTGCGTCTTTCGGAGGAGCGGGAAACTGCTGAAGGCAAGCTGCGCGCCGAGGCGGAGGAACGACTAGCCGCTGTACAAGCTGCTGTTAAGGATGAGACGGAGCGCTTGGAGCGCGAAAGCGCCGAAGCGGCGGCTGGACTGGAACGGAAGTGGCAGCTGGAACGTGAGCGTTTGCTGGAGGCTCATCGGGAGCAGTATGATGAGCTGCAGCGTCGCCACGAGGAGGAGCGCAGCGACGCCACCAAGCTGTTGGAGACGGAACGCCAGGAATGGGAGCGCTTATATGAATCGGAAGCCCGCGAGCGTGAGGCACTCCATGCAGAGAAGCTGGAGGAAGCCCAGAAGCGTTACGAATCGGAGCGTGCAGCTGTTCAAAAGCAGTTGGAAACCGAACGGAATCGCCTGAGCGTGCAGCTGGAAGAAAGCCGCAACGAGCTTCAGAAGCGGCTTGAGGAAGAGCGCGCGGAGGCGGCTCTGCAATACGAGCAGCAGCGTGAGTCGTTGCAGGCTGCTCATGCGACGGAGCTGTCTGCGCGGGAAGAGACTTACGCGCTGGAGCTTTTGGAGCTGGAAGAGCGCTTAATGGCGCGCATTGGCGAGCTTCAGCAGCTGTATAATGGCGAAGCCGAAGCACGTGAACGTGAGCGTGCAGAGCTTGAGCAGCTTTACGAGGCGGAATGCCGCGAGCGTGAAGAAGAGCGAGCTAAGCTACTAGAACAGCAGAGCGACGAGCTTGGACAACGTGAAGCGCTGTATCGCGAGCAGATTGGCGGGCTGGAAGCGAAGCTGCTTGCTGAGCGCAAAAACCGCGAGCAAGAGCTGGCGGCGCTGAAGCTGCAGCAGCGTGCCGAGCTTGAAGGTGCGCTCGCTGGACGCGAGGCGGAGAAGCGTGCGGAGCTTGAGCGGCTTAGCGAGGCGCATGGTGCGCAGTTGGAGGAGCAGAGAGCAGAGCTTGAACGGCTTAGCGAGGCGCATGGTACGCAACTGGAGGAGCAGAGAGCAGAGCTTGAGCGGCTGCGCGAGGCCCATGCGGCGCAGTTGGCCGAGGCTGCGGCAGCTGCAGAGAAGGCAACTGGTGAGCTTGAGACGCAGCTGTTAGAAGTTATGACAGCTGCGGAAGAGGCAGCTGGTGAGTTGCAAGCGAAGCTTGCAGGACGCGAGGCGGAGCAGCGTGCCGAGCTGAAGCGGCTGAGCGAGGCTCATGCAGAGCAGTTGGCCCAAGCTGCTGCGGAAGCGGAAAAGGCAGTTGGCGAGCTTGAAGCGAAGCTTGCTGGACGCGAGGCGGAGCAGCGTGCCGAGCTGGAGCGGCTGAGCGAGGTGCATGCAGCGCAATTGGCCCAGGCTGCTGCGGAAGCGGAAAAGGCAGTTGGCGAGCTTGAAGCGAAGCTTGCTGAACGCGAGGCGGAGCAGCGTGCCGAGCTGAAGCGGCTAAGCGAGGCGCATGCAGCGCAATTGGCCCAGGCTGCTGCGGAAGCGGAGAAGGCAGTTGGCGAGCTTGAAGCAAAGCTTGTAGGACGCGAGGCGGAGCAGCGTGCCGAGCTGGAGCGGCTAAGCGAGGCGCATGCAGCGCAATTGGTCCAGGCTGAAGCGGAAGCGGAGAAGAGAGCTGACGAGCTGCAAGCTGGGCTGGCGGGTCAGCGGGAGCGGTTGGCTGAGGCGCAGCGCAAGCGTGCCGAGCTGGAGCAGCGTCTGCAAGAGCTGCAGGCGAGTGCGGCTGCGGAACGCAAAGCCGCAGAAGTCGCGCTTAGCGAGGCGCAGCAGCAACTTGCTGCGGAGCAGGCGAAGCGCGAGGATGCTGAGCAACAGCTGGAGGAGCACAGCATCCGGCTGGAGGCATCTGGTTTGCAGCTGCAGGAGGAACTGCAGCTGCGCGAAAAAGCGGAGCTGCGGCTAGCAGCGGAGCTGACGAAGCGCGAGGAGGCGGAGGGCCGCCTCGCGGAGGTTGACTCGCGCGCGGACGTTGCGGAGCAGGACGGCGCCGAGGCGCGCGGGCAGCTGCAAGAGGCCCGCGAGCAGCTTGCTGCGGCAGCGCGGCAGCAGCAAGCGCTGGCGGAACGCGCCGCCGCGGTAGAGGCGGAGCTGGAGCGGCTGCGCGCGAGCTCTGCTGCAGAGCGCGAAGCTGCAGCGGCTGAGCTGCGCGAGGCGCTGGAGCGCGCCGAGGCAGAAATTGCGCATGCGCGAGAGAGCGCAGACGCGCAGGTAGTGCAGCGCGAGCAAGCTGCGGAGGCATTGCTGCGCGAGGCGGCTGAAGCCGCTGAGCAGCGTGCGGCCAAGCTGCAGGCAGCAGCGGCTGCCGAGGCGGATCGCTTGCGCCGCGAAGCTGCCGAGGAGTTGGAGCTGGCGCAGCTTATGGCGTTAGAAGCTCGCGAACAGCTGGAGGCTGCTCATGCAGCGGAGCTGGAGCAACTGCGCGGGAATGCCGGGCAACAGCAGGCAGCGACGGCGAAGCAGTTAGAAGAGCTGCAGGCGGAAGCTGTGGATGCGCTGGATCGTGCAGAGCAGGCAGAACGTCAGCTGCGTGAACGTGAGCAGCAATGGAACTCGCAAACAGCAGGTATCGAGGCGGATGCAGAGGCAGAGAAGCAACGTCTGTCGTCATTGTGGGAAGAAGAGCGCGCAGAGCTTAAAGGGGCAACGGATTCGGCTCGCAAAGCACTGGCTGAAGCTCGGGAGGACTGGGCCAAGCGAATTGCTGAGGCGGAAGAACATTTACTGTTCGTTATGGAGCAAGAGGAAGCGCGCGGCCGTCTTTTAGAAGAGTCTCAACGCATGCTGCGCGGCTCGCAGGAAGAGCTTGAGCTGTCCCGCCGTCGGGCTGCTGAGCTCGAGGAGCAGGTTCGCGAATCTGCAGAACTGCTGCAGACAAACAAAGCCACTCATGAACAAGATTCGCAGGAACTCCGCCAGCAGTTGGCCGATGCAACAACAAGGCTCCAGCAGCTTGAGCGGCGCGCCTCAGAAACGATTGGTTTGGCAGAATCGGCTCGTGAGCAGGCGGAACGCGATTGGCAGCAACGCATGGAGACATTGAGTCGCGAGCGTGAACGGTTGGAACAACTGGCCGCCGAGCGCGGTACAGAGGTGGAACGGCTTTCCCGTTTGGAGAGCGATCGCGCCGAGAATGAGGAAGAGTTGAAGCGTCAGTTGCAGCTCGCCCTACAAGAGGCCGCCGCTTCAGATACGGCGGTGGAGCGAATGGAAGATGCACTTCGACAGCTGGAGGAGGAACGTTCCGGCAGCCGACAGGATATTGATCAGCTGCAGCATGACAATGAGCGAATCAGCACTTCCTACGAGCAGCTAAAAACGGAGTTCGACAAGCTTCGGACGGAGTACTCCAAGCTTCAGACTGAATACAACGAGTGGATCGAACTCATTGAGCAGAGCTGATTTCACCTAAACAACATAAAAACAGCCTTTCCAATACCGTAGTAAAACACGGTATTCGGAAGGCTGTTTTCGTTTAATCAGACGACTTTGAGCACAGCTTTCATTCGCTCATGACCAGGGCCGCAAGGAATGCTGCACTCAATTTGGTATTCGCCAGCAAGGCTGAAGGAATACACCTTTGCTTCACCGGGCTTCATTTTGACCGATGTGTTACTGATACGGATGCCATGGATGCCGTCGCTTTCAAGCTTAATATTCAGAGCATCGCTTTTTTTGACTGTGTACGTCTTCTGGTCGAACTCGTAGTTCGTTGCTTTGATAACAACTTCTTGTGTTGGCTCCGCAGTAGTCTCAACAGCCGCAGTCGGACCATCGGATGTTGGAACGGCTCCTCCTCCGCATGCAGCAGTAACTAGCAGAATAAGCGCAGTCAAAGCGAAAAGCGGCAGGCGCCGGGATAAAGTACGAATCATATACAAGCTCCTTTCGGATCGGGGGGTTCAGAATTTACAAGATTGTTATCTTCATCATACCCAATTCGACGGCTTGCTGGAATGGACAGGCTGCCAAAAGGAATGAACAAATGATGACAATCTATGTAAGAAGTCGGAAGTTGCCGAGATGGCAATCTTCCGATTTCCTCTGAATTAACGTGCTTCTTTGCTCCGTCCAGCGTCGAATGGAGTCGGAATGAACAGGTCGATAATTCCGATCACCAAAGCAGCAAGGATGGCGCCAAGCCAAGTTACGGTTACGCCGCCAACAATAAACTGGGCCACATAGATGACGATGACGCTGGCGACGAAGCCGACGATTCCGCGGCCGAATGGTGTGACTCTTTTGCCGAAGATTCCTTCAATTACCCAGCCGAACAGCGCGATGACGAGCGCCAGAAGCAAAGCGCTCCAAAAGCCGCCTACTGCGAACTGGGGAACGATAAAGCCGACCAGCATCAGCACGATCGCCGAAACGACGAAGCGCACGACATGTCCAAGAAAGCTCATGCGAATTCCCTCCTAGAATGTTTGGTTGCTAAGCGTGATTTTGCTGCGGATAGGTTTCCCGTCTGCGCAATTGCTTTTTGCTGTTTAGCAGCTTTATTGTTCTGGTTCCATGTGCCCTGCTGCGAGGACTTTTCCAATTGTCTTCCCGAAGGAAGAGCAGAAAGATGTTTCGCCAGGAGCCACAGTTGTAGTGTGGTTGTTTTAGGCCAAATTCATGTATGGTTGAACTCGCCCCGTGCGCGCGCTTAATCCATCCGTTATAATGTCCTAGAAAGGGGCTGTGGAACGCTCGTGGACAGCAAAATTTTACACACACTTGAATATGCCAAAATTATTCATAAATTAGTTCAACATACAGCTACTCCGATGGGCTTACAGATGGCGGAGGATCTCACTCCGAATTCTGAGCTCGAGCAAGTTGCTCATGCTTTGCAAGCAACAGCCGAGGCATCGGACGCTTATCGGCTCAAAGGCAATGCGCCTTTCCGTGGAGTAGCCGACATTCGTGCTCATTTGAAGCGTGCAGTCATCGGCGGGACATTAAGTCCTATCGAGCTGTTGGAGATCGCACTTACCGCACGGGGAGCCCGCAGAGTGCGCAATCATGTGCTGCATTTGCATGAAGAAAAGCCTATGCCGCTGCTTGCTCATCTTGCAGAGAGCATGTATCCGAGGCGGGAGCTGGAAGATGAAATTCTCGACTGCATCGAGGAAACTGGTGAGGTGCTGGACAGCGCAAGTCCTGAGCTGGCCCGCATCCGTCGGGAGCTGCGGCAAGGTGAAGGCAAAGTTCGCGAAAAGCTGGAAGGAATGCTGCGCTCCTCGTCTGTACAGAAGATGCTGCAGGACAGCCTGATTACACTTCGCGGAGACCGCTATGTCATTCCAGTCAAGCAGGAGTATCGCGGCCATTTCGGTGGCATAGTTCATGATCAGTCCAACTCCGGGGCGACGCTGTTTATCGAGCCGGAGGCAGTCGTAGCGATGAACAACAAGCTGCGCGAAACGAAGGCTGCTGAAGCGCGCGAGATTGAACGCATTCTCCAAAAGCTGACCGCACTTGCCGCAGAAGCAGCTGAGGACCTGGCCATTAATCATGATTATTTGGCTCACTTGGACTTTGCTTTTGCTAAGGCGCAGCTAGCTCATGAGATGAAGGCCGAGCAGCCACGAATGAACGATGAAGGCCGAATTATAATGAAGCGTGGTTTCCATCCACTGCTTGATCGCGATAAAGCCGTTCCTCTTCACCTGGAGCTTGGAGTTAGTCATACCGGTATTATCGTCACCGGCCCCAATACCGGCGGTAAAACGGTCGCACTCAAAACAGTTGGTCTGCTAAGCTTGATGGCAATGTCAGGTATGTTTGTGCCGGCTGATGACGGGACGGAGTTATGTGTGTTTGATGCCATTTACGCCGATATCGGCGATGAGCAGAGCATTGAGCAGAGTCTTAGTACGTTTTCCAGTCATATGACCAATATCATCCGCATTTTGCGGGAAATGACTCCGCGCAGCCTCGTGCTGCTCGATGAATTGGGAGCCGGTACCGACCCTGCCGAAGGCTCAGCACTGGCGATCTCGATCCTTGACCATATTCATCGGACAGGGTGCCGACTGTTGGCGACAACCCATTATAGCGAGCTGAAGGCTTACGCCTATAATCGAAGCGGACTCATCAACGCCAGTATGGAGTTTGACGTGGCTACGTTAAGTCCAACGTATCGCTTGCTCGTTGGCGTTCCAGGGCGAAGTAATGCCTTTGCAATCGCAGAGCGGCTCGGTCTGGACAAGATGATTATTCAACAAGCGCGCGGCGAGGTCAGCGAGGATGATCTCCGAGTGGAAAATATGATCCAGTCACTGGAGCGCGATCGCCAGAGTGCAGAGCAGGAGCGAGCCGGTGCGGAACAATTGCGCCGCGAGCTTGAAGAGGAGCGCAACCTCTATGATGAGGAACTGCGCCGTTTCGAGGAGCAGCGCGAGCGCATGCTGGCGAAGGCGCAGGAGGAGGCGCGGCAAGCCGTGCAAAAAGCCCGCCGCGAGGCCGACGAGATCATTCAAGAGCTGCGCCAGCTTCAGCGTGAGGAAGGGGCGTCGGTCAAAGATCATAAGCTGACCGAGGCTCGCAAGCGATTGGAGGAGGCTTCACCTCAGCTCGTCCAAGGAAGACAAAATTCCCGCGTCGCTGCTTCTGAGCGTGCCATTGAGTCGGGTGACGAGGTTCGGGTGCATAGCCTCAATCAGCGCGGGCATGTCGTAGAGCTTTCCGGCTCAGAGGCACTGGTACAGCTTGGCATTATGAAAATGAAGGTCAAGCTGACTGACCTGGAGCTGGTCAAGCAAGCTCCTGCACCAAAGGTAGCGCTTAAGGCTGCGGCTGCAACGTTGAAACGAACTCGCGAGGATAACGTAAAGATGGAATTGGATCTTCGCGGCTCCAACTTGGATGAGTCCATTATCGAGGTGGATCGTTTCCTTGATGAATCGTTCCTCTCGGGCATGGGGCAAGTGTACATTATCCATGGCAAAGGCACCGGTGTATTACGAGCCGGCATTCAGGATTTCCTCCGCCGCCACTCTCATGTGAAGAGCTATAGGCTCGGTAACTACGGTGAGGGCGGCGCAGGAGTTACGGTCGCGGAGCTCAAGTAATTCCGGAAGGAAGGCGAAGCGATGTCTGGAATCGTTGACAGGCTGCTTGACAATGCCTATGCTTCATCCGTGATTTATGTCGCTGTAGTAGTAATGGCGCTGATCCTGTTCTTGACGGTTTTTGAATGGGTGACGCGTTATGAGTGCTGGGAAGAAATCCGCAAGGGCAATGTTTCGGTCGCGCTTGCGACAGGCGGCAAGATTTTCGGCATCTGCAACATCTTCCGCTTTTCTGCAGGAGCCGGTGATTCCATCTATGAGAGTCTGCTTTGGGGGGCGTGTGGATTCGTAGTTCTGCTCCTGGCGTATTTCCTATTTGAATTTTTGACGCCGGTATTTCGGATTGACGAGGAGATTCGCAAGGATAACCGCGCGGTCGGGCTAATCGCCATGATCATATCGGTATCCGTATCCTATGTGATCGGCGCCACGATTTAATAGACGGAGGAAGCGTTTATGAAGTATTTATGGGGTACACTGGCAATATTAGCGGTTTTATTTTTTGTGCTTGGGATTTTGTATTTGACATAGCAGGCTTGCCTATGAGGCGAGCTATGCTGAGGAAGGGAATTGCATAATCATGGAAAATAATCAACAAGAGCGCACCGTGGACGTTGTATGTCCGTGGTGTGATTCCGAAATCGTATGGGACGAGGAGCTCGGTCCCGAGGAGCATTGCCCTCATTGCAGCAATGAGCTGGGCCGATACCGTACAGTTGGCTTAGGTGGAGAAGCCGCAGATGAGGATGAGGATGAAGAGGCTGAATACGAGGAAGCCCGCCGAGCCATTGAGCGTAACGAACGTGTTACTAATTCCCCTAGCAACATGGAAGCTGAAGCTGAGTGGGAAGACGAGGATGCTGGAGATGACACTGGTTGGGCAGGTGCTGGACGACCACAGACTTGGCTTAGAGCCGATGAAAAGGTTCAGCGGATTCTCGACGATCAAGAGGAAATGCCGGAGTGTCCTGCTTGTCGGGAGTTTATGATGCATGGCGGTACAAGCCTGCTCGGCCCAGGCAACTTCGAAGCGGTTGAGCCTCCTTCGCTAAAGCGTCAGCTGCTGCCTTCCAGCATTAAGCTTCAGCTTTATGTCTGCCCAAAATGCCACGAAGTGTCTACAAAGCTTGATTTCTCGTCACGTGCCTATATGACGGAAGCGTTGGACAGCGAGAATTAAGCAATGGATAAATGGTAAAGATAAAGGTTAAAGGATTAAAGGACACAGATGATGAAACTAAAATTGTTAGAAATTACGATATGTATTGCTTTGGGTTTTTTCACTGGCGTCTGGCTTAGCGGCGGCGGAAATCATTTGCAAGAAAGTGGAATCGAGATCATCTTATCGAGTTTGTTTTTCTTGTTGGCGTTGATTTATTTAAAGGCCGATCGGAAAAAATAAATTTTTTAATCGCCAAGGCCCATTAAGAAGACATTAAATTTAGCAAATAAGCTGGTTCCGGTAATTCACCGGAGCCAGCTTATTTTGTTTAACAGATTTTTATATGGAACGGAATATCAACAAAATATTTCATTATTCCCGGTCAAATAGCGCTTCTGAGATCCGTTAGGACATCGTAGTCCCTTCCAGCGCTCGAAATCAAGCTAGTTGAAAGAGTAGTTACGGAACACTAATGGGTGGGTTAGCTCTGCTTTGGCACAACGTACTTGTGCGTGATTTTTCGTTTTTTGGGCATTCTGTGGCGATGGGGGTGTCGCCTGTGAAAAGCGAAGAAGTGCTTCCTCGTCCTTCGAGAAAAGGGTTACTGCGAGGGCAGCCGCTGAAGCTGTTGCTCGTGCTTACGCTGTTCAACAGTGCCAATGCACTGTCCGGCGTATTCGTTCCGGTATATCTATTCAAAGCGAATCAGTCCTACCTATTGGTCGGCGTGTTCTCCTTACTGCAATACGCTGCTGGTGGACTTTGTGTGTGGCTGGTGGGTTCCTGGGTCAAGCGCAAAGGATTAGTCTCCTCACTACGAGCTGGGCTTGCGCTGTCGGGAGCCTTTTATTTAGCTGTGCTGCTGCTCGGGCAGCGGGCGGTGGATTGGGCGGCCGTTCTCGGTCTGATTAGCGGTACTGCCAGCGGCTGTTTTTGGCTTGCCTACAATGTTCTCTATTTTGAAATTACCGAGAAAAACAACCGCGACGCCTACAACGGTATGGCTGGCTTGTTAGCCTCCGCCGTTGGCATGGCAGCCCCATTCCTATCGGGATTAATTATCGGCGCTAGCCGGGGGAATGTCGGTTATACGTTTATTTTCAGCCTATCGCTTGCTCTGTTCGCGACCGCGGCAATTATTAGTGCAAGCATCCGCAAACGTCCTCCACAAGGCAAGTACAACTGGAGCTTCCCGATTAAGGAGCTTCGCATTGTGAATAGCCCTTGGCGGAGGTTTGCACCTGCCATCGTTCTTCAAGGGCTGAGGGATGGTGTATTTATGTTTGTACTTGGCTTGGCGGTTTATGCCGCAACTGGCGCGGAGCAAAAGGTTGGTACGTTTTATCTCGTAACGTCATTAGTTGCAATGGCGACCTTCTGGCTGTGCGGGCGCTGGTTAAAGCCTTCTCGCCGCAAATGGGCGATGCTTGGCGGCACGCTTGCGCTTGCCGGAGTCATCCTCCCTTTGCTGGGAGGCATGTCCTATTCCAGCCTGCTCCTGCTTGGCATCGGCACCTCGCTATTTGCGCCGTTATACATGATTCCGATGACCTCGTCCGTCTTCGATCTGATGGGTAGAAATGACGAGGCCGTGCAGAACAGGGTGGAGCTTACTGTACTTCGGGAAGCAGCGCTGACAGCCGGTCGGCTGGTTGGGACGACGGCTTTTCTGATTGTGGCCGGTTCGGCTGCCGGAGAGAGTGGATTCCCCTGGCTACTGTTAGCGCTGGGATCGGCTCCGATTTTGGGCTGGTGGTGGATTCGGAATATGCTGGATACCGCAACCTGCACCGGCTCTGGTACAACAGCAGGCGGAACGCGAAGAGGATAAAGCCAAGTGTGCGTATGAAGAGAATGTATCATGAGAATGCACCAAGAATATTTATCCTAATGATTGTATCCGGGTCATCCCTCAATCCCTTTCACACGGACGCGGGCCGGCATTACGGAAGATAGAGCGCCTTGCCAACGCTTAAGCTCATGCAAAATAATGAGCTTTCTTTCCTCCATGTAACGGCGGATGAACATAGCCTCTTCACTGAATAAGCTTTTTGTCGCGAGGCGACTGGAGTCCACACGAACTGCCGGCGCAAGTCGCCCATGCAGTTCGTCAATGACAGGTCCGACCTGCTCGTTCGTAAATTCCTCCTCCAGCATTTTTTCCAGCTTAAGTGCATAGTTGCGCTTCAAGTCTGGAAATTGGAGCAGGCGACGAGTCAAGCCGTTGTAACCTTCAATACGAACTGTTCCGGCAGAGCAAGGTTTGCCGTAACAGTTGCGGCCCCATGTACCCTCGTAATCCCAAGGTAGAATGTTGTATTTACGCTCTTCCGCTTCCTCATACAGCGCATAATTCTGCTCGAAGCCGTCAAAGTTGCCGGTGAGCACAACTCCCGACAGCCAGCTGAAATAAGCCGGAATGTCTACATACTCTTCCAGCAGAGCGCGGAGCTTATCTCCCTTCTGGCGGTGAATGTCACGAATGAAGGTGCATAACCGAGAAATCGTTTCTCCGTCACCTTCCATGAACTCATAGCCCTCCGAGAGATCCTTTTTGCGTATTACCGAATCGCTGTGAGTACGTTCGAAGTTGGCGCTGTCATTGGCTGCATAGAGCAAAGAGCGATAAGGAATATTCCGCAGGGCAAAAAAACGCGAATTCACGGCCTCAATCTCAAGGTAGAGTCCCAGCGTCTCTCCATTGATGTCCAGCCAAACATGTCGTGTACGAGGGGCCGGCACGCCGATCTGTTCCATGAAGCGGAAAGACAGGGCGTTGCGAATCATCGAAGGATCATCCGATTCGGCATTCCAATGCAGCACGAGTCCTCCATCCAACTGAATTTCATAAGATTTCTTGGGATACTCGCGGGTATGTCCCCCACGATGCCGGATCCGGGCTCCAGTTGTTCGACCTCCTGCTTTCAACTGTACGGGAATAAATCTTCGGCTCCACGCGTCCTTAGCCAGCTCAGCCTCGCCGATGGCATTAATATAGACTGATCTGACTGGCAATCCAGCTCTCATACCCGTCCGCCTCCCTTGCCTATGCCTGCCCTGGCATTTGCCTATGCGATAAACTATTCTGCAAGGCTCCAGTTGGTTCGGATGCAAAGCAGGCCAATAGTTCGCGGCAAATCCCCATGCGGGCGGAAGACAGGCTGCATAGGATGCAGTAAAGGAATGGATGGCGGCGCCGCAATACGAGAAGCGCTTGACTGTGGAGGGGCGATTGTTTTGAGCGTAAAAAATGTATGGCTGCATAGGCGGGTAAAGATTCAATTAGAAGGCTGGGAAACGGAAGGGATCTTAAAAGTATGGCATAGGGATCTGCTCGTGCTCATTGACGAAGGGAGTCGCAGAGAGGTTTTCATCCCGCTTCATCAGGTCAAAGACATGGGGATGCTGGCGCCGGCGGAGTCGATTGGGCTGACGGAGACAGCAGCAACTGCTTATTCAGGGTACCGCTCGGCACTAATGGCCGCAAAAGGAGTCTTTTCCGAGGCGAGGCTGTCTGCTTCCCATGTACTGCATGGTTATTTGGCTGGTTTGATGAACGATTTTGTTATCTTCTGTACGCCGCTGCATGGCGCTGTGTTAATTCCGTTTCAGCATTTGCAGGCGCTATCACTTTATTCTCCCGGGATGTCTCCCTATCGGCTCAGTCCCGAGCAGTTTCCGCTTCGACCACTGTCGCTCGGTCTGGCCAGGCAATTCGAGCAGCAATTGATAAGGCTGGAGGGCGAGGTAGCCGTCATTTGCCGCGGAGTGCTACCGGATGTAGCGGGGGTACTTGGTCATGTCGAGGAAGGATTCGTTTTCATGACCGGGGCCGATGGACAGCAGTTGATGCTGCCTCTGTCCGCTATTCATGCTTTGTTCATATGAAGCCGCGGAGGAGATGAAAACGTCTGTTCCGCGTACATATCCTTTCCCTGCCTGGGCATGCTACCCCTTGGAAACTTAAACCTTGATCTAAGGGAGGCACTACCATGCTACAGCCGATATCCGGAAAAGAACTGGAGTACATCGCCGACTCCATGTCCAATGAAGACCTTCTTATGAAACAATGTGCTTGTGCAGCTACTAGCATTAGCGATGCTGGAATTAGCCAACTTTTGTCCCAAATGGTCACGACGCATGGACAGAACTACAGCACGCTGATGAACGCTTTGAACCAGCATCAATCGCTTGCCCCGACAACTCCGCAAAATTGAGCCAATCCAACACTAGGAGGTCTTACTTATGAATCAGCAGAATGGGATGCAACTGCCTAAGCTTCCGGACGCTGACTGGGCGTATACCGTACTCTCCGACTTGAAACGGGTCGTTCGTGAATACGCAACGGCGGCGACGGAATCAACCTGTCCCGATGTCCGCAAGATGTTCACGGATCTGACGAACAGCAGCCTGCAAATGCAAGGCGAACTCTATAACGCCATGCAATCGGCCAATATGTACGATACCTCCTCTCCGGTGCTCCGTCAGGAGATTCAAAAGCAAATTCAGACGTACACGCATACGCAGCAGCAGACGCAGCAATTCATCGGGCAGCGGCTTAGCGGTATGAAACAGGCACAGCCGTTCATGGCGCAGCCGATGGGGCAGCAGCAATCCGACTCGCCGCTTTATAACTAAAGCTATTTCAAAAGGCCGGATGCCCCCATCCGGCCTTTTCTACATAACACGGGTTGTAAGGGCCTACAGCCGTTGCCTTTCCTTATTTCGCTTTCCAAACGACTTGTTTACGTTGTAAAATGTTCTTTATACCGCTTCAGGAAGGGAGTTATAAAGACGATGGATGATAAGAAACTTAAGGTGCTCGAACTGCTGAAAGAAGACGCGCGCAGGAGCCCACAACTGATCGCAACAATGCTCGGACAACCGCAGAATGAGGTGGAGCAAGCGATCGCGGAACTGGAACAGGATCACGTCATCGTCAAATACGCGCCCGTAATTAACTGGAGCAAAGTGGACGATCAGAAGGTCACCGCCTTAATCGAGGTTCAAATTACGCCGGAGAGAGGACGCGGCTTCGAAGGCATTGCCGAGCGCATTTACCTGTATCCGGAAGTGAAAAGCGTATATTTGATGTCTGGAGCCTACGATCTGCTCGTTGAAGTGGAAGGACGCACGCTCAACGAGGTTGCCAATTTTGTATCGGGCAAGCTTTCACCTATTGATTCCGTGCTTTCCACAAAAACCTTTTTTATTTTGAAGAAATACAAGCAGGACGGCATAATCTTAGAAGAAAAAGAAGGCGATCAGCGGTTGCTGGTTACGCCGTAACGAGGGTGAGCCGACATGAGTCTATCCAAAGAATTCATTAAAAGCAGCCCTCAGGGAACGGTCGTGCGCAGCATGTCCGATTACTTATCCCCTCAGGTGCGGGAAATGAAGCCTTCCGGTATCCGTCGTTTCTTCGATCTGGCTAGCAGTCGCAAGGATGTCATCACACTCGGTGTAGGCGAGCCGGACTTTGTCACCCCATGGCATGTGCGCGATGCTTGCGTGGCCGCGCTTGAAGCGGGCAAAACGCAATATACGTCCAATGCCGGTACAATTGAGCTGCGCGGCGCAATCGGCCAGTATTTGAGCGATGGCTTCGGCGTAGACTACGATCCCGGCAAAGAGATTCTCGTCACGGTGGGGGGCAGCGAAGCGATCGATTTGGCGCTGCGTGCGCTGATTACCCCTGGCGACGAGATTTTGATTCCTGAGCCTAGCTATATTTCCTATTCGCCGATCACCGCTCTCTCGGGAGGTGTTGCGGTAGGCATTGAGACGTTCGCGCGTGATTCCTTCAAGTTGAAGGCGGAATCGCTCAAAGCCGTTATCACTCCACGCTCCAAGATTCTCGTGCTTAGCTATCCAAGCAACCCGACCGGAGGCACGATGACCCTTGAGGACTGGCTCCCAATTGCCAAGATCGTTGAGGAGCATGATCTGATCGTCATCTCCGATGAAATCTATGCAGAGCTTACCTACGGAAGTAAACATGTAAGCTTTGCCGCGATTCCTGGAATGAAGGATCGTACTATTCTGGTCAGTGGTTTTTCCAAGGCGTTTGCAATGACGGGCTGGAGGATCGGTTATGCTTGTGGACATCATGAGATAATCGCAGCGATGCTCAAAATTCATCAGTACACCGTCATGTGCGCGTCCAATATGGCTCAGGTAGCCGCTTATGAGGCGCTGACGAACGGCTTGGAAGAGATGCAGCGGATGATGGAATCCTACAACCAGCGGCGCAGGCTCGTCGTCAGCGGACTTCGCGAGATTGGTCTGGAATGCCATGAGCCGCAAGGAGCGTTTTACGCTTTCCCGTCCATCGTGAGTACAGGCTTGACCTCGGAACAATTTGCGGAGCGGCTCGTACAGGAGCATGGTGTAGCAGCCGTACCTGGTAATGTGTTCGGATTAGGCGGAGAAGGGCATTTGAGATGCTCTTACGCTACGTCAGTGGCTCAGCTGACAGAGGCGATGGATCGTATCGGTACATTTGTAAATAAACTTAAAAATTAAAAAAACATTATATTTATTCTCCTTTACGCAGTAGGCAATAAGAGGAACTTTTGGTATAATGAGCTAGATTCATTTACAATATTTTATAATTATGTCCTACAATAGGTATGAAATGAATTTTACTGCAGCCGAGTATGACTTGGGAGGGATGCCGTATGACGACAGGGATAGAAGCCGGTTTTGTTGCTGAAGCGGAGTCCAAGTCATTATCGGCAGGTAGCTGGACCCCGTTTCTGCGCGGTCTTGCGGAGGAGATTGACGAGCTTCGCAAGGAGATGGAACAAACGTACGAGCAGGGATCGGGGTTCCAGTCGGAGCATCTTCTCGCCATTAGTCAAAAACTAGATCTCAAAATCAATGAATTCCTGCATCATCGTTTGAGCTAATCCTCATTCAACTAGGACGAGAATGATCGTTTGAACCGGCTTTTCTCATGGTTGCGCTATTACCGGCGCATCTATGGGGAAGGCTTTTTTGTTGTTGTCTTTATGCCGGGTTGCTTGGCGAATATGGTATACTTATAGCTCCACTTACAGGAGACGGGAAGGGATAGTATTGAAGTTATATACGAGAACGGGCGATACCGGACAGACTTCCCTAATCGGCGGTCGTGTCAATAAGGACGATGTCCAGGTTGAGGCTTTTGGCACAATAGATGAACTGAATGCATACACAGGGGCAGCCCGCGCAGCAGCTATAGAAGATTCCAGAATGGCCGGTCTGGCCGCGATGCTGGAAGAAATCCAGCATGAGCTTTTCGACTGCGGCTCCGATCTCAGCTATGCGAATCCGAGGCCGGAGCAACTTAAAGTAACCGATGAGATGAACAAACGGCTGGAGAGCTGGATCGATGAGCTGGACGGTGAGTGCCCGCCTATCAAACGATTCATTTTGCCCGGCGGGACCGCTCTGGCCGCATCATTGCATATATGCCGCACGGTATGCCGCCGCGCGGAGCGCAGAACGGTGGCGCTGGCAGGCGCTAAGGAAATCAATCCAGCGGTGATCCGCTATTTGAATAGACTGTCGGATTTCTTTTTTGCGGCTTCCAGGGCGGCAAACTTTCGTGCGGGACAGCAGGATACCGAATACGTGCGTGGGGCGGATGTGTTTCGTGGCGACAGCTAGGACGAATCCAAGGTACGTACAAGGAACGGTACCGCCACTCGGCTACTATGAGCCGATTGCGGTGACCGCTGGTGAGGCGGAGCAGGGCTGGAAGCTGTCCAAGCTGTTGGAGAGGCGTCTGGGCGTCTCTCGCAAGCTGCTTTCTCGACTTAAGCTGACGGAACAAGGCCTCATGATCAACGGTAAACGAGCTTATTCCGGCGATCCAGTAGCGGCCGGGGATATTTGCGAGATTCGTATGGAGCAGGAGCGCTCCGAAGATATTTTGGCTCAGCCACTGCCGCTGAATATTGTCTATGAGGATCGCTGGCTGCTACTCTTGAATAAACCTGCGGGCACAGTTGTGCATCCGACGCATGGTCACTATACGGGGACACTCGCTAACGCCGCTGTTCATCATTGGCAAGAGCAGGGCCAGAATGTGCGCTTCCGACCTGTGCATCGACTGGACGAGGATACGTCGGGCCTTGTGCTGATCGCCAAAAACCCGTATGTGCATCAACAGCTGTCGGAGCAGCATGGCGATGGGCGCATTCGTAAAGGTTATTTGGCGTATGCCTATGGCGCACCTGCGATAGCATTAGGACGTGTAGATGCTCCGATTGACCGTGATCCGGCAGCGCCGCATTACCGAATTGTAACTCCCATCGGTTATCCTTCCGCGACGCGTTATGAGACGGTCGAGACCTATGCGAGCGGGACGGCCTGCAAACTCCGACTGCGGCTGGAAACGGGTCGCACGCATCAGATCCGCGTTCATATGGGCTGGATCGGCTGCTCGCTCATCGGCGACCGCATGTACGGCCCTGGTGCGGCTGGCACGGGCTGTGCAGCATGGGAGCAGGCGGCGGCTCGCCAGGCGCTGCATGCCGAGCGGTTAAGTTTCCATCACCCGATGACGGGGGAAGAGATGAGCTTTTCAGCAGCGCTGCCGCCTGAGCTTAATGCTTTAGAAAAGCTGTTGCGGGCGCAGCAGCCTGATTGATGAGCCGGTTAATCGAGCTTTGTGAGTTATGTGAGCGGGCGCTGTTGGTCTTGCGACCAATCGTTTCAATATCGAGAAAGGCGTGAATATGTTGAGTAAGCAAGATTTGACCATCTATGAATATAGCAAGTGTGGCACTTGCCGCAAAGCCATCAAGGATTTGGAGGAGGGTGGCCGCGAGTTGCATCGCATTCCGGTTTTTGACGAGCCCCCTTCCAAGGAGCAGCTTCGCGAGCTCGTTCGCAAGAGTGGTCTTCCACTGAAAAAGTTTTACAATACCTCAGGCGAGGTTTACAAAGAGCTCGGCCTCAAGGACAAGCTTGCCGACATGAGCGAGGACGAGCAGCTCCAACTGCTTGCTTCCAATGGAAGGCTGCTTAAGCGGCCGATCGTTACCGACGGCAATAAGGTGACCGTTGGTTACAAGCCGGAGGAATACCGGGAAGCTTGGCATGGCTGATCGCATCGGAGCGGACAAGCTGGAGCGCCTTGGCTCCTCGATTTTTGACGAGGTGGCGGCTTGGCGGGCTGCAGCTGCTGCGGCTGGACAGGATGTCATCGACCTTAGCATAGGCAGTCCTGATTTGCCGCCAAGCACTCGTATTATGCAGGCTTTGAGCGAGGCAGCGCTTAAACCGACCTCTTATCGCTATCCGACGTCGCATGGCAGCGAGGCGTTCCGCCGCAAAGCCGCGGAGTGGATGAGCTTCCGCTTCGATGCCAAAATTGATGCGCATGACGGCTTGGTGACGTTGATGGGATCGCAGGATGGGCTTGCCCATCTTGCGCTTGCGCTCTGCAATCCGGGCGAGAAGGCGATTGTGCCAGATCCCGGCTATCCGGTATATGCGGCATTGCTGGCCGTTGCCGGTGTAGAGCCTGTTCAGCTCAAGCTGCGCCCTGAGGACGGTTTTTTGCCCCAGCCGGACAGCTTGTCGGATGAGGTGTGGGATGAAGCCCGTTTTGTGCTGCTTGGATTGCCGGGCAATCCTGTTGGAGCGGCTTCCAACCTAGAATTGTTGGAACGGCTGCTGGCCAAATGCCGCAAGCATAATACGATTCTCGTCCATGACCTGGCCTATTCTGAGATGGGCTATGACGGCTATCGGCCACAGTCTGTACTCGCTTTGCCTGGAGCGTTGGACATTGCCGTTGAGTTCCATTCTATGTCCAAGAGTTTCCATATGGCCGGCTGCCGTATTGGCTTCCTGGCCGGCAATCCGGAAGCAGTCGGTGCGTTGCGCAGGCTGAAAGCAAACATCGATTACGGCGTGTTCAGCGCCGTGCAGCAAGCTGCCATTGCCGCACTCGATGAGGCAATGGAACCTGGTTATGTCGGCTACGGCCGCATTTATGAGAGTCGCAGAAATGCGCTGGTGCGGGCTTTGAACGAAGCAGGCTGGCCGGTGGAACCGCCAGCAGCAACGATGTTTATATGGGCCGCCGTACCGCAGCCGCCGCAAGGCGGCAAGCGTTGGAGCAGCCGTGCCTTTGCGGAACGCTTGTTAATGGATACAGGCATTGCCGTTGTGCCTGGAGATGCATTTGGAAGCGAAGGCGAAGGATATGTGCGGATTGCATTTGTGGAGCAAGAAGAACGGTTAATTGAGGCGGCAGAGCGGATCGCTCGTTGGTTGCCGGTATTTTGGAAGGGAGAGGGTTAGGCATGGATTTGTTCACCTGGAATGAAGAGGAGAAGTCGGTCGAAGTGATTGCCGGAGCGGCAGAGCTGCCGGAGCGTTCGCGGCTGCTCCTTGTGGATGGCATGGCCATCCTGTTCCGCGCTTACTTCGCTACCGCCTATGGCGGCAGTGTCAGGCGCACAAGCACGGGGCTGCCGGTCAATGCGGTGCATGGCTTCGTGCGTTATTTCATGGATGCGATCCGTAAGTTTGAGCCAACCCATGTAGCTTGTTGCTGGGATCTCGGCAGCGGTACGTTCCGCACGGAGGAGTTTTCGCTGTACAAGGCGAATCGGCCTGATGCACCGGATGATCTGATTCCGCAGTTCGATCTCGTCAAAGAGGTTGTAGCGAGCTTCGGCGTGCCTAACATTGGAGCTCCTGGTTATGAAGCGGATGACTGCATCGGGACGCTGGCAAGGCTGCATGGTCAGGAGCATGAGGTGTTTGTGCTTACGGGCGATCATGATTTACTGCAGCTGGTGGACGAGCGGATTTCGGTCATCATCATGAAAAAGGGGCACGGCAATTACATGCTTTATACGCCGGACAGTCTGATGGAGGAACGGGGGCTTACGCCGCCGCAAATTATCGACGTCAAAGGGCTAATGGGCGATGCAAGCGACAATTATCCCGGTGTAAAAGGGATTGGCGAGAAAACCGCCATGAAACTTGTCCAGGAGTATGGTTCTATCGATGAGATACTGGCTAATCTGGACGGGCTCTCCAAGACGATCCGCGCCAAGATCGAAGCGGATCTCGATATGCTGCATCTGTCGCGCAGACTGGCGACGATCCATTGCGAAGCGCCGGTGCTGCTGGCGATGAATGACTGTTGCTGGGCCGTTGATCGGCATGCGGTCGAGCGCAAGTTTGAGGAGCTGGAGTTCCGCAGTCTGATCAGCCTGATCAGCTAATCCGGTTTAATAGATTTATTATTACTAGATGGTCCCTGTGCAATATGGGGACCATTTTTTTTCATTCAACTAGATAAGACGAAGTAGATTGCTCCCGATAACTTCCTTCAGCATTTTTCTCCCCTGATTCCTCCGTGCCGTGCACCTAATTTTATCTTAAGGCGGTTGCCAGGCCAATACGGCGGGAACGGATGAAAATGGATTCGGCCCCCATCTGACAGTTGAGCTGCAAATTCCGGAAAAGCTGGAGCCGGCGTTTATACCGTAATACAACCGCTTGACAAGGAAGGTGTGTACCGCATTAAATTTAACGGCGTTTCAGCGGTCATGTCAGCTAAGCGGTTTGCCATCGAAGCCAAAGAGATCGAGCACCTGGCCGAGCTGGAAAAACAGCAGGACGCAGTGCCAGCCGCGGCTCCGGCGGGACATCATCATTAAATGTACCATTAAAACTTGAGTAATTAAGTAAAATTCCCATTATGAAGAGGATAATGGGGATTTTTTTTATTGCGGCACCTGTTTTTTTTAGTCAAATATTAACAATATCGCTACAGCTATAGCTATTAATGGTCATGCGGAAAAGAGGAATGGAGCTTTATTATTATTTAGGCCACTAGCGTTGCATAAAGTCGAGCCAATCTCGTTCATTGTGTGGGTCAAGACGCGACGCCAGAGGAATTCATACGTTACATCCGCGCGCTGTGAAATGAGCAAGCGGTTGTGCACCAACGAAAGATGGGGCTAATCTACGTCTACTCCGTCTTACACAAGCTACTCTCCGGAATTAGGGGGTCTAACAGATAAGGTGAATGGCTAGCAAATGAATTATTACGCATACGATCAATTCTGTGACACGGATAGCTTTTGGTGACGAAACGTCATGCCAGAGAAAGAGGTTGCGATCGTTGAGCGGCATTTGCAAGGAGCTGCGCCAGATGAAAGGTAGAGATCTTATTCGTTTGCGGACGGCAAATTCCGAAGATTTGCATACTATTCTTTGTAGCAAAAACGATTCGTTCCATCGTCAAATAACTTGCTGTTTTTCAATTCAAACAGAATATTGGAGGATTCCTTCCATGGTCAGATTCAAGTCCAATCAGCTTATTCTAGCTTTCATCGCCGTCATCGCTTTATCCGGATGCGGCTCGTCTGGTGGTTCCGCTCCGGAGACAAGCGTTCCTGCAAATAGCGCTTCAAATACCGCCAGCCCCCCCGGCTCGACCACATCCCTTACGTCGGCGGGATCGGCGTATCCGGTGTCGGTTGAGAACTGTGGGCGCACTCTGACGTTCGACTCGGCACCGAAGCGTGTGGTGAGCCTGTGGCAGGCGCCGACCGAGATGATGCTCGCCCTTGGACTCGAGGATCGCATTACCGCTGTCGCGGGTAACTACGCGTCCTTCCCCAACAGTGTGGCCGAAGCTGCCGGGGCACTCCCCGTGATTGGCACCTCGATGAGCTGGCCCTCGAAGGAGGTTCTGTTGAGCAAATCCCCCGACCTCGTGGTCGGCCAGTCACTGGAGGGCTACGCCTTCGATGTCTCGCAGGGCTACGCCTCGGTAGAGCAGATCGAAAAGGGTGGCGTCCAGGTCTACGGGGCGAACATGTGCAGCTCGGATGCTCTCAAAATGACGATCGAGACGCCATACCAAACCTTGCGGGACTTCGGTACGATCTTCGGCGTCTCGGATCGGGCGGAGGAGTTCATCGCCCGGATGGCTGCCGAGCGGCAGGCAGTCGTCGACGCCGTGAAGGGCCTGCCCACGCAACGGGTCGCGTTCTACAACGGCGGCGAAGGACCGCTGATCGTGCTCACCGGCGGCATTTACGACGATGCGATCACAACAGCTGGCGGAAACAGCGTGTTTCCGGCGGGCTCGGTCTACTTGAGCAAGGAGGAATTTGCGGCATCCGACGCCGACGTGATCCTCGTCGGTACCTTCAAGGGTCAGGAATTCGCTACCCTTAGCGACTATATCACGACGAATTTCCCCGAGCTGCCTGCTGTGAAGGATGGCAGGCTCGTTGAGATCCCCGTCGCCGATATCGACGCGTCGATCTCCGTGATGAGAGGCCTGACTGAAATCGCGAACGGCATTCATCCTGACCTGAATCTCGCGGTACCTGCGTCATGACCGCCGTGTTGACCATGGTGCCGCCTACGAGTCGCACCGGTCGCCGACGGTCCATCACCGCCGTTCTGATGATCGCATGCGTCGCAGCCGTGGTGCTCTCCGTATCCGTCGGATCGGTCCCGATCGCTCCGCACCGGGTTCTGTCGGTGATCGCCGACCACATCCCCCCGCAGAACGTCTCCACCGCGGTGACGGATGTGGAGGCGCGCATCATCTGGGAGTTCAGGCTGCCGCGTGCTCTGCTCGGGCTCGTCGTCGGGGCCTCCCTCGCCGTCTCCGGCGCGGTGCTTCAGGCGGTGGTGCGCAATCCACTCGCCGATCCTTTCGTGTTCGGGATCTCCTCCGGTGCGTCCGTCGCGGCGGTCGCGACTCTCACACTGGGCCTGGGCGTTCTGACCGCCGTTTCCGTCCCGGTGACGGCCTTCGTCGGCGCGCTAGCAACGACCCTGATCGTGTTCGCGCTCGCGCAACGTCGAGGTCGCGTCACGCCGGGACGGTTGATTCTTGCAGGCGTCGCGATGTCATACCTGCTCAGTTCCGTCACCAGCTACCTCGTCTTGCGTGCGAGCGCGCCCGGCCAAGGCGTGAGCCAGGTACTTTCCTGGCTTTCCGGCAGCCTCGCCGCCGCGGACTGGGGCGACCTCGGCATACCTGCTGTTATCCTCGTTGTCGCCACTGTGGTGCTCGTCCTGTTGGCCCGGATCCTCAACGCACTTCTTATCGGCGATGAGACCGCTGCGAGTCTCGGCGTCGATGTCGGGCGTTTCCGCCTCGTAATGTTCGTGATTACGTCGCTTCTCGTCGGAGTCGTCGTCGCGGTGAGCGGCGCGATCGGCTTCGTCGGGCTCGTGGTTCCGCACGCCGTTCGGATGTTCGTCGGCTCAGATCACAGGTGGGTCTTGCCCATATCGGCCTTAGCTGGAGGGCTGCTGCTCGTCGTCGTCGACATCGTCGCACGTCTGATCATCGCTCCGTCTGAACTGCCGGTCGGGCTGCTCACAGCAGCCATCGGTGCGCCTTTCTTCCTCTGGATGCTGAGGCGATCCAGTAAAGGAGAGGCATGAGGACGCCGGGCGGTAAGGATGCTGCAGTACTCCACGTCGACGACGTCACGGTCGAGATTGCTGGGCGCACGATCGTCAAGGGAATCTCGCTGTCCGCCGACGGAGACGTCGTCGGACTTATTGGCCCCAACGGCAGCGGAAAATCGACCGTGCTGCGCGCCGTCTACCGGATGCTCCGACCCACCTTCGGGCGCGTGACGGCAGCGGATCGCGACGTCTGGCAATCCCGCCCGCGGGAGGCGGCCCGTGTGACGGCGGCCGTTGTCCAGGACGGGCCGAGCGATCTCGAGCTGACCGTGACGGAGTGCGTCGCCACGGGGCGTATCGCGCATGGCCGCCTCCTCGGATCCGACAAACCGGAGGACGTCCTCGCGATCGAACGAGCGATGGGTCGGGCCGGCGTCACCGATCTCGCCGATCGTGACATGAGTACGCTGTCGGGCGGAGAGCGTCAGCGGGTCCAGCTGGCGCGCGCCCTCGCGCAGGAGCCTCGCATTCTCGTGCTCGACGAACCGACGAACCACCTGGACATCCGCCACCAGCTCGAGATGATGGCGCTCGTCCACACGCTAGGGGTGACGACCCTAGTGACCCTCCATGATCTCAATCTGGCCGCGGCGTACTGCGACCGCCTCGTGGTCATTTCAGCTGGTGAGGTGGTCGGGTCGGGAACGCCCGGCGACATCCTGACCCCGGAGCTGCTGCGTGACGTCTTCGGGATCCGCGCTCAGGGTATTACCAATCCACTCACCGGGCGCCTGCAGCTCGCCTATGCCCACGAAACGGAGATGAATTTTCTTGGTTAAAAAACTAATTATTAAACCTGCAACTCACCTAAGCCAACGAAACGCAGAGAACATGACCGCATCAGAGAACGTGACCGCATCAGGGACCATGACCGCATCAGAGAACACCAAACCCGCTCAGCATTCCGCGACCCACGATCAACTGGTGGGACGTCCCGACGATCCGGCGGCGCGAGCGGCATGGGACCGCTCCGTCGCGGCGCATGAGTCTCTTGCAGCACTGCCGGGGGTGACGTTCACCGCGAACGAGGATATCGTCATCGTCCTGCACCCGGGTTTCGACACACTCGACGTGATCGGCCCGCACTACTTCCTCGCCTCCATGCTGGGGGCGACGGTGCACTTAGCAACGACCGGCGCCCCGGGCGAGCCGGTGACCAGCGCCGGGGGGCTGCAGTTGATCCCTACGACCACGCTGGAGGACGCCCCGACATCCCCGACCGTGCTGCTCGTGCCAGGAGGGGACACCCCTATCCTCCTCGCCGATGAGGCCGCCATGGCAGCGATTCGCCGCATCGCTGCCGGGGCGAGCATCGTCACGAGCGTGTGCACCGGCGCCATCGTCCTCGGTGCGGCCGGACTGCTTGACGGACGGCGCGCGACCACTCACTGGTCGATGCACCATCTACTGGCCGGTTTTGGAGCCGAGGCCGTAGATGAGCGTGTCGTCATCGACGGGGACCTCATGACGGCGGCCGGGGTCACAGCGGGCATGGACCTCGCCCTGCGGCTGGTGGCCAGGCTCCGCGGCGACGAGTACGCCCGGTTCCTCGAACTGGGAGCGGAGTACGCACCGCAACCACCGTTCGGAGCCGGGACGCCAGATGAGGCCGGACCGGAACTCACCGGCCTCGCGCGAGACTTTTACGCCACACTCGAACATGCGCTTCGCACTGTGTCACCATTATCAGATTGATATCATCCCCTCCGGTCAACAGTGAAAAAAGAGTTCATGAAATCATGAATCTATCACTGTTGACTGGAGGGGATTTTATTATGCCACCAAAGAAGGGAGAGCAATTTAATCGATACAAAAAAGAGACGAAGTAAGAAGCCGTTCGATTACGAATGGAGGAAGAATGGAGTTTTCTCAAATCCAAGAAGAGAGGGGGAGGGAAGCTAGATAAACAAGCCCGGTTCCAGATTATTGAAGCCATGACGTCAAAATGAAAGATCCCCTAATAGGTTATTCTCCCCTCAAGACAACCGCCGCGACTATGAAACAGCAGCTAGAATAATGTATACGAAGGTTGTAATAGGAGGAGCTTTCGGGATGAACATTTGTATCGTTGGTGCTGGTTATGTAGGGATTACCACTGCTGCTGTCTTGGCGGAACTTGGGCATATTGTCTATTGCACGGATCGGATTGCCAATAAAATTGCTAGACTAAATAAAGGTGAGATTCCAATCTATGAACCGGGGTTAGAAGAGCTCGTGGCACGTGGAATACAAAACGGAACATTATTTTTCGATACAGAGGTTCGCGCTCATATGGCTGCTTGTCCGATCGTCATGATTGCAGTTGGAACGCCTCCGAGAAAGGATGGCAGCGCCGATATGTCCTATCTGGACAGTGTCGTAGCAGACTTGGCGGCTTCAATCAGGTCGCATACGATCGTCATTGTTAAGAGCACTGTACCTCCAGGCCAATCAGACTGGATCGAGAGTCGGTTACATGAAGCTGGAGTACCGGAGCAATGGGTTGATGTCGTCTCCAATCCGGAGTTTCTTCGAGAAGGTACAGCGCTGAAGGATTCAATCCACCCGGACCGTATCGTTATTGGCGCAAAAAGTGAGCAGGCATCGAGAGTTGTGAAGGAGATGTACAGGTCGATTGAGTCCGAATACGTCCTCACGGACCGGATTGACGCTGAGATGATCAAGTACGTATCCAATGCTTTCCTCGCTATCAAAATATCGTTCATCAACGAGATAGCCCGTTTATGTGAAGCTTTCGGCGCAGACGTGACAACGGTTGCCAAAGGGGTTGGTCTTGATCAGCGAATTGGGCCGCGATTTCTGCAAGCAGGCTTGGGCTACGGCGGATCTTGCTTGCCCAAAGATATTAACGCGCTCAGCTATGTTGCTGGCACAAAGGGAGTTAAGCTCAAAATGCTGCATGCAGCACGTACCATTAACCGAACACAACTGGATGTTTATTTGCATAAGCTGAAACAGGCATTGGATGGAAACGATCAGCCGACAATTGCCGTTTGGGGCGCGACCTTTAAGGAAAATACCGATGATACCCGATTTTCGCAGGCGATTGCTTTTATGAAAAAGCTTGTGCGTCAAGGTTGGAAAGTGAAAGCTTATGACCCGCTTGTTTCACCTCCAATTCGTGGCGTTTCATGGTCACAGCATCCTTATGAGGCAATCGTAGGGGCTGATGCGCTCGTGCTGGCGACAGGCTGGGATGAGCTGATTCATGCCGATTGGGCATCTGTGAGCGAGCAGATGAAGGGCAATGTTGTGCTGGATGGGCGAAACTTGCTTGATTCAACTCTGCTAGAGGCCGCCGGACTGCGCTATGTGGGAGTCGGGCGCTCTTGAAGATTCTCATTACCGGAGTGGCAGGTTTTATTGCTTCGCATCTGTGCGAATATTTTTTGAATGAAACCGAGCATGAGGTTATTGGTGTTGATGGATTTCTCCGTGAGGAGCTTCAGACAATTGGAACACGAAATATGATTTCTTTCCTGCATCATCCCCGTTTCACCCTCATCAAGGAAAATATGCTGCAGCTGGATTGGACAAAAGAACTCGCAGATGTCGATATGATCTACCATTTGGCGGGTATTCCAGGCGTCAGATCAAGCTTTGGCAGCTCATTCTCCGAATACGTTAGCAGCAATATTTTGGCGACCCAGCAAATCCTTAAAGCTTGTCGCGGCACAGGAGTCCAGAAACTAATTTTTGCTTCAACTTCATCTGTGTACGGCGAAAAAATAGGCCAAGTACCCGAAGAGGCAGAGCTGACGCCGCTATCGCCGTACGGTATAACGAAACAGACCGGCGAGCAGTTATGCCGTGTTTATCGGGTCAACGATGGCGTGCCAACAGTCGTTCTCCGTTTTTTTACGGTATACGGTCCAAGGCAGCGATCGGATATGGCTTTTCACCTTTTCATTCGCCGCATGCTTGCCGACGAGCCCATTTACGTTTACGGGGATGGCACGCAAACTAGAGATTTTACCTTTATTCAAGACTGTATTCAAGGAACGGTTGCTGCCGGCCTGCGACCAGGTTTAATTGGAGAAACGATCAATATCGGAGGTGCCGAGCGCTCTTCTGTGAACGAGATCATTAGTAGGCTGGAGACGCTGATCGGACGCAAGGCTAAAGTCATCTATACCGGGACAACGCATGGTGAACCTAAGCATACATGGGCGGATATTTCCAAAGCGAGTCGGCTGCTCGGTTACAAACCGGAAGTGACGCTTGATAAAGGACTGCCTCTGGAAATGTACGATCTCATGAAGCTGTACAGTTGACCTAGGAGGAGGCACATAGAAAAATGAAGCTGGCATTCGTTTGCACCGAAAAGCTTCCTAGCCCTGCAGTCAAAGGCGGAGCGATTCAAATCATGATTGACGGTATCCTGCCAATCCTGTCGAGGAAACATCAGGTAACCGTGTACTCCATTACCGATGAGAAGCTGCCCAATTATGAAGTCATTCAGGGTGTAACTTATTACCGCTATCCACGGGATAGATACATCACGAAAGTTGCTGAATCGCTCAAACAGCATAAGTATGATGTCGTACATGTGTACAACCGCCCTAAAAACTTGATTAAGCTAAAGGCCGCTAGTCCTTCCAGTCGCTTTGTTGTCAGCCTGCATAACGAGATGTTTGCCACCCACAAACTATCCGATGCAGATGCGGAGCTATGTGTGAATTATGCTACCAAAATTACGACGGTCAGCGAATTTATCAAAAAGACGGTGACCGATCGGGTCGCCGGTTCCGGAAATAAAGTCAAGGCGGTTTATTCAGGCTTTGATCCCTCTACTTTTCATCCGCGTTGGACAGATAAAGGCAAGGAGATACGCAAAGAGCTGCGTACCAAATATAATCTAAAAAATAAAAAAGTCATTTTATTTGTCGGTCGCCTCAGCGTCAAAAAAGGCCCGCATCTGCTCATCCAAGCGATGGACTCGGTTTTAAAGAAACATCCCAATGCGGTTTTAGTTATCGTCGGAGGAAGGTGGTTCAGCGACGATGCAGTAGATAACTATGGACGGATTTTAAAACAGCTCGCTAAGCCTTATGGCGATAAGGTGATTTTCACCAAATATGTCCCCTCGGATGAGATTCAAAATTATTTCTTGATGGGCGATGTGTTTGTATGCAGCTCGCAATGGCAGGAGCCGCTGGCGCGTGTGCTTTACGAAGCGATGGCCGCCGGAACACCAGTTATTACGACAGATCGCGGCGGCAATAACGAGGTCATCTCGCACGGAGTCAATGGATATATTGTAAAGGAATATAATAAGCCGGAATCGTTCGCAAGCGCTATTGATATTATGCTGACTGATAAAGAGGATGCTGCAAACATGGCGCGCCAAGGAAGGGAACTGGTAGACACTGCCTTCACCTTTACTCATGTGGCCAATCGATTCAATAAAGTTTACATGGAAGCTTATAATAGTGAACCGACAAAGATGGGCGTATTGCGTAAACCAGCTAAAAGAGGAGAGCGCAAAGGGACATCTCAAACGGGCAAGCAGAAGCCGAAGCAGAAGCCGAAGCAGCAAACATCGACGCGAAAGCTAAGGGCTGGTAAATAATATGGAGAACGAGTCCAATGTTAAAGCTATTCTGTCCAAGTACCCTCTCAGTGTTAAAGATATCCAAGTGATTAATGACAAAGGTAAAAAAGCGGCCTGGAGTATTGAAACGTCCTCAGGGACGAAGATTTTAAAAAAATCTCCGGCTGACAAAGATCGTCTGCTCTTCCTCTTACAAGCGATTAAACATCTGCAAAAAAACGGTGCTAGGATTCCGAAAATTGTAGCTACGCGCTCAGGTGCAGACTTTGCCGACGATGCCAGTGGCAGCAGTTATGTTCTTTCTGACGCGGTTTCAGGTACATCGCCAAAGAGTTATACGCGCAGGGAAATGAATTTGATTATGCGAGAGATGGGCCGATTTCATAAAGCTTCCCAAGGGTTTCAATCCAAGTCTGATACAAGAGAACGTAGTCATCTCGGCCGCTGGGAAAGCTCATACCAGAGCCATCTGGACAATCTTGAGTTGTACAAAGCGGTAGCGAAATTGAATGACAACGACTTTTCAAAGCTCTATTTGAAACATGTCGATCGTTTTATAGCTCAAGGTAAAGAGGCTTTGGGAATCATCCAAGGTAAAGCGTATCTAAATTGGGTAAACAAAGTATCGATAAATCGGAATTTATGTCATCAGGATTTTGCGGCTGGAAACTTGATCAAGGCGCGCAGAGGCTACCACGTCATTGACTTGGATTCACTGACCATTGATCTTCCTGCAAGAGATATCCGCAAAATATTTAATAAAATCATGAAGAAAAAAGGCTGGAGCATTCTCAAAGCAACATCTATGCTGCGTGCTTATCATGGGACTCATCCCCTTAAACTAGAAGAATGCAGAGTTATTTATGCGGATTTGCTTTATCCCCACTTGTTTTATGGCATGGCCAGCAAATACTTTAACAATCGCTTGGAGTGGGATTTGTCCAAATCGTATGAGAAATTTGAGGCTCTCATTCAAAACGATCAAAGTCGCATGCGAATGCTGCGTTCCTGGAACAGGATCATAAGAAATGCGATCAAATAGTGCGGTTATAAGGGGCGCCAGTGCGTCTCTTTTTAAGTTGAACCGGGGATTGTAAAAATACTCCATATCTTCTATTCTAATACGATAGATTACGATGGAGGGATTAATAGATGACAGAGTTTGTAGCTTTGAATACGCCAAGGCTGCATCTGCGAAGGCTTAAGCTGGAAGATGCGCCGGATATGTACGCTTATTTTTCCCTGGATGAAGTCACGGAATATTATGATTTGGAGACGTTTACGGAGCTACGTCAGGCAGAGGAACAGATCCGGCGTTTCAACGAGCGGATTGACAGTGGAATTTCTTTGAGATGGGGCATCACGCTTCGCGGTGAAGATCGACTGATAGGAACTTGCGGTTATCATAATTGGCAGCGGGAGCATAGCAGAGCCGAAATTGGCTATGAGCTGCATCCGCATTTTTGGCAGAAAGGGTATATGACGGAAGCGGTTTCAGCTATCCTGGAATTTGGTTTTGAAAGCATGGGACTTAACCGTGCGGAGGCGTTCATCGATCCTGACAACATCAGTTCTCGCCGGCTACTGGAGAAATGTGGACTTAAGGAAGAAGGACTGCTGCGGGATTATTTTTTCGAAAGGCTATGTTAAATTCTAATGTTGATTTGTGACCATAAGAAAACCACCTTTGTGAAAAGGCGGTTAATTGAGTTATCGTGTCCCGTTAGCTCAGTCAAGTTTTTCGATTTCGACCCTTACAATCGTTTTCCATGTTTCAGGTAGATGACACTGCATAGCTGGTGTCAGATAAATTTCTCTTCGATTGCCTTTGATTCGGTACCCTTGCTCTTCAATATGATTTTCAATTTCTTGTAGAGTTGACTGTGTATCACGATAATGTCCAATATGAAGTTTTTGAGCACATATAGTGAACTCTTCTCCTACAAACTTGGTCTTAGGAATTGTTTGCCCACGTAAATTCTTCTCGACATTTGCTCTTGCCTCTTCGTAAATTTCCGAAGTAATACAATCTGGAACTTGCATCATATGAGTAACGTTATATTTATCATCAACACTTTTACTACGCCAAATAATCTCGGGGGGCATTAACTTAAACTTATATCCCATTGAGTTCTTTGTTATTTGCTTCAACTGGTTCACTACTTTCCATACAATCCACTGTTCATCTAATGGTTCTGGGCGTCCAGCCCAGTTCATATGGAAAGCTGTTCTCATTTCTTGGGATACATATTGCATCTTAGGAACACGCAAAATTTGTACTGGTCCTGGTTTCACAGAGTAAACATGAGGATAAATCTTACGATTATCATGAGTGATAAGTTGAGCAGTTTCCAATATGACAACCTCCTAATAAGTGGTTTCGTATTGACTGTCATTATAAAGCATTCACAATGTTTATGTAAGACATTTCTATTCGAGAATTCTGCCAGTTAGCTTAATAAGAATAAGCAGAAAGCCGAAGCTTTGTGTTCGTGTCGGTGACAGTAAACAGACACGATTTGACCAACATATTTTTCTTATTCGATAAGGTATTCTCATATTCCTTGCTGTCTATATAACGGAACCAAGCCAAATAATTATGCAAATATTTGGTTGCAACACCATTGAAGCGGTCCATCCATTTCTTCAAGCGGCTGTGATAGCTGTTTACGTTTTGGATATGATACACGCCTTTGACACGTTGTTTTCCGTCGGACTTAAATCGGTAATGAGCCAAGCCTTTTGCATTCGCATAGGAGCTGAATGCCCGCCAGGAATCCGTGCAAAGCACGTTTGAGTCCGATAGATATCCGCCAATCGCCTCATCTAATTTCGTTGTCCGAATGCGACCACGCCCAAGAACGCCAGAGTAAGTCATTTTCTGACGGTCACGGGCAACGAGGACACACACTTGGTCCTTGCTTATGCCACGATATTTAGCTTTTCCGCCTCGTTTACGTGGCTTGCGTTCGGTGATGTTCCGCTTGCCTTTTTCCGAGTACAGAAAGTAGGTCTCGTCCATTTCAACGATACCTTGGAATGATTCGGTTGGAAACTGTTTCAGGGCAGTAAGAATCTTATGTCGCCAGTAAAACAAGGTGACATGTGTGACTTCGCCGTTTAATTGCTCGGCACATTTTCTCAGCGAATAGCCCTCAATCATGCATTCAATGAAACGAACCCACACATGTGCTCTTCTCGTTCGTTGAAGAGGGGTGTTTGTAAGGTCATTAAAGGTTTGGCGACAGGATTTACAGCGGTAACGCTGACGTTTAACCTCTCCAGCACGTGTTTTTACAGCGTACTTCCCAAAACGAACGACAGAATGGGTTTTGCAATGCGGACAAACAAGCCCATCTTTGTGCTTCTGCTCTTGGATTTCGTCAATTGCTCGAACGGGAACCGACACACCCTTGGTTCGGGATTGCAAAAAGAAGATAAGCTCCTGCTTACCCCTATCGTCTAATGTATCAACAAGCTTTTTTAGCTCCTTTAAATCCATAGACAAGTCATCTCCGAACCAAAATTGTTATCTCTATAATAGAACATTTGTTCGTAATTATCAAATATCAACATTAAGGTTTAACAAAGCCTTTCGAAAAAGGGAAATTCGTCGATGCGGTTCTATTCTCCAAGCTGAAACGGGAGCATAAATAGTTCAGAGGTTTGCTCGTTGTGGGAGATGAGGGACAAATTACCTATCAGGAAACTCGGTTCCAAGGGTTCAACCGCCGCGCTCAGCTCTACAGTCAAGGAAATTAAAGCTAGCAGCCTTCTGTGATATAATGCAAGGTACAACTCATTACATTACCGGAGGTTTCCATGTTATCTTTCCAAGAAAAACTAGAGCTTTTTTCTTCTTTCCCGAAGCTGACGCGCAACGATGTGTCGATGGGCAGGGTTAATTTTCATTTTGAAGGAAGTCTTCACGAGAAAAAGACGGTTGTATATCGTCTGCATCCAAACGGAAGCGGTTATATATTCGCCGGTCTTTTGGACGGTTATGAAACGGATGATAAAGGTTACACCAGCATCCGGGATATGGACGCGGAAGAGCTGCGCCGTTTGACCTCGGCCTCAATCGCCTCCCTCTCCAAAGCTCCGTCTGCTCCTGCTCAGGAGCCGGGACAGAGTCGTGCCGCAAGGCGCAGGCGGATGACTAAGAGTCGCTGGATGAATGCCGAAGGCAACTCGCTTGAGCTGCGTAATGAAGAGGATCTCTGGTACCTTTACGCGGGACTGAATTTGGAGATGGCTTTTGAAACCTATGATGAAGCAGAGGAGTATCTCTTGGAAGAGGGATTCAAACCTCAAGCTTAAGCTAGAGCTGTCATACGATCCATGTATTCGGCATCATTCTCCATGGCGGCGCTGCAGCCAATCCGGCTAAAGTGAAAAAAAGCTTTTATGGAGGTATGCAAAGTGAACCAGTATAAGGACGAGAACAACTACCGCAGCTTCCTCCAGGTTGTTCAGGCGCAGCATTCTGATACCGGGATGGCAGAAGAGCTTTCCCTGCTTTTTCATCAATATCGGCAGTTTTATGGTCATCCGGACACGAAAGAGCAGATGGATGGCGCGCGTTTGTTCATCCAAGAGAGGCTCCAGAGGCAGGATTCTATTATTTTAGTTGCGATATTCGGAGAAGAGCGAATCGGCTTTGCGCAGCTCTATCCAGTGTTTTCTTCTCTTTCTATGCGCCGCGCGTGGATTCTGAACGACTTGTACATAGATGAGGGCTGGCGCGGCAAGGGAGCAGCACGCAAGTTGCTTCAAGCTGCCGAGCAGCATGCGAGGGACACGGGAGCGGCCTACATCCAACTGTCAACAGCGCCGGATAATAAGAGGGCTAGACAACTATATGAGTCCCAAGGTTACGTGCTTGAACAGAGTTATTTGACCTATGAGCTAGGGATTGATCCACGTTGATCCACGGGAGGGAGATTCCTGAACATGAGCAAACGTACCATGACGGTTCGTCGCCTTGCTGATCATTTCAAGCTGGAGGTGCTCGCGGGGGAGAGGAATCTCGACTGCGAAGTGACCAAGCCGGGAGGTCATCGGCCAGGACTGGAGTTTGTCGGTTATTTTGATTATTTTCCGATGGAGCGGGTTCAGGTGCTTGGTATTAAGGAAATCACCTATCTGCTTAAACTGACGGAGCTGGAGCGCAATCTTCATATTGGCAATATCGTCAAATACCATCCGCCTTGCTTTATTGTTACCGCAGGTCAGGACGGACTCAAATACTTGATGCGATACTGTGAGGAGGAAGGAATTCCTCTTCTGCGTACGAGTCAGTCAACAGCAGAGTTCATGGCGATGATGGATGCTTATCTGGTCAAAGAGCTGGCCGAACATATCGGTATCCATGGCGTTTGCGTGAATGTGTCAGGCATTGGCATTTTGCTAAGGGGAGCTTCCGGCGCTGGTAAAAGTGAGACCGCTCATTCTCTGATCAGACGGGGCCATCGACTAGTAGCTGATGATGTGATCGTGCTCAAAAAGCTAAGTCCGAGGACGCTGCTTGGCACACATAACGGCAAAACGAAAGAGTTCCTCGCGCTGCGCAGCATCGGACTTATCAATGTCGTAAGGCTTTATGGGCGCAAAGCTTTCCAAGAGGAGACTCGTATCGCGCTTGATATTGAGTTGACCAAATGGCAGGACAACGACCTGAACAATGATCTTGAAGTTGAGGAAAGGTACACCGATTATATGGGTGTCAAAATTCCGCATATTCAAATTCAGCTGCAGCCTGGCCGCGACGTGGCCAGCCTAGTGGAGGCTGCCGCTAACAACTGGTATTTGCAGCAACAGGGCTATAGTGCAGTAGAGGAATTCATGAGCCGGCTTCAGGAGGATTGATCTTCTGGCGGCTTTTTTTATTTTGTAAAATGTTCCTGTCCGACTGCCGTTTAAGGCGAAGGACAGACTTTTTTTGTCGAGATGGCTGTCCACAACCGGTAAAAAAGCCTAGCCTCGTGCATATAGTAGCTCTGATGATGTCGGAATCGAAGGAGAGGACTATGGCAAACAACCGGAAGGGCAAGCTGCCGAAGCCCCGTAAGAAGATTTTACAGGTGGAAAACCCCACTTACTCGGAAATCCAGTGGATTGATGACATGAAGTACGGTGAGAAGATCCGAATAAGCCGGGTGGAGGCACCGCCTGAGCCGGCAGTACTGGAAATTGAAGATGAGCTGCTGCCGACTGATGAAGAGCGGGCTGTACTAGAAGAAACTGCGGAGGACGCAGTGCAGGACCAGGTTGAACCGAGCGGTGAGGCTGAACCGATTAGTTCGGCTGAGATGAACGAAATGCTGGTCGCTATGCTGGAGGAGAGGCGCGCACCGGGAAGCGCCATTCCACTTATATTCGGGTCCGATCTTGCGGATGGATCAGTGCTGTCTGAAAAGCTGGCCGCTCGGAGCGTAACGTCCGGCAAGCTGGCGAAGGAAGCCGTTGGCGAGGCTTCACTTGCTGATGGCTCAGTAAGCTCGATCAAGCTTCAGCAGGGCGCCGTCACCTCAAGCAAGCTTGCTTCGGAATCTATATTTGAGGAGCATTTGGCCGACGGTGCTGTCGGTGGCAGTAAGCTGCAAGATGGCAGTATAACAGTCTCCAAAATTAGGGATGGCAGTATTACGCCTGAAAAGCTGGCGGATCGCAGCTTCCCTGGCCATAAGCTGCAAGATGGCTCTGTAGAGGCTCGTCATATCAAACCGCGTTCCCTGACGGCGGAATTTCTTGCAGATGAAAGCCTGACATATCGCCTCTATGGACCGGAATCGATTGGTGCATCTGCGCTTGCAAGCGGTTCGGTCGACAATGCCAAGCTCGGCGAGCAGGCCGTATCTACAGCAAAGCTGCAGGATGGATCGGTAACGGCTGAGAAGCTGCAGGATGGAGTCGTTCAATCACGGCATTTGGAAGCAGGCGCTGTCGGTTCGGAGCAGATCCAAGCAGGCGCTGTGCAGGGGCGTCACTTGGAAGAAGCCAGTATCTGGCCTCAACATCTGGTCGAGGGAGCCGTAGGCGCCCGTGAACTGGGAGCAGGAAGTGTCGGCCAAGAGGCTATCGCTGGGGAAGCAGTCGGCGGTGAGCAGCTGAGGACGGATGGGGTGGAAGGCCGCCATATTTCACCGGGCGCTGTTAGCAGTCGTCAATTGGGAGAAGAGAGCGTAAGTTCGGAAAAGCTGCAGGCGGACTCGGTAACAACGAGCAAGCTATCGAATCAAGCAGTGACAGCGGAGAAGCTGGCGGATATCAGCGTCAGCTCCGCGAAGCTGGCTTATGAAGCGGTACAGACGCGCCATCTTGCCCAAGGCAGCGTCAGCTCCGAAAAGCTGCAAGTAGGCGCTGTGCAGGCGGCACATCTCGCGCCGGAATCAATCAGCGCGAGCTCCATTGGGGAGCAAGCGGTAGCCAATCACCATTTGGCAGACGGAATTGTGGACGGCCGCGTGTTGGCTGGGCGGTCAGTTACGGCTCGCCACCTGGCTGATTATATGGTCAGCTCACTCAAGCTGGCCCCGGAATCCATTTCGACGGAGAAGCTAATGGAAGGCGCAGTAACGCTGGAAAAGCTGGCGGACCAGAGCGTTTCTAATGCTAAGCTCGCTCCAGGAGCAGTAGGGCAAGCACAGTTGCAGCTTCGCTCTGTTGGTGCAGCCCATATTCAGGACGGAGCGGTTGAGCGAAGCCGATTGGCAAGCGGTTCAGTCGGAGCGGAACAAATAGAGGAGGGCAGCATCGGTTCCAAGCAGCTGGCCGAATCTTCTGTACAAAGCCGCCATCTTGCACCCGGCAGCGTCGGATCGGCTGCTCTGGAAGCAGGCTCGGTGCATAACGGCCATCTGAAGAGAGGCAGTGTGCTCAGCGACCATGTCGCAGCCGAAGCGGTGCAGAGCCATCATTTGGCGCCGGGCAGTGTAGGTGCTGCGCAACTGCAAATCGGTTCGATCAGCTTGGCGTCCCTCAGCGAGGAGATTACTTTGGAGCTCCGACGTGTCGCAGCAGGGGGCAAGGAAGAGCTGCAGCGGGAGCTGTCGGTTCTAGGTGTGCAGTGTGAGGAGCTCACGGCAGAGCTTACTGCGTTTGAGTCCCGCTATGAAGACGCTCAGGCAAGCCTGGAAGCAAGATGCAGCGAGCTGACTGCTGAGGCGGCAAGGGCAGCGGAAGTGGCTGCGCGCTATGAGCAGGAGCAAGCGAGGCTGGAAGCGAGATGCAGCGAGCTGACTGCTGATGCGGCAAGGGCAGCGGAAGCTGCTGCGCGCTATGAGCAGGCGCAAGCGAGCCTGGAGGCGAGATGCAGCGAGCTGACTGCTGAGGCGGCAAGGTCAGCGGAAGCTGCTGCGCGCTATGAGCAGGCACAAGCGAGCCTGGAGGCGAGATGCAGCGAGCTGACTGCTGAAGCGGCAAGGTCAGCGGAAGCTGCTGCGCGCCAAGAGCAGGCGCAAGCGAGCCTGGAGGCGAGATGCAGCGAGCTGACTGCTGAGGCGGCAAGGTCAGCGGAAGCTGCTGCGCGCCAGGAGCAGGCGCAAGCGAGCCTGGAGGCGAGATGCAGCGAGCTGACTGCTGAGGCGGCAAGGGCAGCGGAAGCTGCTGCGCGCCAGGAGCAGGCGCAAGCGAGGCTGGAGGCGAGATGCAGCGAGCTGACTGCTGAGGCGGCAAGGGCAGCGGAAGCTGCTGCGCGCTATGAGCAGGCGCAGGCGAGGCTGGAGGCGAGATGCAGCGAGCTGACTGCTGAGGCGGCAAGGGCAGCGGAAGCTGCTGCGCGCCAGGAGCAGGCGCAAGCGAGCCTGGAGGCGAGATGCAGCGAGCTGACTGCTGAGGCGGCAAGGACAGCGGAAGCTGCTGCGCGCCAGGAGCAGGCGCAAGCGAGCCTTGAGGCGAGATGTGATGAGCTGGCCGCTGAGGCGGACAGGGCGGCGGAGGCGAATGCCCGATATGTGCAGGCGCAGGCCAGCCTTGAGGGTAGATATAATGAACTGGCCGCAGAGACAGCGGAGGCGAATGCCCGATATTTGCTCGCCCAGGCGAGCCTTGAGGCGAGATGCGACGAGTTGGCTGCTGTGGTAGCCGAATCTGAAGAGACGAATTCTCGCTTTGTGAACGCTCAAGCAAGCTTCAAAGCAAAATGCGATGAGATGGCAGCCGAAGCAGCAAAAGCGAATGCACGCCATCTGAACGCGCAAGCTGGCTTCAAGGCAAGATGTGAGGAGCTTGCGGCAGAGCTCGCTGCCAGCCAGTCCCGTCAAGAGCAGGCGCAAGCGGGCTTTGCGGCCAGGTATGACGGACTGACGACAGAGCTCTCCGCTTTTGAGTCCCGCTGTCTGATGCGCGTAGAGGAGCTGCGCGAAGCGGTAAATAATCCAATTCAGCCAATCGTACAGCCGATAAATTCCGTTCAGCCTAAGTTTGGGCTAGTTTCCTTTGACTTTGAGGAAACAGCAGGAGAAGTAGAGCTTCCTATCCACTTCCCCGAAAGCTTTGGCAATACCGCCTACGCACTGACGGCTTCCTGTGATCATCCTTCATGCAGCGTTATTATCCGCAGCAAGTCGGCCGATGGAGCTGTACTGGCCATTGTCCGCACGCGCTTCGGGCCAGCACCAAGCGGAACGGTGAACTGGATCGCTGTCGGCTGAGTGATGCTTAGCTGGCGATAGCTGGCTAAAAGCTGGGGCAATCCGATACTAACTATGTCAGTCCGACATTAGTTGAACCGGTTTTAAGATTTGCGAGTGGTCGTGACAGCCGATTACGGCGAAGGTATTTTAACAAGATAAGGCCGCAGCCTGCTGCGGCCTTATCTTGTTTGCCAACTAGGCAATTTTCGATTCTGCTGTATTTTGGGTATAATCAGAAATAGAAGCTAAAAGCCGAATCGGGGGAAAGTCAATGAAAACCAGATACGCGGCCGGCGCCTCGCTGGCGGTTATGGCAGCAGGGTTTGCCGTTACGACAGCATTTATGAACGATGAGCGCCTGGCGCTGCAGTTGCTGCAGGGTGGTTTTGAGGCAGGAGTGGTCGGAGGTATCGCCGACTGGTTCGCTGTAACCGCGTTGTTTCGCCATCCACTGGGGCTGAAAATTCCCCACACCAATCTGATTGTCAAAAACAAGCCGAAGCTCATCAACTCGCTTGTGTCCTCTTTGGAAACCGAGTTGCTGAACAAGGAGAGCATTAGCGCACGACTGCGCAAACTCAACTTGATCCAGGGCGCAGGGCAATTGATTGTTCGACAGCTGGCTAAGCGCTCCAACAGGGAAGCAGTGCTGACAGCACTCCAGGCAGTAGTGGAAAGACTGCCTTTGGACAAGCTGGCAGGCTCATTGCTGCAAGGAGCAGCAGGTTATGCCCGCCGGGCTGACCTGAAGCTAGGAGTGGAGAAGGTGGCAACAACTCTTATTCGGGAGAAACTGGATGAGAAGGCGCTGGACTATGTTCTAGATCAGGCTGTTGACTGGATTGCCAAGCCCTCTACTGGCAAAATGCTTGGCGAGATGGCTCAGAGCAAGCTGCAGGAATTGCAAGTCGGCGGTTTTATGGGATTTGCGGTGCAAGCATTTGCCGGTTTCATGAACGAGGACAAAATGGGCGCCATGCTCCAGCATATGCTTCTGTCTGGAGTGAAGGATCTGACAACTCCGGGCAGTCGCCAACGGGATGAGCTGTTGCTGCAACTCCGTTCCAGGCTGCTCGGTCTGGCCGAGGATGAAGAGAGCCTGGACAAGGCCAAGGAATGGGCTGCTTCCAAGCTGGAGGCGCCAGAAGTTGGTGAATTCGCCAGTGCTAAGGCGCTTGAGCTGCAGCGCAAGCTGCTGGATTGGCTGGAGAAAGACAAACAACAGGGTGGTAAACTGGTCGTCGCAGCGGTGCGGGCGGTCAGTGACAGGCTAAGCAAAGAGGAAGAACTGGTTCGCCATTGGGAGGATCGCTTGTCCGCTATGGTTGTTCAGGTTATCGAGAAAAACCATTACCGCATTGGATTGCTCGTACGCGAAAATCTGAATAAATTGGATGACAAGGATCTGGTCGACATGCTGGAGACCAAGGTTGGAAGTGACCTGCAATGGATTCGCGTCAACGGCGCGGTTTGTGGTTTCTTGATCGGCATTGTGCTGACGCTATTCAGCTGGATTTAGCCTGCAGCCAGCTACTGTAGGTTAGGGCCAAGGATAAGTAGGTAGAATGAAAACAACAAAAGCCGTGCGACCCTTGATTTAAGGGTCGCACGGCTTTTTGTCGAGGTCAATGCTTAAGTTGAGTTATTCCCATTGTGTTGCACCTAATGTGTTAAGCCTGCTGCGTCCCTTCCGGTACAGAGCCGTTGCCGGCTCCGCTGCGGTCATCCCCTGGATAATCACGTTCTTGTTCACCATGCAGGCGTCGGTTCTCGTAGCCAAAACGGTTCGGTTGTCGCTGCTGGGGTCTCCAAGGAGTCTCTTTGGTCGCCTCTTCCGGGTGGAAGCTGGCTCCGTAAGGGCCTTCGGGGAATTCCTCGAAGGTGAGGTCATTTCGACTGGATTCCACTGTGGATAGATCGGTGTATTTCTCTTGGCGAGACTCTTCGGTGGCAGCGTCGGTGTCGGGCCTTCCGATAAACTTGCCATCTTCCTGCTCATTCAACATCTTACAGCAACCTCCTCAAAAGGGAACGGACACGCAGCTCCCAGCTTGGCATGCTGTAGTAGCTTAACCTGCTTAGTCGGTAAAATTCACTTCGCCGACGACGAGCGATAGAAATTCGGCCAACTCGGAAGCCTCCTCCTCATCGAGCTTGAACACATGTTCAAGATAACCCTCTTCTTCGAGATCGTCCTGGCCGATAATGGCGGTGCGGCCGCCTTGTAAATCTGTGACGAGCTTTTTGCCATAAAAGCGGTTAGTCGTTGTGACCGCGAGGTCGAAGCGTTTGAGACCAGGTGTAATAAAAGTTACAAAGCGGGTCGAGGTTTGTTCCGTCGAGTCCGACATGAAATCATAATCCTTCAGCTGCATGCTGTCGTTACCTCCATATACGCTACCAATTGATGGCGGACTATGTCCGCTTAGTGCTGTAAGTATACCACGGAATCAGCAGCTTGCCCCGCCGGATCAGTCTCATTAAATTTGCAATTGCAGGAGCGGAGTATGCTGTGCTAGGATAAAGTTACCAGATAAGGATTGATCGAGAGGAAGCACCTCTCTTGCCTGTGGCTCACAGGCGGGAGAGGTGCTTTTTGTCGTTCAGCTCCTTGCTGGCCTAAAACCTGGAGGTGTGACAAGCATGCAGATCGTATTTTTGAATTCATTTGAAAAACCGCTTGGAGACGGCAGGCTGGACAATGCTCAGCTGACGATTTGTGAGCAGCAGGGGATGTGGTCGGTCGTTTGGAATGGAAGTCGGCATGGTAGCTCTGAATCGGCGGATTTGTGGTACGAAGGCTCATCCTGGGAGGAAATGATGAATGCATTCCGCCATGGAGTGGCAGTACGCATGGGAGAGGGCTTTACTCCGCTAATTGACGGTATGTTGGACGAGCGCCCGGTGGGAAATGGAGGCTTCGTAAGCCTGCTTCAATGTTATGGAGAGCTCCATGGGGATACTGCTCTCTACGAGTCGTTGCGCGACTGGCGCCGTGTCAAAGCTTCTACGGACAAAAAGTCGGCGTTTCTGGTCGCGACGAATCGAACTCTGATGATGATTAGCGCCTTCGTGCCTCAAACGGCGGAAGAACTCTCGCAAATTCCCGGATGGGGACCTGGCAAGAGTGCCAGCTATAGCGCAGAGGTGTTGGCTATTACCGTAGGAGTTCTACAGCCAAGGGCCTTTCCGCTCGACTGGGTGCAGGAGTCGCTTGATCCTAAAGCCTATATTCAGTGGCTGTACAAACAGAAAGAAAACAAGTATAAAAATCGCTTGGACCGCCAACAGTCTAGCCGCATGATTTTGGAAGGCATACAGTCGGAAAAAACGCTTGAGCAGCTACAGGCCGATACAGGCTTGGCGAGGCGTGAATTGATGGAGCGGATTGAGCAGTTGGATCAGGAGGGGTATGATCTGGAGCCGCTAATTGCAAGAGAGCTGGAAGGAGTGCCGCAAGAGGAGTTGCTGCGCATTCGTGAAGCAATGAGGAGTGATGGGGACAAGTATCTTAAGCCAATCCTGCAAAAGGTTTATGGTACGGAGCCTGTTGCCGGGATGAAGGTAGAACTGATTTATGATCGTCTCCGTCTCGTCCGTATGCGTAGTCGGAGGGAGGGGACTGCGGATAACCAGGAGGCTATGTAGTGTAGCCTAGCCGGTAGCTGATGATGAGTCGCAGTGAGCAGATGCAGCGGCTGTTTCCAGGCAGACGACTGGCTCCTTCAACACATCGGATCGCAGGCAGGAGGCACGTAGCCAGCGTAGGATTGCATAGAGCAGATGAGCAGCTTCTGACAGTATTAGTTGCTCATCGTAGTGTTCTTCCCCGTCCGAGGTGGAGCTTTCAGACTCATTTGCGCTGCTTGAGAGTAGGGAGGAAGGATGTTCCTCCATTAGAGAAGCGGGCTTATCGTCGGAACAATGTCTGTTTTTCATCAGAACTCGATGCAAAAGGGACTTCTAGACGCCAGCTTATGGGCCAGAGCCATATGCTTTAGACTGTTGTTCCAATCCTCGCGGCTAATTGCGGGGGCGAGAATGGGATAATAAATAGCAGTTATATTGTCCATGCCGTCCAGAATGGGATCAGGCAAGCTGTATTTCAAGCTGAAGTCAGATCCTGATGGCGGCGGCAAATCATCGTCGCTAAAAAGCTTGTCCATCGTATACTAAAGGACAAATCCGGCAGCATATACAATTGCATCATCCGCATTATCGTAGCCGATCTGCCTGCCAGCGAACGCATCCAGCAGTTCCATTACCTGCTCGCCGTTCAGCTCGCTGCGTAGGCAATCTCCCAGCTTGTTCAGCGGAGAATGTCCCACTGAAAACCCAAAAGCGGTGATAGAGCAAATAGTCTACTCCTTGGCAACCGAGGTAAAACAACGTTTCCTTTTGGATTTCCGAGATCAGTCGAAGCTCACCCAGGTCTTCAAGCACCTTGTGCCACAAGTAAATACGGGCTGAATGCCTGCACATTAGCGATTCCCCCAGTTCCAAAATTAGATCCAAAATAGGGTTGACAATGTAGGTCTTTAGTAGTGTATATGCAACTATTGGTATACTTGTCCTGGGTTATTTAGTATAATAGCTCCTATACATAAGTGTGTTAAACTCGATCGATAAGGAGCGAAATGGCGCTGATGAAAGCTGAATTTATCAATCCTTTCCTGGAATCTGCGGTTATGGTACTAGAGCAGGTCGTACAAATTAAGCCGCAGACGGGACCTGTAGGTCTCAAGGAGCTACGAGGTCAAACAGGATTTATTTGGATTCAAATTCAGCTGATCGGTCAGGTCAATGGAGAAATCGTGTTTGGGTTGAGCGAAGATTCGGCACTCAAAATCGTGTCGGCTATGATGGGTGGCTTCGAGATTTCAGTTCTCGATGAGATGGGGAAGAGCGCGATCTCCGAGCTCAGCAATATGATCAGCGGCAATGCCAGCACGAGGCTGTCCAACCAGGGCGTTCATGTAGACATTACGCCGCCAGCGCTTCTGCAAGAATATCAGATACAGTTGCTTGAGGCGCGTAAAGCGATTACCGTGCCTGTAATCATAGATGGGATCGGCCAGATGGATATACAGGTTCTATTGGCATCGTAACAAGGACAAAGCTCCCTCGGGGAGCTTTTTTTCGTATGGAACATCGCCAAAATAGGGTTGGCAGGCATGCAGGTATGATTAAAGAGTTGTCGAGGAATCATCTAGGAATCATTAGAAATCATCTGGATTCGAGTTTTTGCTATGAAGCGGCGGATAAAGTAAACTTGGTTCAGGTGGTTTCTAATGAAAAACAGAAGCGGGCAGGGTGACTTATGATGGAAATAAACAAGGTTGTAGTCATAACAGGAGCTTCAAGCGGCATTGGATCACTGGTAGCGTACCATCTTGCGAAGGCTGGAGCAGTACCTGTGCTCTGCGGACGGAATGAGGAAAGGCTGCGCGACGCCGCCCAAAAAATTCCTACCCGTTGCGGAGTAAGACAGCTGGATGTAACGGATGATGAATCGGTAGCATCGACGTTTAAGAGCATTCGCGAGGAGTTCGGCCATGTCGACGTTCTGATCAATAACGCTGGTTTCGGATTTTTCAAGAAGTTCGAAGATTCTCCGGTGGAGGATTTTAAGGCGATGATGGATACCAATTACTTGGGCATGGTTCGTTGTATCAAGGCGGTTCTCCCTGACATGCGCGAGCGGCGCAGCGGTCATATCATCAATGTTGCTTCGATTGCAGGCAAGATGGCGACCGCTAAGTCAAGCGGGTATTCTGCAAGCAAACATGCCGTGCTTGGGATGACCAATGCGCTTCGCCAGGAGCTGTCCGGCAGCGGTATTTATGTATCGGCAGTCAATCCAGGGCCGATTGATACGCCCTTTTTTGCTCAGGCTGATCCAGAAGGCAATTATACACGGAATATTAGCTCGCTCATGATGAAACCGGAAAAAGTAGCCAAGCGGATCGCCGGGGTGGTCGAACGGCCGCGTGCTGAGATCAATATTCCGTGGCCTCTAGCCTTCGGCACTAAGATTTATCAGCTATTCCCGGGAATTACGGATCGTATCGCTGGACCAATGCTCAACAAAAAATAGCAGGATTGAAGGAGAAGTTTATTCATGTCACTTGAAAGCTGGAAATCTCTCGGTTTGTCCGAGGCAGCTTGCGAACGATTCGCGGAGAACGGGATCGGAGAACCGACCCCTATTCAGGAGCAGGCCATCCCGCCGCTGCTGAGTGGAAAGGATATATCAGCAGGTTCCCAGACAGGGACCGGCAAAACGCTGGCCTATTTGCTGCCGTTGCTGCAACGTCTGGACCCTCAGAGCAAATCGATTCAGGCTATCATCCTGTCGCCGACCCAAGAGCTCGCGATGCAGCTCGTGCGAGTCGCTCAGGAATACGGAGAGCCGCTAGGAATCCGGACGCAACAGCTGATCGGCGGAGCGGCCGTTAAGCGGCAGCTCGAGAAGCTCAAGCTTAACCCGCAGCTCGTTATTGGCACGCCAGGCAGGCTGAACGAGCTGGTTAAGTCCAAAAAGCTGAAGCTGAGTCAAGCCACAATAGTTGTAGTGGACGAGGCGGATCAGGTGTTCGCGCTTGGCTCAACGACCGAAGTCGAGACGATTTTGTGGGCGACGCCTAAGAGCAGGCAGATCGCCTTTTTCAGCGCTACCTACCCGGATATTATGAAAACGCTGGAGAAGCGTTGGATGAGGGATCCCGTACGCATCGATATCGAGCCGGAACAGCGTGTTTCGGAAACGATCTCCCATTATTTTGTTGTATGTGACTGGCGTGACAAGCTGGATACGGCTCGCAAGCTGCTGCGGCTGCTTGAGCCTTCTTCGGCTTTGCTTTTCATCAACAACACGGATCTGATCGCTAACTATGAATCGAAGCTTGCTTACGAGGGATTCGCGGTAGAAACATTGTATGGCGACGCCGATAAGCAAAAACGGGCCGCGACGCTTGCGCGTTTCCGCGATGGACGCTGCAAACTGCTGGTCGCTACCGATGTTGCGGCGCGTGGTCTGGATATTCCGGGACTTCCGCTCGTCCTCAATCTAGAGCCTCCGGCTGACGCGGATCAGTATGTACATCGCGCTGGACGTACCGGTCGTATGGGCCGCGTAGGTACGGTGCTTTCGATTGTCGCGCCGAACGAGAAGTATCACATTGAAAAATACGAGCGCAAGCTAGGGATCAAGTTTATGGAACGCGTCCTGTACAAGGGCAAGCTGTGGGATCCAGCGGATCTGCCTCGTCATGCTGCTAATGGAAGCCGTGGCGCTCGAGGAGATAGCAGTAGACCGGATGTAGCAAGCAAAGGTGCAAGAGAGGGATCGGATAGCGGTAAAGCTGCTAATAGGCAGTCGTATGGTGGAACATCTGCTGCCGGATATAGCTACTCTGCATCATCCGCTCCAAGCGGCGCTGGAAGCAGGACGCGCGAACCTTTAGCTGGCCAGTCGTCTGTTGTATCAGCGCAAGCTGCAACTCCTGACACTGGACGGACTACAGGACAGCCAGCTGGCAGATCGGCTGGAGGAGCAGGCGGCGGATCAGGTGCTGCAGGCACAGGTAGAGCTGGTTTTGCAGGAGTAGGAGTAGGAGTAGGAAGAACTGGAAGTTCTACAGGCACAGGTAAAGTTGGAGTTTCAGGCATAACGAGAGCTGGAAGTACGGGGGCGGCAAGAGCCGGAGATGTAGGCACAGCGAGAGCTGGAAGTGTGGGGCCGGCAAGAGCCGGAACTGCTTCAGGAGCCGTAGGAGCTGGAGGTGCAGCAGGCACAGGGAAGCCAGGCCAAAACCGTTCTTCGGTGTCGGCAAAGACGGCTGGAGCTGCTGGCAAGTCCTCTAAGCCACGCGCAGCGAAGGCTGACAAAAACAAAGGCGCCCCAAAATGGCTTAAGGCCAAAAGGGATCATGACGGACCAGTGAAGAGCTGATTGATAGGAGGTAGCGCAAGATGGACCAAGAGCGGTTCGGAGATGAGGTACTTCATGTGAAGGGGTTGACCGGCGGATATAGTCCCCGACGTCCTGTACTTCATGAGCTGGACTTTAAGGTTCGGGCAGGCGAGATGATGGGGCTGATCGGCCTCAACGGCGCCGGTAAAAGTACAACGGTCAAACATCTGCTTGGGCTGATGGCTCCGCAGCGCGGCGAGGTGCTTATTGCTGGCACGACGCTTCATCAGGATCCGGAACGATATCGTGGAGCTTTTGCCTATGTGCCGGAAGTACCCGTCCTGTTCGAGGAATTGACTGTTGAGGAGCATCTGAGACTGACTGCAATGGCGTATGGCCTCGAAGAGCAAGAATATCGAGAACGTTCCGAACAGCTGCTGGACGAGTTCCGCATGACATCCAAAAAGTCGGCTCGTGCCGCTCATCTCTCCAAAGGGATGAAACAGAAGGTAATGCTGATGAATGCACTGCTGGCTCGACCTGCTTTGTATATCATCGATGAGCCTTTTCTCGGACTGGACCCGCTTGGTATCCGTTCTCTGCTGGATCGACTTATGTTAGAACGGAGTAGAGGCGCGGCGATTCTGATGAGTACGCATATTCTGTCCACGGTTGAAACCTATTGTGACCGATTCATTCTGCTGCATGGAGGCAGGATTCAGGAAATGGGAACGATGGATCAGGTGAGAACGTCACGAGGACAGGAGGGGGATTCCCTGGAGGAAATCTTCTATCGTGTCGTGGAGGAGAGTGACGCTGATGGACGAGGCGCTTGAAAAAGAATGGCGCCGAAGAGCCGGCGTCTTCTTCCGCAGTTGTCTGCCTTATCTGGGAGATATGGCACGCAGCGGCTTGCCGCTCGTGCTATTCGCTCTCATTATTACCGGTTCCGCGTTTTATACTGACTTTATTGACCGGATTCCGGCTAATTATCCGGCGGCAGCGGTCGGTACGCTGCTGCTTGCTCCTGTCCTTTACTGGAATCCGATGCGCACCTGGCTGCAGCCGGCGGATCTGGTGTTTCTCACGCGCAGAGAGGCATCCATGGGCGGTTATATGCGCCGTTCTTGGCGGCATACGTTGCCGGGAGGGCTTTTGCTGGCAGCAGCTGTACTGCTCCTGTATTGGCCGATTCGTTCCCATGTGCCGGAGGATGCTGTTTCGGGCTGGACGCCGAGCCTTGTCACGGTGCTGGTGGTTGTCCTTGCGCTCAAGCTGCTTGGAAGCGGCGCCGCTTGGCGTGAACGCCAGACGGCGTGGCCGATCAGCCGTCGCTTGTTGAAACTGCTCAGACTGCTTTTGACCGTTTGCATGCTCTATTTTTGGCTGTCCGCCGAACCATTTAAAGCCCTCTTGGTAACGATACCCTCTATCATTTTGTGGTGGCAAGCCTCCCGGATTCCGGCGCGGCTTCGGCTGCCTTGGGAGCAGTTGATTCGCGAAGAGGAGCGGACAGAGGGGCGTTACAATCGCTTTTTCGGCTGGTTCACGGATGTTCCCTCACAGCCTTCCAGTGTGCGGTCTCGACCGTACTTTTCCTGGATCGCTTCGAGAATCCCGTTGCGCCGCCGAAGTACCTATACTTATCTGTATAGTCTTAGCATTGCGCGTACTGAGCTTGGAGGCATGCTGCTGCGCTTGACGCTGCTGGGTATGCTTAGCAGCTACTGGCTTGGTGAAGCCAAGTGGCTTCAAGGCTGGGGAGCTGCCGCATGTTTGCTGCTCTTCCTGGTTATTGCCGGTTTACAGTCTGGAGCCCTTGCCTCTTGGCATCGGCATACTGTATGGCGTCATGTGTATCCGCTGCCGGAGAATGGAAGGCTGCGCTCTGCAGCGGTTGTGGATCGCTTCGCACTTATCGTAATCGGGACACTGTTATGGTTAGCCGGCTGCATGCCGCTACTGATTGCAGGTGCGGTCATTCCGGCGGTAGCGGCCGCGTTGCTGGCCTTGTTCTATTTGCTGCTGCGGCCACGTCGTATGCTGCGAAGGGGGATGCTTGAGGAAGAAGAGGAATAACCGGGAGTTGCACAGAATGGTGGGAAAGTCGATTAGCTACGGTGGCGTAGGTTTGAGGTAGAAGAGGACAAGTAGTGCCTGTGTAGGCTTGGAGTAGAAGAGACTAACGTTCTCAACGATGCTATCTTCAGCTCCTTTAACTAAGCTGCTGGTTGCTGCGTCTCCGACTTTGAATGCGGTGCCGCATACTAATAACAGCAAAACGGAAGGAGACTGAGCCAAAGCTCGGTTTCCTTCCGTTTTTTGTGAAAGCCCTATCGCTTTGCTTCACGCTAGGGAAACTCAGGGTTCCCAACTGGTCCATGCTGACGCTAACGAAACTGATAGAGCTTATTCCCCTCAAACACAGGGGAAAAATAATCTAGCGAAACTGAGAAACGTTATTTGGGTCGAAATGACGATTCTACTGTGAAATTCCCTCAGATAGCGTCTCTCAGTTTCGTTACGCTGTGAATCTCCTCTATTTTGCTGGAATAAGGCTTCTCAGTTTCGTAACGAATGAGGGTACATTAATTCATACACAAATGTACGCCCGATCGCATCAGATTCGAAAATGATTCAGACCCATCAACTCAATCAACTTTATTGTTGGACTGAAAGGTCAACAATTAAGGGGCCGCCCCCTAAGTCATCCAACGGATGGCTTTCGGGACGGCCCCAGTACTATGACCAGCAAACGAAGAATGGCGGGCTTGAAGCTGCAAGGCGAATCCGAAGGCGAACCCGAAGGCGAACCCGAAGGCGAACCCGAAGGCGAACCCGAAGGCGAACCCGAAGGCGAACCCGAAGGCGAACCCGAAGGCGAACCCCAAGGCTTAAGCCTGCTTAACGTCCCCCACCGCTTGGTAGATACAATCGAACAGCTCTTCGAGGTTCGCTTCCTCTGTGCAGGAGAAAGCAACACGCAGATCACTCTCGCCGAGAGCGATCGTGCCAACGCCGTATGCCTCGAGCAGACGCTGGCGGACGGACTCGGCGCTTACGCCATTAAGGCGCAGGCACATAAAGTAGCCGGAGTTAAATGGATAATAAGTCCAGGCGCCTTCAAAACGATCGCTGTCCAGAAGTTGCTTCACGCGGTTGGCGCGGCTTTTCATGATGGCGTATTTCTCAGCCTTCTGGTTCTCAAAGTCTGGATCCTTTAGAGCACGCAGGATAAAGGTTTGAGAAGGATGCGGTCCGCTGGAAATGGTGGAGCGAATGATGCCAAGCGTCTTCTGCTCCAGAGCAGCGAGCACTTCCGGCGATTCCGCTGCGTAAGTAACAAAGCCGACGCGGAAGCCCCATACGTACTCTTCCTTGGTGGCGCCATCAACTTTGATCGGCAGGATGCGCTCATGCAGGCCCGCGAGGCGTCCAAACAGCGACTCATGAACGGAATCCTCGAAAAACAGACCAAAATAAGCATCGTCAGTGACGGCTACAACAAGAATGCCTTCATCGGCAGCAGCCTTGAGCACTGCTACGATCTCTTCGCATTCCTCGCGGCCTGGCGTATAGCCGGTCGGGTTGTTCGGGAAATTCAGAATGACAATAGCTTTACCTTTGTCACGCTGAGCCAAGAGAGCTTCGCGTAGGCCAGCAGCATTAAAGCGATTGTCGCTGTTGTAAAGCGGGTATTCAACGATTTGGGCTCCGCGGCGGATGCCGAAGGTCAGCTCGTAATTTTCCCAATTCTTATCCGGGATGATAACCGCATCTCCGGTGTCGGCGAACAGATCCGCCACAATGCTTAGACCATGCGTCAGCGCATTAGTCGTAATCGGATTGCCGAAGGAGCGACCATTCAAGGAAGGGTTCTCCTGAATCATCTTCTCGCGCCATGCCGTACGCAGCTCCGGCTTGCCGGCAGGAGGAGCGTACTCATACAGATCCTTGGGATCATACGCGGATAGCGTGTCCTGAATCGCCTTCAAATGCATCGGAACACCGTTCTCCGTAGCGATACCGATGGTAGCATTGAACTTCGTGGCTTTAACTTTAGCTTCGGCCGATTGGCTCAGAATACCTACCTTCGGAAAATACAGCTGCCGTCCAAGATCTGACAGCATGGCAAAGACATGGGCGTTGCCTTTTTCCAGCGCAGTATTCAACTGCTGGGCGAGTGGGTTCATGATTCCTCTTCCGTCCTTCCGGGGATCGATGTGTCCGGGCCGCGTCGGTGCAGGTCCCGGCAGGCGTTGAACGTTCGGGTGTCATTATACCATTATTTGATCCATGACGGGAGACTTAAAAAGCAAACTTTCTCTGCCTTGCCGCAAGCCTAGTTGCTGGGTTATGATGACGAAAATAAATGAATTGTCTAATTTAATCGGGAGGCTTACATGCTGCGCGTATCGCCCTCATCTTTTGTTTTGTTGCCGTCATTCGCCAAAATCGTTTGCGAGCCAGGCTGGAAATGGCCTCGCCGCGAAAAGCCGATGGCGAATTATGACCTGTTCTATGTCTGGAGCGGGGAAGGAGAATTGATGCTGAACAACGAGCCTTATCCGCTCGAAAAGGGCAGCTGTTTTCTTTTTCGCCCAGGCGATTATACAAGTGCCGTCCACAATCCGCAGAAGCCGCTTGTGCTCACTTACATCCACTTCGATGTCGAAGGTGATTCGGGAGAGGTGCCGGAGCGGTATCGTGTTCTGGAGGACACGGTGGAATTCGAATATCTCTTGTCGCGTTACGTCCGCCTGTTCCTCGTGAACCTCTTCGCGGCTGAGGAGGAAGCGCGGCTCATTCTCAAGCAGGTGATCATTCATCTGCTTCGGCATGACCAGCAAGCGCCAGTGGAGCGCAAAGCGAGCAACCAGCTTACGGAGGCGATCCAGGAAATCGCCAACTTCATCCGCCAAAACCCAGGTATATCCCACCGGGTCGAAGATCTGGCTGGACGAGCTGGGCTTTCGCCGCGTTATTTTAGCATCAAGTTCAAGGAGATTATCGGCATCCCGGTGCAAACGTATATGATCCGCACACGTATTGAGCGCGCCCAGCATCTGCTCATGCATGGAGGGATGAATGTGACCGAGGTGGCAGATGCACTCGGGTATCGAGATATCTTTTTCTTCAGCAGACAGTTCAAGCAATACACGGGGAAAAGCCCGTCGGAGATCCGGTAAATGCCGGATCTTTTTTTATTTTCGGCTGGAATCGTATCATCGAGCTTATCGGACAAAATCATAAAATAACCGAACCTTGGGAATATTTAGATGAGGTAACGGCTTTTTCCGGCATCACTTCATTGGGGTGGCGCGAAAAGGCCAGTCAATCCATGCAACCCAGGGGGACTCATGACGACGATGGAAGTATACATCAAGGCGGCTCGACAGCTCGCCCTGATTCAGGATACGGCAAGAGGGCGCTCGCCAGGCCGCCAGCAGAGGGAGCTTACGAGGCGGTTAGCCTCCATGCAGGACTTCGCAGATCAGCTGCGAGCCGCTGGCAGCTCGCAAAATTGTGTGCAACCCGCAGCAGAGTGGCTGCTCGATCATGCCGAATTTATCGAGGAGCAGGGTTATCATGCACAAATGGAGCTGCGCGAGGGAGGGCTGAGCCGTCTACCCTGGATTCGGCGCTCCGGCCATACCCGAGTTGAAGCCGTCTGTGACGGCTATTTGGATGCGGGCTCCGGCCAATACTCTCTGCCGACTTTCAGAGCATTCATAGATGCCTATCAGGAAGTGTCCGTGCTTTCGTTGGCGGAAATATGGTCTTTGTCGCTTGCGCTCCGCTGCTGTATCTTTCGCAGGTTGGCGGAAGTATTCCATGAAGTCAGGCAGCGTCATGACGCCTGCATGAGCGTAGAGGGTATTCTGCGCGGCGCCATCTCGGCTGGCGGGCGGCCGGACAGGCTTTCGTTGACGGAAGCTTTGGACAGAACGGGTCGCGACGTTATGTTGTCTGGTGCTGTCATCGCTCATTTGGTATCCCGACTGTCGGAGTGGGCGGATGATTCGGAGGAGGTGCGAGAGTGGCTGCTATTGCGGCTGGACAACAGCAGCGAGAGCTTGTCCAGACTGAATGCGTACGAAACCCGGCTGCAAGCTTCTTATCAGATGGAGGCTGGACGGTTAATAGGAAGTCTGCGAGCGGCCGAGCGTACCTCATGGGAAAAAGAGATGGAGACGCTCAGTCTGACGGAGCAAGTGCTGCGTACAGAAGCGAGCGGTATGTACGGCTTGCTTGATTCGGAAAGCCGAGCTACGCTTCGATCCGCAGCCGCCCGGCTTGCAGCTAGGCTGGGCCTGCCGGAGAAGCTGACCGCTGAGTACGCGGTCAAGCTGTCGGCAGAGCAGCTTGAAGCTTGGCGCAGCGGCTCTAAGCCGACTTCCGGTGAAGTCGCTAACGGTGCGGCTTCTGCCGCGAGTGGCGAAACAGCCGCGGACAACGGCGGGTCTCCCGCGCATGACAGCGGCTCTGTGACAATCGGCGCGATTGCTGCGGACAGCAACGGAGCTACAGCGAGCGGTGCGGCTTCTGCCCCCGCTTCGCTTCCGCATGCAGAACTGCCACCTCGCGCCGCTTATGCGGCCTATTATTTGCTGGAACCAGAGGGGCGACATAAACTCCAGCACGCGGTTTCCAGCTCAATACGCTCCCGCCGCCTTCCCGAAAGCGGCCTGATGCGGCGGAGGACAGGCGTTTATCTGTCGCTGCTTGGTCTCTTTTTCGTCGTGCTGGCAGCTGCACTTCTGCTCGTTATCGGAGGCGCATCGGGTAATGCTCTCTACGCTGGGGGTTGGGTGCTGGCCGGTGTTCTGGTGCTGCTGCCTGCATCGGAATGGGCGGTCGCACTTCTGCATGGTCTGATTGGCCGAACGATGCCGACACGCCCGCTGCTTCGTTATGACTTTGCTTCCGGAGTGACGGAGGATGCTTCAACGATGATCGTCATCCCTGTCATTTGGTCAAGCTCAACCGAAGTACGGGAAATGGCAAAACGTCTAGAGCTGCATTATTTAGCCAATCGGGATGATCACTTTCACTTCGCACTGTTAGGGGACTTCCCGGATGCTGCAGCAGAAGAAACAGAAGATGATCGGGTGCTTGTGGAGGAAGCTGCACAGGCGATCCGTGAACTAAATGAGAAGTACAGCCGTCCAGAAGGTACGACATTCCATCTGTTGCAACGGTCCCGCAGCTGGAACGAGTCGGAAGGTGTCTGGATGGGCTGGGAGCGCAAGCGTGGCAAAGTGGTCGAGTTCGCTCGGCTCCTGGATGGCCAGTCTGCAACCAACTTTAAACATGTGGAATCAGACAAGTCTGTTTATAAGCGGATTGCTTATGTCATTACGCTGGACGCGGATACCCAACTGCCGATCGGCAGCGCGCAGCGCATGGTTGGCACGATGCATTTGCCGTACAATGCGCCGCGCCTCAACTCTTCCAAAACAAGAGTATCGGAAGGTTACGCCGTGCTGCAGCCGAGAATCGCCATCAGCAGCGGGTCGGCTTCGGAATCGCGACTGGCTGCGCTTTGGGCGGGCAATCCCGGCATAGATCCTTATGCTTTTGCCGTTTCTGATCCTTATCAAGACGGCGTGGGGCAAGGTATTTTTACAGGCAAAGGGATTTTCCATGCGGGAATGTTCCGAGAGCTGCTAAGTAGCCGGATTCCGGACAACACGGTGCTCAGCCATGATTTGCTGGAGGGAGGTTTCCTCCGAGGGGGATTGCTTTCGGATATCGAGCTGGTGGATGGGCATCCCGCCACGTTCCGTTCCTGGCAAATGCGCCTGCATCGCTGGGTGCGCGGTGACTGGCAATTGCTCTGCTGGCTGAAGCGGCAGGTGCGCGACTGCGCAGGAACGCCTAGACCTGTCGATCTCGGCGCAATTACGCGTTGGCAAATCGTGGACAATCTCCGGCGGAGCTTGATGTCGCCGGGACTTTATTTTATCGTGCTGTTGGCGCCGCTATTGCCTACCGGAACAAGAGTGGCGCTGCTTACTATCGCTATACTGACCGCTGTGCTTCCGATGCTGCAGTCGCTGCTGGCACCGGCTTATCTGCTCCGCCATCCTGGCCGATTCGGCTCGGCACTGCTGCAGTCGCTGCTCACTGCACTGACGCTGCCCTATCAGGCGGCTCTGCAGGTCGATGCAATTATCCGCACGCTGTACCGGACTGGAGTGAGTCGCCGCAAGCTGCTTGAATGGACAAGCGCTGCCGATACGGACCGCGCTTCAGATCGCAGGCTGCTGGCCTTTCACGCCCCAGGAGCGCTGCTGGCATTGCTCGCGCCCGCAGTGGCGTGGGCCGGAGGTTTGTCCGGCGGCTGGCTCACGATTTACGTGTTAGTAGCGGTTTTGTGGCTTGCCGCTCCGCTTTTGGTGACGTATTTGAATGGCCGTCCAGCTGTCGAAACGGCCAAGCCGACGAAAGAACAAGGGCAAGAGCTGCGCGGGCTAGCGGCCAGCATCTGGGCCTACTATGCCGATTATGCAGGTGAAGAAGATAATTGGCTCCCACCCGACAATGTGCAGCTAGAACCTGATAAAGGAGCGGCTCATCGCACGTCGCCAACTAATATCGGCTTGATGCTGGCCTGCACGGTGACGGCGCGCGATTTCGGCTTCCTGGGCTCCGCTGAGATGGTGGAGCGGATGTCACGCACGATGGATTCGCTGGAGCGGATGGAGCGCTGGCATGGGCATCTTTTCAACTGGTATGAGACAACCACTCTAAAACCGCTCCCGCCGAAGTATGTTTCAACGGTTGATTCGGGCAATCTGGTCGCCTATCTGATCGCCGCGCGGCAGGGAGTGAAGGAGCATCTGGAGCTCGAGAAGGGAAGCTGGCATGATGAGGCTGTTCGGCTTATGGAGCGTCTGGAAACCTTCGTGCAGGAAACGGATTTCCGTCCGTTATACAACAGCGAATCCCAACTGCTGGCTCTCGGCTACCATGCTGATCAAGACCGGCGCGATGATATTTTATATGATCTGCTCGCCTCTGAGGCACGTCAGGCTAGCTTTCTTGCCATTGCTCAAGGCCAGCTTCCAGCTTCGCACTGGTTCCGGCTTGGTCGGGGGCTGACTCGCATCGGACGTCGTCCGGCGCTGCTCAGCTGGTCAGGCACAATGTTCGAGTATCTCATGCCAGCACTCCTGATGCGTACGTATCGGGGTTCCCTTTGGGACAGCACGTACCGCGCCGTTGTGCAAAGACAGAAGGAATACGCTCGCGAGAGGGACGTTCCATACGGCATTTCGGAATCCGGGTACTATGGTTTTGATTACGATATGAACTACCAGTATCGCGCTTTTGGCGTACCTGGATTGGGCTTTCAACGGGGGCTGGAGAAGGATCTAGTACTGGCGCCTTATGCAGCCGTCATGGCGCTGCCTTGGGATATGGAAGAAGGTATGGCCAACCTCAAGCGGTACGAGGAGATGGGGGCCAGAGGAAAATATGGCTTTTATGAGGCGGTTGACCTTACTGCGGCGCGTTTGCCGGAGTGCTCCCCTTATCGTGTAATTCACAGCTTCATGGCGCATCATCAGGGGATGAGCTTGCTGACGCTCGGCAACATGCTGCTCGATCGCTCCATGGTGGAACGATTCCACGCTGATCCTCGAGTTGAGGCAGCAGAGTTGATTCTTCAAGAACGGCTACCGGAAAAAGCTTCCGTTATCGCGCCACAAGCGCTCAAGGCTGGAGCATCCCGCAGCGCTCCGGTCGAGGAGGCTCGTCCAGCCCGCGAGTTCAATCATCCGGTGACTCCTGTGCCGGAGGTATGCGTCCTGTCCAACGGTTCGTTCACCTCTGTCATAACCGCATCGGGAAGCGGGCTGATCCGCAGCGAAGGCGTGTCACTTACCCGTTGGAGGGAAGAGGCACTGACCGATAGTTATGGACCTGCTGTGTACATCCGCGATTCGACCGGAGGACTTTTCTGGTCGCCGACCTTTTATCCCATTGGCAGCGAGGGCAGCGGAGCTTCGGCCCGCTTCCGTTTGGACAAGGCCGAATTCCGCCGCCGGGAGGGCGGGATCGCCTCCAGTATGGATATCGTCGTGGCGCCGGAACATTCCGCCGAGCTTCGGATCCTTACATTGGAAAATGAAAGCCGCGAAACGCGTCTATTAGAAGTAACCACCTACCTGGAACTGGCGCTCGCGCCGCCATCCGTAGACGATGCACATCCTGCTTTCAGCAAGCTGTTCGTGCAGACTTCGCATGACGAGGCGAGCGGTGCCTTGCTCGCCTGGAGACGACCGCGCTCGCCGGAGGATAAACTGCTCTGGGCCGTGCATATTCTACACGCGGGTTCCGGGGACGCCGGTCCCGTGGAATACGAGACGGATCGCGCCCGCTTCCTTGGCCGCGGCCATTCGCTGGCATCGCCGCGCTGCGCGGGCGAGCGGCTCAGCGGCTCCACTGGAGCGGTGCTGGACCCCGCTTTCGTAATGCGGCGCAAAATCCGCCTGGAGCCGGGTGAACGAGCGACGTTGACCGCAATCAGCGGCATGGCCGCCTCGCGCGGAGAGGCGCTGCAGCTCGTCCGTGAGCTGCTTGCGCCCGGCAAGCGCGAAGCCGCCTCCGAGCTTGCTTGGACGCTAAGCGTCATTTCGCTCCGCCAGCATGGCCTGAATCAGGCCGAGGCTGCCGCGATGCAGAAGCTTGCCGGACGCATCCTTTATACTCCGTCGCTATCCAAAGAGCGCGCGGAAGCTATCCGGGCTAATCGCCTCGGCCAATCGGGATTGTGGGCGCTTGGTCTGTCGGGTGACCTGCCAATTGTACTATTGCGGGTCGGCGATTTGGCTGACATGGCTTTTGCCCGCAGAATGGTGAATGGACATGGTTACTTGCGTCGGCTTGGGCTGGCCTTCGACCTTGTGCTGTTAAACGAGAGCAGCGAGGGTTACCAGCAGGAACTGCAGGATGCTCTTCAGGGGGCGATCCAGGCTGCAGCCTCGTATCCGCCTTTCACTGTTGGTGGCGGATTGTATCCAATCGCCTCGTCCCGGTTATCGCCGGAGCAAGCGGCGCTGCTTGGCACAGCGGCAAGGGTATCGCTGCGCGCGGACGGGTCAAGCCTCGGAACGCAGCTTCGTGAACGAGCAGTTGAGGCGAGGGGTACGAGTATAAAGGTAACTTCAGCCGACGGCCGAGCTGCTGATACTGTTTATTCAGAACGAGAACATTCAATAGAAGGAAAAGGCGAGTTTACCAGCTCGAATACTCACAGTTCTAAAGATGCTGAGCAAGGCTTAACGACCGCAATGCTGGGCTCCAGTGATACTGGTCTAAGCTACAAGGACGAAAATCAGCTCTCGAGCAAAGCAGGAAAAGGCTCAATAAAAGATTCTTCAGAGCCTGCGCAATATACCAAAGCTGCTCAACAACCAATGGAACGTTCCGATGGTGTTGTTCGAGATTTGCCGCCGGACAGCCTCGCGGTGCAGCTTGTTGATTGGGATACGGCTTCGCATCAAACTCGCAGGCGTACGGGCATTTCGGTCCAGCCGTTGGAGCCGGAGGCGGAAGATCTACTGTTCTTTAATGGATGGGGAGGTTTCCACCCGACCGACGGCAACTATGTCATCCGCCTGCGGGAAGGCCAGCCACTGGCCGTACCATGGAGTAATGTCATGGCCAATCCCAAGTTTGGCACATTAGTTACGGAGCGTGGAACCGGCTATTCCTGGTGGAGCAACAGCCGCGAGTTCAAGCTGAGTCCATGGTCCAACGATCCCGTGCTGGATGCACCGGGCGAGCTGCTTTATGTCCGCGACGAGGACAGCGGCAAGTTCTGGACATCTTCTCCGGCTCCCGGCGAGCCTCGGGACTTCCGGGTCGAGCATGGCAAAGGTTTCAGCCGCCTGCTTACCCGAATGGAGGGGCTGACTCAGGAAGCGAGCATCGCCGTTCATCCGGAAGATGCGGTCAAGATTACGGAGCTGAGCCTTCGCAACGACAGCGACCGGGTCCGAAACCTGTCGGTGACTGCCTACTGCGCATTGGTACTGGGCGTCAGTCGGGAGGGCAGCTCTTCAACGATCGTCACGGATTGGGACGGTGAAGCTGAGGCGCTTATCGCTCGAAATGCGTACCAGGAAACATTCCAGGACGCCTCGGCGTTTCTGATGGTGACGCCAGATGGCAAAGGGGACCGGAAACCGGCGGACTATACTTGCGATCGGCGTGAATTTATCGGCCCGGGACATGGCCCTTACTGTCCGGCGGCGATGGGCCGCCGAACGCTGAGCGGCAGCTCCGGCACGTCGGCGGACAGCTGCGCTGCAGTCCGCCGCAGCATCGTGCTGGCGCCGGGCGAAGAGCGGCGAGTGTTTGTCGTGCTGGGGGCAGCCGGCACACAAGATGAGGCGGCAGCTCTCGCTCGCAAGTACGCTTCCGCTGCAGCTTGCGCGGCTGTCCTGCCCGCAGCGAAACAGCATTGGCAGGAGCTGCTCGGTCAGATCGAGGTCGAGACCCCGGACAAAGAGATGAATCTGCTGCTCAACGGTTGGCTTCTCTACCAAGCGCTTAGTTGCCGGGTATGGGCTCGAACAGCCTTTTTCCAGGCGGGTGGTGCTTACGGCTTCCGCGATCAGCTGCAGGATTCCTTGTCGCTGCTCAACGCCCGTCCGGATCTGTCGCGCCGCCAACTGCTGCTGAACGCCTCGCATCAATACGAGGAGGGAGATGTGCAGCATTGGTGGCATGAGGAGACGCAAAAAGGCATCCGTACGAAGTATACGGATGACCTGCTCTGGTTGCCGTATGCGTCAGCTCGTTATGTGGTTCACACGGGGGATTGGGATGTATTTTCCGAAAAAGCTCCCTTTATTACAAGCAGCACATTGACAGAAGAGGAACATGAGCGCTATGAGGCAACCGTGCTCTCTGGTAATGAAGGCACGCTGTATGAGCATTGTATCCGCGCAATCGATATAGGGCTGACATCCGGGCGTCACGGCATTCCGCTCATGGGCATCGGCGACTGGAATGACGGTATGAACTCCATCGGTGACGAAGGTCGGGGAGAGAGTGTGTGGCTGGGTTGGTTCCTTTGCGTCGTGCTGGAAAAGTTCGCTCCGGTCTGCGACAAGCTAGGGGACGAGCTGCGAGCGGCCCATTACCGCAAGGAAAGGGAGCGGATTATGTCCGCTCTCAACGAACATGCATGGGATGGCGAATGGTATCGCCGCGCATGCACGGATGAAGGGAAATGGATTGGGACCAACTCCGGCAAAGAGTGCAGGATTGACGCCATCGCACAATCTTGGTCCGTCATCTCGGGCGGTGCTCCCCCAGAACGGGCTCGTAAGGCGATGGGCTCCTTTGATCGGGAGCTTGTCGACCGTAACCTCATGCTCGCAAGGCTGCTGACACCGCCTTTTGACAAGACGGAGCCTAGCCCAGGTTATATCCAGGGCTACCCGCCGGGTCTTAGGGAGAACGGGGCGCAATATACACACGGAGTTATCTGGAGTATCGTGGCTTGGTGCGTGCTTGGTGAAGGAGACAAAGCGACGGAGCTGTACCGCCTGCTTAATCCGGTTAGCCACGCCAAGTCGCCCGGCGATGTGCGCCGCTACGGCGGCGAGCCTTATGTGATGGCGGCAGATGTTTACACGACGGATACCTATGGCGGCAAAGCCGGCTGGACCTGGTACACGGGCGCATCCGGGTGGATGTACCAGGCGGGGCTGGAGTGGATTCTTGGGATCACTCGCGAGGGTGATGAGTTGGTAGTCCGTCCTTGCATTCCAGCAGAATGGCCATCGTATAACGTTCGTTACCGCCATGAGGGGGCAGAGCTGGACATTCGTGTACTTAACCCTCACAGGCTGAAATCTTGGGATGCGGTTCTATGTCTGAACGGCGAACGACCTGATGAAGGACAACTCGAGATACGCTTGCCGCTGCCTAAAGATGGCTCCGCGGAAAGTATCACATTGATAATGGAACATCGTGTTGCAGAAGAGAATATTTCGAAAATGCATAAAATTTGAACAAAATTTCAGAAGTCGATGAACAACCTTGCAACGCTTTTAGGCGTTTCGAGGTTGTTTTTGTTAATAATATAGCTGTATTACAAACGCTTGAAATAAAAATAATGTCATTTACTTTCAAAATGAAAAATGTTTATTTTCGTATTTTTATGCATTTCCAAAATGTACTTACAGCTCAATTCGGAGCAAATTTCGACACGATGATATTTTTCTTTACATAACCTTTGTGAATATTTTATGATCTCTATGAATTTCGAATTTCTTCGGCTGTTATAATGTCGAAGTACGAAATGAAAAAGGGAGGATTCATTAAAGATGAGATGGAGTCCGAAATGGAACAAACCGACGGCATCCGTGCTGGCGGCATCTGTGCTGTCCGCGCAAGTGTTAGGCGGAGCTTTCCTGTTTGCAGGAGAAGCTGAGGCTGCGGCAGATCCTGTGGTCAAGCTGCGGATCATGAGCACGACCGATCTTCATACCAATGTCATGGGCTATGATTACTTTAAGGCTCCGGATAAAGCTGCGTCTAAAGTTATCGGCATCGACCGCCTGGCGACGTTGGTGAAAAATTCGGTAAATGAGCTAGGGGATAAGAAGCAAAACAAGCTTTTGCTCGACAACGGTGATCTCATTCAAGGTACGCCTCTCGGTACCTACATGGCTAAGGTAAACAAAACTCCAGGAACTCATCCGATGATTGCTGCTATGAACAAAATGGGCTATGATGCAGCTGCACTCGGCAATCATGAATTCAACTATGGCATCAACTTCCTCAAGGATACTTACGGAAAAGCGGACTTCCCGTATGTATCTGCAAACGTATACAAAACCGATACAAATCTTCAGGCTTTCGAGCCTTATAAAATTCTCCACAAAACATTTAAAGATGAGCAGGGCGCCAACCAGACGGTTGATGTCGGCGTACTCGGACTTGTCACCCCGCAAATTACGGAGTGGGACAAGGCTCATCTGGGAAGCGATTACTATACTAAAGATATCGCGGCCCAAGCGCGCGCTAATGTAGCGGAGATGCGGGCAGCCGGAGCAGATATCGTCATTGCTATGGCGCATACCGGCTTTGACGTCAACTCACAAGAGGGCGATTTCAGTGAAAATGCGATCAATGCGCTCAGCAAAGTGGATGGCATTGACGCAATTACGTTCTCCCACACGCATAAAGCCTTCCCTACAAACGGTAACAACGATGCGCTGGATTCCTTGTTCAAAGATCCGGTGACGAAGCTTCCTTACAACAATGACCAAGCTGTCGTAGACAACGTTAAAGGTCAAATTAATGGCGTACCAGCCGTTCAAGCTGGCTACGGCGGTGGATATCTCGGCCTGATCGATCTTGAATTGGTAGAGACGAACGGACATTGGTCGGTTGCCAACTCGCAATCCTCGACTCGCTCCATTAATGGATTAGAGCCAGATCCAGATATCACAAATCTGGTCCAGGATGCGCATAACAAGACGATTGCTTACACCAATACTGAAATCGGCCAAACTAGCAAGCCGATGAACAGTTTCTTTGCCATGGTGCAGGACGATCCGACTGTTCAGGTTGTTACCAACGCTCAAAAATGGTTTGTACAAAACCAGTTGAACGTAACGAATTCTGTATATAAAGATCTGCCAATCCTTAGCGTAGGCGCTCCGTTCAAGGCAGGACGCAATGGTCCTCAAGAATATACAAATATTGCGGCAGGCGCCCTTACCATTCGCAGCGCTGCTGATCTATATTTGTATGACAATACGCTTAAAGCAGTAAAAATCAAAGGTTCCGTAGTAAAAGAGTGGCTAGAAATGAGCGCAGGCGCATTTAACACGATCTCGCCGCGCAAATCTACGGCACAGCCTTTGCTCAATCCAGACTTCGCCGTTTTCAACTTTGATGTCATCGATGGCGTGACTTACAAAATCGATGTCACGAAAATGCCAAAATACAACAAGGAAGGCGCCCTGATCAATGCTTCCAGCAGCCGGATAGTAGATCTGTCTTATAATGGACAGCCGGTTGATCCTGAGCAAGAATTTGTTGTTGTAACGAACAACTACCGTGCAGGGGGCGGCGGCAACTTCCCTGGATTAAAAGGATCCCAGCTTGTAGTGGATTCTCAGAATGAAAATCGTCAAGTATTGATGGATTACATTGCTGAAACTGGCACAATTAATCCTTCCGCAGACGGAAATTGGTCCATCGCTCCTATTAAAGGCAACGTCAATGTAACGTTCACGACAGCGCCGGAAGCAGCAGCAGCAATTACGGATTCTAATAAAATCAAGTACACGAATACAACGGAAGCCAAGTCCTCAGGCGTTTTCGGAGTGTTCAATATCAACGTGAAACAAGATGCTCCTGCTCCGACTTCTGACGTAGAAGTCCACCTGATCGGTGTTAATGACTTCCACGGCCAGATGGATACAGTATCCACAGTAAGCGGTAAGCCTGCTGGAACAGCAGCTTACGTGGCGGCTCATGTGAAAAAAGCTCGTGAGCAATATGAGAATATGCTTCTGTTCCACAACGGCGATTCGGTCGGCGCTTCAGCACCGGTATCCGCTCTTGAGCGCGACAAACCGACGCTGGAATGGATGAACATGATGCAGTTTGATGTCGGCTCCCTCGGTAACCATGAATTCGACCAAGGTATTGCGGCATTGAAAGCTCAGATCTACGGTGGCAAAGATCCTAAGGACGGTAATATTGTGCATGGCGGAGTTGACTTCGACTATGTGAATGCCAACGTCATCGACACCACTACGAATAAACCACTCATCTCTCCTTATGTTATTAAAGAGGTGGGCGGAGTCAAAATCGGCTTCATTGGTCTTGTTACCAAAGCAACGCCAAACAAAGTTTCTCCATCCGGTACGGCTGGAGTGAAATTCCTGTCGGCTGATGAAGAAGCTGAAGCAGTCAACAAATATGCGGCTGAGCTGCAAGCGCAAGGTGTAGAAACGATTGTTGTTCTGGCGCATGATCCTGCTAAAACTTCCAAGGTGGATGGCAAGGATGTAACCGTTGGAGAATCGGTTGACCTGGCTAACAAGCTGTCTGCGGATTCACCAGTTGACGTTATCGTCGCTGGCGATGATCATGCATTTGCGAATCAAGTCGTTAACGGCAAGCTGATTGTACAAGCCTATTCTTACGGATCTGCTTACGATGATATTAAGCTGATCATCGATCCTAAAACTGGCGATGTAAAAGCTAAATCGGCTGAAGTTAAAACAACATTCCATGAAGGTATGACTCCAGATCAAGCAACACTGGATCTCGTCAAGTCCTACATCGACAAACATCCCGAGCTGACAGAATCTGTTGGCACGACGGATGGTACGATTACACGCACGGATGCATACAACAATGAATCTGCGCTCGGCAACCTGATTGCTGATGCGATGCGTAATGCTGCCTTCGAAGGTTATACGGCAGCAGCGGATTTTGCCTTCATGAACCCGGGCGGTATCCGCGCCGATTTGCCTAAAGGCTCGATTACTTATGGTGATCTGGCAAAAGTCCAACCGTTCGGAAACATGCTCGTTAAGCTGACCCTGACTGGCGCGCAAGTCAAGACGCTGCTCAAGCAGCAATGGGGTCTGAACGCGAACGGAACGCCTAATACTAAAACTCTACAAATTTCCGGTCTGAAATATACGGCTGACTTCAATCTTCCGGTTGAAAGCCGCATCACAAGCCTTACGACCGAAAATGGAACGCCGATCGAAGAGAACAAAACGTATACAGCCGTTGTCAATGATTTCATGGCAGGCGGCGGTGACAACTACAAAGTATTAACTGAGGCATCGAACAAAGTTGTTGGAGACAGCGATTTGAAAGGCTTCACCAACTATGTAATCGCTAAGTTTAATAAAGGCGCAATTACGGCTAAAGTTGAAGGACGTATTACGAACATTAAAGCTACAACGCCGTCTGAAACACCGTCGCCTTGGTACCCAACACCAACGGCAACACCAGCACCAACTGCTAGTCCTTCGGCTACGCCTGCACCTAGCGCAACGCCAACGCCAGTTCCGGTCTTCAGTGACATTGCTCATTTGGCTTGGGCCAAAGCAGCAATTGAAGAATTGACGGCAAAAGGCATCATCAAAGGCATGACAGACGGCAAGTTTGCTCCAGCTGAAGAGGTTACGCGTGCACAATTCGTTACGATGATCGTTCGCGCTCTCGGCCTGACTAACTCAACGTCTTCGGCTTCCTTCTCTGATGTAAAATCAGGCGCATGGTATGAAGACTCCATTGCCATCGCTGTGAAGGCTGGCTTCGTCAAAGGCAGCGGCAATGGCAAGTTTGAGCCAAGCCGTGACATCACTCGTGAGGAAATGGCGATTATGATCAATAACGTCCTCAAGTACCTCGACAAGCAGCAGACGGTTGATAAAAAAGCCGCACTGGCCAAATTCGAGGACAAGGCAAAAATCGCTTCCTATGCTCAAGACGCCGTTGCTCAGCTCGTGAGCAGTGGTATTCTGAATGGCATGGACGAAGATTCCTTCGCTCCAAAAGGTCTAGCTACCCGCGCTCAAGCGGCCGTTATCCTTTCCCGCATGCTTGCGGAAACAGCTTAATTCAACTGCTCAATGCAAAAGCTCCGTTCTCACCTTCGGGTGGGAGCGGAGCTTTTTGAATTCAATGTTTCTATCATTCCAACGCCTCATCCTGACCGCTTGCTGCAGGAGCATATTTACGCATCAGCCCAGCTGTCTCGTGATCGAATGGGCAGCCTCTTTGCTCCAGCTTATCGGCGAGCTTCTCGCGTGCTTCCTCCTTGAGATTCTGCCCGAACTTGAACTTCGCGCTCAGCTCCGATACGGTCAGCCGGACGACGGCTACACCTTTCAAATTGCCCCGGTACCTCTCGTCATCCGCAGCAATCGGCAAATGCCCGCCTTCCGGCTGGAGCTTGGCCATCATAGCTTGCAGAGCTTCTGCTTTTTCGACGAGATCCTCAACAGGAGCGGCTGTGCCCCGTAGCAGCACCGACTTGAAGTAGGCCGTTGCCGGACAGGCAAGCTCTGAATCGTCAATGTAATAGGACGGGATAAGCGCATATTCTCGGGCAACGCAGAAAGAAACTTCTTGATTCGCCTTCAAACTTTTCATTTTCTCCCCAGCACGGCTGCCATGAAAATAAATATGACCATTCAGGTAAACGAAGTTCAGCGGCGTTATGCCAGGTGAGCCATCCGGACGGACGGCTGCCAAAAAGCCGAAGCTCATCTCATGCAAAAACTGCTGAAGCTCTGCGCTGTCGCGGGTTTCATCGAATTCTTTTCTTCTCATACGGAATCATCCCCCTGGAGCCTATGCTCGTATTCTCTTGTGGCCTTGTCACTTAAGGTTTACATTAAAGAGGAATTGGTAATATAAGAAGATCCGATTTTTAATAATTTGAATAGACCACTTTAGGGGGAACTCAACAAGGGGGATCAGAAATGGACATCAGGCTACCTTATGAAAGAAGGCTGGAGCAGAGTGCCAGTAAAAGGGAAGCCCTATATGAATCGCTCAAGGAGCTTATTCTGAATGGTACTCTTCCTAGCGGTGAGCGGCTGCCAAGCTCGCGCAAACTTGCGGAGTTGTACGGCCTTTCCCGAGGTACGGTAAGTCAGGTTTACGATATGTTATATGCCGAAGGTTATGTACGGGGCGAGCAGGGAAGCGGGACCTATGTAGCCTTTCGCCGATCCGTTGCTGGAGGACGAGCTGAGGCGCATGACGTTACCGGAAAAGAGGAAGTTGACTCCGGAAGCTACTCCTTAAGGTCGCCCGAATGCTCCGCTAGCCCATCTTTCGTAATGAGCGAATGGTACCGCCGCTTGGAGGCGGTTGGAACTCTCTATCCGGGGAGAACTTCTTCCGGCGGAATCGAAGGCTCAACAGGAAGGGAACGGATGCCAGTCGTTAAAACAGAACAATCGGAGGAGCCGCTGCCAGGGCGAACCAACTCGCTGTTTGCCTCGGGACAGACGGATTTCCGACTGTTTCCTACTCGAGAATGGAAGCAGTCCCTGCATGCCGCCGTGCGGGACTCGCTGGAACGGCCGATGGAGGACGGTTATCGGGAGGAGCCCGGCGTTGGGAGCTTGCGATTGCGCAAAGCGATAGCCTCCATGCTGCTGAGGGAAAGAGGAATTTCCGCCGATCCAGCGGAAATTGTGATCACCAGCGGATCCAAGCAGGGGCTTGCTCTTATTTTGCAAATGCTGGCTGGCCCAGGAAGCGCCATTGTTTTGGAAAATCCTTGTTATACCGGTATCAAGGAATCTGTGATCGCAGCTGGTGCTTCGATCATTCATGCCGAAGTGGATGAGCATGGCATCATTCCTGGCGATTGGGATGCCGTGCTCGCTGCGGTGACTCCGAATCGGCAGTTTCCAACAGGAGCTGTGCTGCCAGCGTCCAGACGATCGGAGCTGCTAGCTTGGGCAGAGAAGCGAGGGGCGCTGCTGCTAGAGGATGACTATGACGGAGAATTCCGTTATACCGGCCGACCCGGAGAGCCGCTCAAATCGCTTGATCGCAGCGGTCGCGTCATCTACCTGGGCAGCTTTTCACGCACGATGTACAGCGGGCTTCGCATCGGCTATATAGTTGCACCGGCTTGGCTCGTGCCGCGACTAGTCCGGGCTAAAACCTTTTACGAACCCTATGCATCCGGGCAGCTTGAGCAGCTGGCAATGGCCCGGTTCATACAGGAAGGCCGCTATGCCCGACATCTGGGACGCATCCGCAGAGAGTACAGACGCCGTCTTGCAGCGCTGCATCATGGACTGGAATCGCTGCCGGGCAAGCCTTTCCATTGGCGGCCAGCCCATGCTGGCCTGCATCAGTATGCGGTATGGGGCGGCTCCCAAGAGAACTACGAACAGCTGCTGGAACGCGCATGTGAGAGTGGCTTGGCCTGGGCCGACGGCAGGCGGTATCAGGCAATGGAGGACAGGGCGCCAGGTTTGGCGCCTGGTGCGCTGTTCGGTTTTGCTCATTTAACCGAGGAGGAAATTAAGCAAGGGATGAAGCAACTGGCGGATGCTTGTTTAAGTTAGAAGTGGATGGGTCAAAAAGTTTGAAAATGGATGGTGTTGGCCGCTGGGCCTTTCATTATAATGAGGTCATTCTAAGGGAATGAAGGGGGAATCCGGTATGGGTTCGATCATTCTTATCCTTCTCGTTATGCTTGCCGGAACCGCTGCGACGATCATGATTGGGCAATCCAAGAGCAACAAAGAAGCAAATACGGGTTATTCCGAGCATTCTGGGAAAAAATGGGCAAGGCTAAGCTGGATTTATGTGGTCAGTGTAATCATTATCGCCATTATCCTCTTATTTGCAATTTAAGTGAAAGAAGTTGTATTAACAAAACGAAACGAACCGCCTTCTGGAGAAGGCGGTTAATTGTGTTTTCATCACAAGAGAAGATCCAACTGCTCAGCGGCTTCTCGAAGCGCGGCAATGCCCCGATCAATATCATCGGTATTCGCTCGTCCAAATGTAAGCCGGAGGCAGCCCGGTTCTGAACCGTAGACACTGCCCGGACCAAAAACAAAACCATTGCGGATCGATTGCTCGAGCAGCCAGTTTTCGTTGTAATCGACTCCCATTTTACACCATAGATGTATTCCGCCGCGAGGCTCCAGAAACTCCACTCTGCCTTGAAACTCTCTGCGCAAGGCGGCTGTGACCAGGTCTCGCTTGAATTGGAGTTCTCTGCGCAAACGATCCAGATGTGGGGCGAACTGAGACGAGTCCAAAAAAGTGGCAACGACCTGCTGTGGAATGACGCTTAAGCCAAAGTCCATCTGCTGCCTTGCATCCGCCAATCTCTCCACAATAGCGCGTGGAGCGGCCATCCAGCCGATTCTGAGGCCAGAAGCGGCGATTTTGGAGAAGGACCCGATATAGATAACGGAACCGGTCGTGTCCAGCGCCTTTAGTGGAGCGGGCGGCTCACCGTCATAGGCGGTCAAGCTGTACGGATCATCTTCGATGATCGGCAGCGCAAGCTCCCTGGCGATGTCCAGTACTTTGCGCCGGCGCTCCTCGGAGAGCAGAGTGCCTGTTGGGTTCTGGTAATTTGGATTGAGGAATACCATTTTGATCCGATGCTTTTTGTACAAATGGCGAATGTCCTCGGGTTGCACACCATGCTGATCGACGGGCAGCCGGAACACACGAAGCCCTGCAGTCTGGAACATAGGCAGCGAAAAGCAGTACGAAGGATCTTCGATGGCGACGGCGTCCCCAGGTGACAGCAGACAGCGGATGATCAAGTAAAGCGACTGCTGCGAACCCGAAGTGATCAGCAGCGATGACTCGGTCGTGTCGATACCACGGTGACGGCTGAGATAGCGGACAAGGGCCTCCCGCAGGGGCGGGTAGCCCTGTGGATTGTCATAACCGAGATAGGACATATGCCTGTTCTGACTCATAATCTCGGCAATTTCCTGGGCTGGAGCGAGATCGCCTGATAACTGGCCACTGGCCATATCGATAAGCTCAGGTTTTTGCTGTAGTACTTCGCTTATTTTTCTTAGAAAAGGCGGATTCCGGACCATGCTGCTGTCGTCTGCATATTGGCTCCAGTTCGGTGTATGTTTTGGAGTCTCATCGTTGTCCGCTAAACTCACTCTAGTTCCACTTCCGCTGCGGCTTTCAATTAAGCCGATTGAGCGAAGCTCGCTGAAAGCCAGCACGACTGTGCTGCGGTTAACACCGAGCTGCTCAGCCAGTTTCCTTTCGGAAGGAAGCTGGCTGCCGGGAGGGAATTCTCCGCAACGAATCTTTTGCTCCAGATGCTCCGCGATTTGCATATATAAGGTTGTCCCACTATTGCGGTCAGGACTCCACATAAAGTTCACCTTTTCCAAATTTGTTCTACAAAACTAGCCTTGGTCCGGCGCTGCGCCGTAACAAGGCTAGTGGGTGGTTGTGAATCTTCATGCTGGCTCAGCGAGCCAGCTGGCCTAGCTTCTCTCCCATGCGGACCTTCATGCCGACGGCGAGATCTTTTCTCGGTATAAAGCTATCGTTTTCGAAAAGCAGGACGACCGTAGAACCGAATTCAAAGTAGGCGAGCTCCTCGCCCTTAACTACTTGCTCCCGCTGCGGTTCCGTATACTGGATGCTGCTCACATTCAACGCGCCGACTTTTACTACTGCCAGCTCAGAGGAGCCATGCGACATATAAGTAACGAGCCGCTCGTTACGGCTGAGAACGCGAGTCATGCGGGTCAGCCCGAACTCGTTGACCGGGTAAACCTTACCGGGAAGATGTTCCCTTTCAATAATCGTCCCATCCACGGGGGCATGAATACGGTGATAATCCGTCGGGCTCAGATAAAGAACAGCATAGTATCCATTCAAGTAGTTGCCGGTGCGCGGCGAACGGTTCAATAGCTCATCTACTGTGTAATCCTGTCCCTTGATGCCGAGCATTGTACCTTCTTTGATAAAGCCCGCACCAGTTACCAAGGCATCGACGGGACTTGCCACGGCGTCCGGGCTGTCATCGATGACTCGCATACCGGGCTTCAGCCGTCGGGTGAAAAAATCGTTGAGCGTCGCGTATTCATCAAGAGCCTTCTCGGCCTCTTCCGTGCGAATCCCATAGGTGCGGGCAAAACGGGGGATGAAGCCCCGGCTGGCTCGGGATTTGGCTAGTCTGCCCGTTGTGCGGGAGAGCCATTTGCGAGAGCCAAGCTCCGTCATATTTCGGAATAACCAGGTCCACATGCCTCCGAAGTCACGTCCTTTCGCGGCCGTCACTCCTGGAATCTAGCACTTGATTCCTGAGGATAGGCCATCCCGACTAGTTTGCCATATTTGCCGGGAAGAAGCAATTCGGCGCTAGAGGCGATACTGGCGCCAGCGGCGCCAAACTTGAATGACAGAGGAGGCAAGGAGCAGCGCGACAAGGGCCCAGCATAGACTGGAAGCCTCACTTGGAGTACCTTCTTTAATCGCGATGCCGCTCAGCGCCCACGCTTGAACAAGTCCGAAAAACGGATCGCGGTACAGCCAGCCTATCAATATACCTACGAGAGCGGCTGCAACCAAGCCTATAATTAACCATGTTTTATCACCTAATTCGAAGCCGTTCCAGCCAAGATCATAGAGGAGCACCGTCACATTGACGATAGTGGCGACTGAAATCCAGCCCAGATAGAGGCTGAATGGAAGCTGGACGAGGAAGACTGCACCTGGCCCAGTGGACTGTCCAGCCTGCTGGACGCGGTCATAAATAACGATGAGCGTAAACAGTAGGAGAAGCATGATGAGGACGCTAAGGGCGAGCTGTTCATAATGCCAAGCAATTATCCATCCTGCGTTCAGCAGCGTGTTGACGAAAAACCAGCAGCTGATTCCTTTAACTAAATTTTGCGATGCGCCTGCACGGGTCCATTGATAAATGATAAAACCAGCTAGCAGCACATAAATGACGCTCCAGATGGAAAACACGTAGCCGGGTGGCGTGATCAGCACCGGGTATTTGTCGGACAGCTCACCGGTCGTATTGCCCGCCAGGGGCAGAAGTTGAGCGAGTGCGTTCACTGCGATCATGAGGATGAAGCCGACGGTGTTCAGGAAGCGGAGCCATACCGGAATCGTGATGTCTTGATGCTGGGGCGATTTCATAAGTGTCCTCCTTGGGAACGTTGTGCAAAAAGGTTGTTTGAACGTTTGTGGCGCAAACGTACATTTTGATAAATATTCACCTTTCCGGAGTTTCATTAACCAATCCTAGTGCTGTACTAAAGAAAGGATTGTCCATCCAAGGCGCTTGCCCGTGGCGACCGGAGGAAGGGGAGAATAACTTATATCTAGCTGGGTCAAGCGGATTCAATTAAATGCGATCAAGTGCAAGCAGATGCGGTTAGGTGTGACCAGGTGCAAGCAGGTGCGATCCATGAGGGTGGTTAAGGAGAGCGGCGATGTGGCGAAGCTTAAAATTGCAATTGTGACACCGGGATCTTTTCCGATCCCTTCTGCAGGGAGCAGTTCAGTCGAGCGAGTAGTGGAGAAAATGGTTCCTCTCACTGTGCATGCCGTCGAACCGGTCATATACGGCCGGAGCGCAAAGGGGCTTGGGTCTGTCGGTCAAATCGGAGGCGTCAGCTGCTTCCGTTATCCAGCAATCGATAAGTCGGCTTATGTGAAGTCGGTCAGTATGTCTGTTCGGAAGCACGCGCCGGACCTGATCGAGGTAGAGAATCGACCAGGTTATGTTTTGGCGCTGGGTAAAAATCACCCCGGGGCGAGAATATGGCTGAACCTGCACTCCTCTTCGTTCATCGGAACAGGAACGATCAGCCGCGAGCGATTGCGGGCAAGCTTTCAGAGAGCAGAGAAAATCATCGTTAACAGCGAGTTCCTGCGCGACGAGGTCATCCGCAGGGTGCCTGAGGCAGCGCCTAAGCTGCGCGTGGTCCACATTGGCGTGGAGACGGAGCGCTTCCTGTCCCGCTGGGAGTTGGAGGGGACGCTCCAACGGGAGCGGCTGCGATTGCAGCGCGGCTGGGCCGGCCGTGATGTAATCCTGTTCATGGGGCGGCTGATCCCGCTCAAGGGAGTGCATCATTTGCTGAGTGTGATGCCGCGCATTATCCGGGAGCATCCTCAGGTGCTGCTTGTCGTTGTCGGCAGTCCTTTTTACGGCTCGCATCGTTCAACAAGTTATAGCCGAATGCTTATGCGCATGGGGGAGAGTTATAGAGGGCATATCCAATTCGTGCCTTACGTGCCTTATACGGAGGTTCCAGATTGGTTTCTCGCGGCAGATGTAGCCGCGGTACCTTCCGGTGCGAGGGAGGCATTTGGACTCGTGAACGTTGAGGCGATGTCCTGCGGCATCCCGGTTGTTGCCTCGCGGGCTGGTGGCATTAAGGAGATTGTCGTGGACGGCGAAACCGGTTATCTCGTTGATCCCGAGAGGCTTGAATTGGAGCTGGGCGATCGACTGCTTCAACTGCTCAAGGATCCGTCGCTGCGCGAAGAGCTGGGTCGGCGCGCTCGGGAGCGCGTGGAGGAGCAGTTTACTTGGCAGGCGGCGGCAGAGCGCTGGTTGAAGCTTTTGGAGGAGTAGAGAGAGTGGAGGCGTGTAGATTAGCCTTGAAAGGCGAAAATCTCGGAATGTTGCTTAATTAGGCGGCATGATCGACATAGTCAAGCACTTCAATCACGCAAATGTACTCAACTATGAGTGAGTGAATCCGGTTGGATTGCTCACTCATCTTTTTTGTCTTAAATAGTGGAATCCGCATGTACCGATTAAACTAGTATCGTTTTTGTCAAAAAGCCCCATCTGAGAAATGTGTAAATACTTCTTCGGATTTGGTATTTTCGAAGGAAGCGCTTCTTAATGGGCGCTTTTTTTCAAGGAGTGATTACATCAACTATTAATCAAAACTATCAGTTCATTGTGTCAGTTGACTAGGACCGTCTCGTTACTTGATACATATAGTGTTGGTAGAAGCGAAATTAACCCACGTCAATGATAGAATATGAGGAGGAAATTGAATGAATTACGTAAAGGCAGGAATCAGTAACTTTAAAGGTTCAAGTACAGGGCTCATTCTTGTCTTATTTATTTTGCTAGTTGTTGTTATCGGTGCTTTCTATCCCACTAGAGCATGTGCTGTCCCTGCCCCTGCCCCTGCCCCTGGTCCTGGTCCTGTCCCTGTCCCTCTCCCATTCCCCATTCCCCCGATTGATACCGATATCGGGTCCACACAAAACTTTATCATAAATAACTACACGGAGAATATGATGAGATTTGTCTCTGTCACGGGAGATGCCTCTAATCCCTTTCCGATGAATATTGAACCTGGCGGATCTACCCGCTACGAGTTGACGACCTCGTCATACAATACCACTGCTGCCACCGCATCGTACTGGGCAATGGGATCAAATGGGAATAGAATGGCTAGTCTCCAGTTCACGATGAGAAATGCAAATGAATTGAACGGTGTGGACTATAGAAACATTACAACGAATGGACCAATCCGTGTTACGACTGACAGACATATAATGAACATTTATCCTACTTCGGTAATTGTATGTGGAGGATCATGGTGCTGTTGATGACGCTGTAAACCAACTCGGTGACTCTCTTTGCTACTTGGCATATCCCGGAAGCAGACGCCATAGCTACCATCCCAAAATGCAAATAAAAGTCATCCTCTAGTATTGGAACAAAGGGCGGGTCCAGAGCGGCCTGCCTTTTTGTTTAGGGAGTGTACATTTGGATGTAGTTAGCCTAGGTCCAATTCTATTTTTTGTGCATAGAACTAAGTAATAGAGTTTGGAGGGAATAAAATGAATAGTGAACTGGTACAGATCAGCGCGTATTCCGATAAAGGTATAATTCTAGTTTTGTTTATATTACTAGTTGTAGTTGCAGGAATCTCTTTTTTTAGACACGATGACGAAGAATCGTTAATTCAAAACACGTTTGAATATGAGCTTCAGAATTTATCTGAATTGTATAGACTTCGCTTTTATACACGAACAGGTCCATTAAATTTACCGAGTTCAAACCTCTTGCCCGGGGGCTTCGAAACTCTTGTCTTAAGGTCTGCCGTCCCGACCGTAACTGTTGCGACCGTCACATACCGGGTCTATAGCATTTCGGATACGAATGTGCCGCCGACTATACGTGGAGAGATAACCTTTCAAGTGGAATGGGATCTTATCTTTAAATATTTTAGAACATTAAAGAATACTTCGCCGCTCACTGTATACAGTTATTCTACCTCAGGAAAAGCTTTGTATGATCACCCTGTATAGAAACTTCTCTTCTATACTCGTACAGGGCCGTTAAATATTCCGGCTTCAAGTGTGCCAGCCACAATACTAGGAGAAATAACTTTTCAATTGGAAGAACGGAACGTCATTAAAGGACTTTTTAGAGTTTTCCGTAATAATTCGCGAGCCTCAGCATCTAGATATACTTTACGAAACATAGGCGTTTATAACTAAAGGAGAGAAGGGGGCCAAAGCGGCCCTTCCTTTTGTTTAACAGCACTAGTTTAGGGCCTGGTCCTAATTCATCCTCGTGTACATAGAGTTAAGAATAGAATTGGAATTGAGGAAATAAAAAGTTTTCAGCAAGGGCAGATTCAATTGCAATCTGCCTTTGTTTGTTCACGATAGTTGTACATCATTGCCAAAAAATATATTATATATAAAAAATAGAACGGAAACTGGTGGTATACAATGAGCTCGACAGACCGAATCCCGCTGTATCAGAAAATTCAAGAGCATATCCGCGACTTGATCGCTTCCGAGGGGCTGACGGACGGGGATCGCATTCCGACGGATCAACAGCTGATGGAGAAGTTCAGCGTCAGCAAAATTACGGTCGTCAACGCGCTGAAAGGATTGGCTAGCGAAGGACTTATTACAAGAGTGCCGGGGCGGGGCAGCTTTGTGTCGGGAGGCGCTTCGGAAGTTGATGCGGCTTACGACTTTTCAAAGCTGGCTCCTGCCGCTCCTGTCAGGCGAGTCGGAGAAATCGGCAAGGGAACAGGCTTAATCGGCATGATTATTCCATCGATCGGGGATTATTTTGCGACCCGGTTGGTGGAAGGCGCCCGTAAAGCCGTCGAGGCTAAAGGCCGCAGGCTTGCAGTTCTTTTTTCCGGGGGAAAGCTGGATCAGGAAAAGGAAGCGATTGTAGCGCTGCAGTCCATCGGGGCGGAGGGGCTGCTTATTTTTCCTGTGGACGAGGAGCAGTACAATGAGGAAATTTTGGCAATGAAATTTGCGGGCTTTCCGTTTGTGCTGCTGGATCGTTACTTGCCCGGCGTAGAGACGAACTTTATTGCCTCCGACGGCCGCAAAGGAATGGAATTGGCCGTAAATCACTTGTGGGAGCTGGGCCATCGGGACATCGCGATATGCTCTGATTCGCCGCTGCAAACCGTTACTGTCCAGGAGCGGATCGAAGGTTACATGAACGCCTTGAAGCAAAAGGGAGCGCTGATCAATCCGGCTCATATTATGACGGGCTTTAGTGTGGATAATTTGGAAGATACGGAGTCTCATCCCCTGTTTAACATAATACGCAGCCGAATCGCTAGCGCTTATATTACGCTGAACGGCTACCTTGCCGTCCGGTTGAGCCAGTTGGCCGAAAAGGCAGGGCTAAGCGTGCCGAAGGACCTGTCCATCGTCAGCTTTGACGATCCTACCTCAATTGTGGAGGGAATGGGGCAATTCACTCATATCCGGCAGTTCGAATTCGAGATGGGATTGAGAGCCGGCGAGAGGTTGCAGGAGATGGTCGACAATAAGGCGAGCGATATCGGTTGCGTCAAACTACTGCTCCAGCCCGAGCTCGCCGTGCGGCAGACTTCGGGAGCAGCTCCTTTGCGAGACAAAGTATAAATAGAGGAGCAGAAAAGCCGGTCCTAATCTGACTGCTCCTCCGCAATGCAAAACCAGCCATCAGCCCGGTTGAAAAGAACCGGGCTTTTTTTATTGAATCCAGCCTTATGCCAAAATGGTTCTATTTATGGACAAAAGGAAGTTTTAATAACAATATATTGAACATATATAATTCATGTATTATAGTTAGTTCGAACAAGAACAGTTGAACCATAGCGGCTGTGCCAAAAAGGAGAGATACTTCAATGCCATATGAGATCATAAAGACGGACCGTCTGAAATCTGTGCTTGAGCGTCTGCAGCCAAAAATCTATGAACCTATCGCTAACTTGGAAGTTTCGGCATGGGTTACGGCAGAACCTGTGCCGTATGCGGAACGTATGTCGGGACTGCCGCTTAAGCTCCAGCCCGGCGATAAATGGGGCGAGCTGTGGGACTGCGCATGGTTTCATTTTAAGGGAATCGTGCCCGAGCAGGGCAAGGGAAATAAAGTTGTGCTGCTGATTGATGTGAACGGAGAAGTATGCCTTGTTGACGAGGACGGATCGCCGACTCAGGGGCTGACCAACATTAATTCTGAATTTGATCATTCTCTCGGCATGCCGGGCAAGCGGGTTGTACCGATCAGCGATAGCTCCAGCGGTTCGGAAGTGATCGATCTTTGGGGTGATGCAGGCTGCAACGATCTGTTTGGTTATTACCGGAGCGGCAAGCTGAAGGAAGCGGTCATCGCTATATGCCACGAAGATATTCGGAAGTTATACTACGACTTTGAAGTATTGCTGGAAACGGCGGAGCATCTGCCGGACGGCTTGGCGCGCAAGGAGCGCATTTTGCGTACCCTTTATGACGCCTCTCTGTTGCTGGCGAATCCAACTGCAGATAAAATTGCGGAAGTACATAGAATGCTCGGCGAGCAGCTCGCCAAACGCGGTGGCGATCCTGTTCTAACGCTCAGCGCCGTTGGCCATGCGCATATCGATCTGGCCTGGCTGTGGCCCATTCGCGAGACTATCCGCAAAGGCGCTCGTACGTTCTCGACCGTCCTGCACATGATGGAGCGTTACCCCGACTATGTATTTGGAGCCAGCCAACCGCAGTTGTATGACTGGATGAAAATCCATTATCCGAAGCTGTACGATCGCATCAAGGAGCGCGTCCAAGAAGGACGCTGGGAACCGCAAGGCGCGATGTGGGTTGAATCCGACACGAATGTGCCGGGAGGCGAGTCGCTGGTCCGCCAACTGCTTTATGGCAAACGGTATTTCCAGCAGGAATTCGGTCAGGAGATGAAGTCGCTCTGGATGCCGGATGTATTCGGTTATACAGCGAGCTTGCCACAGCTGCTGAAAAAAGCAGGCGTTGATTACATGATGACCCAGAAGTTGAGCTGGAGCTCCTATAACAAGCATCCTCACCACACGTTCATGTGGGAAGGGCTCGACGGATCGACGGTGCTTACGCATATGCCTCCTGAGGATACGTATAACAGTCCGGCTGCGCCGCGTTCGATTGCGAAGGCAGAACAGGAATATTTGGACAAAGGCGTGTCTGACCGCGCGCTTATGCTGTTCGGCATCGGCGACGGCGGCGGCGGACCCGGCGAAGAGCATCTGGAGCGGCTTGCTCGCGAGCAAAATCTGCTCGGTCTCGCTCCGGTGGAGCAGGAGCCGTCGCACCGGTTTTTCGAACGTCTGGCAGAGGGAGCAGATCGTTACGAGACGTGGCGGGGAGAGCTCTACCTGGAGAAGCATCAGGGTACACTGACGAGCCAGGGGCGGAACAAATGGTACAATCGCAAGCTGGAAAAAGCTCTGCGCGAGCTGGAATTCGCCGCTGTACTGGCGGAGATGACAGATGGCAGCCCATACCCAGCGAAGCAGCTGGAGGAGATCTGGAAGGAAGTGCTGCTCTACCAATTCCACGATATTTTGCCGGGCTCCTCGATCAAAAGGGTGTACGACGAGTCACTAGAGCGCTACGCGGCGCTGCTGGAGCAGACGGAAGGTTTGACCGAAAGGGCTTATACCGCCGTGGTCGGGGCCAACGGCATGTCCGGCAAGGTGGTGTTCAACTCCCTCCCTTGGGAGCGCGAGGAATGGCTGAAGCTGGATGCTGGCTGGCAGTATGTGCTCATACCGGCGATGGGGTATACATTGGTCGCTCAGGAAGCGGAAAAGGCTGCCGAGCAATTCCCTCAGCTTCAGGCATCGGGAGAGCAGAGAGTGATCGAGAACCGTCTTCTTAAAGTTGTTTTCTCGACTGACGGTTCGATCTCTTCCATATTCGATAAAGAGCATGAGCGCGAAATTGTGCTGCCGGGACAGACGGCAAACGCTCTGCGTATTTATGTCGACGAAGGCGACGCCTGGGATTTCCGGCAGGATTATCGGGCCACGGGCGGAATGAAGCTGGAGCTGACGGATATGTTTTCGTTCCAGGACGGTCCGAAAGCCGGATTTATTATGCGTTATCTGTTCGGCTCATCCATGCTTGTGCAGCGCGTTGAGCTTACGGAAGGCAGCCGTAGGATCGACTTCGAGACAGAGGTAGACTGGCAGGAATCGGGCAAAATGCTGCGCACCTCGTTCCCGGTCAACGTCCGTACGGATTCTGTCAGCTGTGAAATCCAGTTTGGCTATCTAAAGCGCCCGACGCATCGCAACACGATGTGGGACTACGCCAAGGATGAAATTTGCGCTCACCACTATGTGGATCTGTCCGAACCGGATTACGGCGTGGCGCTGCTGAACGACAGTAAATATGGGCATCGCGCCGAGGGCGGCGAGTTGGACCTCAATCTGCTGCGCAGCCCGTCCTTCCCTGATCCGGAGGCAGACCGGGCGGAGCATAAGTTCACGTATTCGCTTTACCCGCATGCGGGAAATCATGTAGAGGCCGGGATTTATCGCCGGGGCTATGAGTTGAACGTGCCGCTGCGGACGTACGTGGTTAATGCCAGCAGTGATATGGCGGCAGGCGATAAGTCCACTTCTGGCGTCGGCTGGTTGCCGGACAGCTCGTTCCTGCTCACCGGACACCCCAATGTGATGGTCGAAACAGTGAAACGGGCAGAGGATGACGGAGACATCGTCGTTCGACTGTACGAGACAGCGGGCACGCGTCTGCAAACTAAGTTGCAGGCCGGCTTCCCGGTCGCGGAAGCATGGCTGGCCGATCTGCTGGAGCGGAAGCTAGAGCCGCTGGAAGCGGGTGGCGATGCGATGGAGCTTGAATTTGGCCCATTTGAGGTTAAGACGGTAAAAATTTCGCAGAGCAAGTAATTTCACGTTTCTCGTAATAAAGATTATTTTGTGAGAGAGACTTGGTGTAAGCCGCCCCCGGCTAGAGGGCGGCTTTTTAAAGTTTGCAGAAGCCGACGAGTATATGAATCTCTCAACCAGAAAGGGCGGGTGTCGGATTCCAAAACTCTTCCTTTTTCATAGTATGAGGATAGAAAGAAAATTTATTTTTAGGAGGAAAAAAAATGAGTTTCGCTTCAATCAGCAATTACGGTGGTAGTTCAAGTGCCGGAGTCGTTCTCGTTCTGTTTATTCTGCTTGTCATCGTTATTATGACGTTCTGCGCCCCATATTTAGGTATATTGCCCTATCCGTTAGGAGGAAACACGGTTCTGTAGGGCGGGTTTAATCCAAAAAAACACCTAGGAGGCCGACCGCATCATGAACAAACTAACGGTTAGCAATTGCAATAAACCGGGTGTCGGCGTTATTCTCGTGCTGTTTATCCTGCTTGTCATCGTCGTTGTTACCTTCCGCCCCCCAGCAGGAATCTCTCCAGGGTATCCGGGGGGCGAGGGGGGCGTTTCTGCAACAGGCAGCCGAGGCTTTGTTGTCAACAACAATTCCAGCTACACGCTTGTTCTTATTTCCGTAAGAGGAAGCTCACATCCGCCCTCACCAAGGGATATAGGACCGGGTGAATCATCCGGCTATGAGCTCACGACTTATGGGCCTTTTAGTTCCTATGCCATTGTAACCTACAATGTGGCCGACTCTTCGGGAACCAATGTGGGCACACTCAGTTTCCGAATGGTAAATTTTGCTCTATTTAATGGCTACGAGATTAGATCTATCGAGACAAGCGGACCGATAATTGCAATAGCCTCAGACAATAACTTGAATGTTTCTGATGCTGTGCCGACCTTATTCTGAATCTACGGAAATTGGAAAATTTCAGGGAGAGGCAGTTGGCGAAGGATTGTTTATAAATAAAGCAGCCGGTTGTCACGCTTAGCTCCCTCAGGGAGCTTTTTTTCTTTGTTGCAGTTAAGCGTGCTTCTGTTTGAAAAAAGCCGCTTCCTGATCGGAGGCGGCTTTTTGACGTGGGTTAACTTAAGCGGTATTAACAGTTATAGCTGAGAGAACTCATTGAGCTGTGTCGTCAGAGTATAGAGGCAAAGGGTATGCAACTCAAGCCGTAAGTGAGCTCGCCAAATACTTATTCCAGAATACGAACACCGAGATGCTCAAAGCGGTCGCTCTTTTAGAAAATATTTCATCCAATAGAGTTCTTCAAAAAAGCGGATTCCGATTTGAAAGCGTAGTCGGAATTGACGGCGAGGACTATAATTCTTACAGTCTTGCGAAAAATAGACTAAAAATCTCCAATCAATAGAGGCAACTGTCCGTCTCCACCGGCCTTCCATTTTAATAATATGGAGGTAGAACTCAATCTATCTCCAAATTCAGGAGGCCAAAAAACATGAATGAGAATACAATCAGCAATACTAGTAAATATGGGGCGGGCTATATTCTAGTTCTTTTTATATTACTTGTTATCGTCGTTCAAACATTCTGCGTTTCGCAAGCACGCGCGGTCCCGGTTTGTTCGACGGATAATGGTTCCGTTTCCGCTGCAAGCTCAGTAAGTTTTTACGTTGTTAATAACTCTACTTACACGCTCATACTTGACACCATTTCAGGATCCACGTCGCCTCCCACACCTAGGAATCTCGGTCCAGCACCTGTCACCCCATCTCGATATGAACTGACTACCTACCCTCCCTTTGGTACGAATGCTACCGCGAGATATTACGTATCCGACCCTTCAGTAGGCGTAATTGGCGGGTTCAGTTTTAGGATGGTGAATCTTGCCTTAGGAAACGGACACGAAATCAGGAACGTTGAGTCAAGCGGAGTGATAATAGCCGGGGCTGTTGGAAACACATTGTATGTTAATCAAAGATTACCTGGATAGATTTTAACCAAGCGATCAAAAAACGGCAGCCTATGACTTCATTTCGAAGCCATGACTGCCGCTGTTTTTATCTATTTTTCCTCAGTAACCTGAAACATTACCGGAGCACCGGAAGAAGGACATGGCTTGGATGCAGCTCAGAGTGATGGATCGTTTGTGTCGCCGGGATCGCCTCCTGCTCGTCATACGGGTTTAGGCCCGTGTTCGAGTTCGGGAAAGCGACAAACTTGCTTGAGGATGTGACGGAGAAGCGGATTCGGTGTCCGGCAGGAAACCGATGGGCGATATTAGGCATGAAAATATCGAACCGTTCCACCTGCCCGGGTGTTAGCAGCTCTGGATTGTCATAACCTCGGCGGTACTTGGCGCGGACGATGTAGCTGGACAATAAAATCGAGTTGTCTGCTTCATCAACGTCGCTAAGCGAGACGACCCAATCAGTGTCAACGGCTGAGCTGGATGCGTATAAAACGGCGGATAACTCGCCCGCGACTATAATCTCTTCGGTGAGCTTCTCGCCCGTGTAGCAAAGCACGTCTTGGCGGAGCTCGATGGTGCGGCGGTTTTCAGGTATCCGCTCACCGGAATCGGCGACCGGATCGGCTGGATTATAAACATACACATCCGGGCTCGTTCTAACCGGGAGAGATGTTGAAAGCATGCCGTCGCCGAAGGCCGAGTTGGCGCGTCCCTCGCTGTTTAGATAAAACGGAGTGACCGTTGATTCAGCCGGCGTCCAATCTTCGGATGTCCGCCATTTATTTTCACCGACTACATAATATCGTGCACGCGGCTCCTGATCGATGCCGTTGTTAACGCCTTTCAGGAAGCGATCGAACCAGCGCAGTACATTGGCATCGTAGTCGTAGACAACGGCATCCTCGCCAAAAGCAGCACCCTGCAAGTCGCGAGCGCGATTCGGACCGTGCTCCCAAGGACCAAGCCAGATTTTGCGGTTCGGCACGTCATGCTCCGAGAGCAGCCGCCAAGTTTCCGATACACCCGGGCTGTCTCCGTCGTACCATCCAGATATAACGAACATGGGGGCTTGAATCTGATGCGCGCGCTCCGAATGTGTACAGCCGCGCCAGTAATCGTCATATTCTGGATGCTGGCTCCACATATCCCATGGACCAGAGCGTTTGCCGATCATTTGCTGCGGAATTTCGCGGAGCGGACGTGCCTCGACCGCTTTGGCCGGATCGACCGTTATGCCTCCAAAAATATCAAAGTCAGTTCGCGTGCCGACCGACTGTGCCAGCGTCCAACTGAGCAAAGGCCAGGAGCATACCGTGCCGCCTCTGCGCACCGTATCGACAAAAGGAGTACCAACGTTGACTTCATTAACGACAGCTTTCAGGTTGGGATGACCGCTTGTGGCAGCCGCCATTACGACATAACCGAGGTACGAAGCGCCCCACATGCCGACATCTCCATTTGACCAGTTCTGCGCAATAATCCAATCGATCGTGTCGCTGCCGTCCTCGCGTTCATAATAAAACGGAATCAAATCTCCTTCGGAATCCGCGCGTCCGCGAACGTCCTGATTCACGACGGCATAACCTTTATTCGCCCAACGCAGACAGCTTTCTTTACGTAGATGCCGGTCGTAACAAGTCCGCACCAGAATCGTAGGCAGGCGGGTGCCAGACTGGATGCCCTCGGGCAAATAAACATCTGTAGCCAGCTTTACGCCGTCTCGCATTGGGATGAGGAATGTGCCTAGTTCGTTCACGCCGTACTCCGGCTTGGACAGCTGCGGATCGTCGTAAACGACAAGCGGCGTCAGCTTTTCGTAACCCTCCTGGACAATCAGTTCCATGCCGTAACGGTTAGGGCAAAGGAAGGCGATAATTTCGCCGTCAAGTGTCACAATATCCACCGCGGTATCCTGGCGCTTTGCCCATACTTGGGAAATCCGACCGCTCTCGTCCTGGTAAGTTAGATGCCGGTGATACGTCTCTCCGTTTTCGACATTAACTCGTTCGCCTGTCCATTCGGTTTTGCAGTATAGCGGCAGCGCCTCGCGGATTTTGGAGAGTGGAAGAACGTATTTGGCCCGCTCGTTCAGCACATTTTCCTGCATTTGCGTGCGCCGCCGCGCATCCACTTTGGCATGCATGACTTTATCATCCGTAAAGCGGATTTCACCTTCAAAAACACCCGCGCAATAGAAATTATAGATGGTCATCGCTCTAGTTCCCCCATACCTGTTCGAATACACGCAGCCAGTTGCCGCCGATTATTTTACCGACCTCTTCATCGCTGTAGCCCCGAGCAACCAGCCCGCGTGTAAAATTGATGAACAAGCCATATTGCTCCAAGCCCTTAATAAGCTCCGTTGAAGGGCCGTCCCCTTTGGCAAAACCAAGCTTAGGTGCGATATGCTCCTTGAAATAAACGAGGGACCAGTCCACATCGCTCATTGGCCAATCGGTGCCGATACCGACATGAGCTACGCCAACAAGCTTGACGATGTAATCGATATGATCAAGCACATGATCAATCGTTGTTTCTTGCGGATTCTCGTGGATAAACCAAGGCATGGCGAACACGCCAATAACACCGCCAGTTGCCGCAATTGCTCTAATTTCTTCATCGCTTTTGCAGCGGCGATGGGGGTAAATCGCTTCTACACCCGTATGGGAGGCGATGACCGGTTTATCCGATAAACGACAGGCGTCTAACGTCGTTTGTTTGCCGCAATGGCCGGTGTCAACAACGATGCCAAGCTCGTTCAGCTTGCGAATAAAGCTTATGCCAAAGTTAGAAACGCCGCCGTTGGCCAGTTCCATGCAGCCTGAAGCGATCGCATTTTGGTTGTTGTAGGTCAGTTGGAGAACACGAAGGCCGAAACCGTGAAGCGCTTCGAGCAGTTCAAGGTTTTTGCCGAGGCCGGTTGGGTCTTGCGCAGTGACGATGCCGGTTTTGAGGTTTTGCGCTTTAGCTTCCCGAATGTCGGCAGCAGTCAAGGCTTTCACGAGCCAATCTACGCGGTCGAATTGCTCCTGCACTTCACCCATGCTAATCATAATCGCTTCCGTGCCCGATAAATCGAGCTCACGGTTGCCCGCCGTAATGCCGGAGCGGTACCATTCATCTTTAAAAGCAGCTAGTTCACCGCGTGCTGACATTTGGCGAAGCCGTTTGGACGGATGGGCGCTATAGGCCATCGGATCATCTTTAAGCGGCTCGCATTCATTGCGGATTTCATTGGAAATGTTCTCTGGGATGACGGTCGGAGAAAGTGGTCCCTGGAAAAGAAGGTCGATCACTATGCTCCGCTCATGAATGTCACGCGCACGCTGTTCTTGTTCTGGAGACAGCTGAAAATTATATAGAGTTGAATGTTTACTCAAAATAACACTCTCCTAAATTCCGATAACTTTTCCTTTGCCAAGCAAGCTGGCTTGTTTATAAATAAATGCTGCAGCTGCTAAGTCCTCGACAGCAAGCCCTAGCGACTTGAACAGCGTAAGTTGTTCCTCCGAAGTTCTGCCTTGAACTTGGCCGAGCAGTGCTTCGCCAATTTCACCGATGATATGATCGCTGCCGATTGCTCCTTCGCTGAGCGGAATCAAGTAGTCCCCGGCTTCGTTTTCGGCGGATTCGCGGCGATCCACGTAAAGCCGTGCTCGTTTAACGATCGCGGTAGCCAGCTCCCGGTCCCTCGCGCGGCAAGCTCCAACGGCATTAATGTGGGCTCCTTCGGGAATCCATTCATTTTGCAAAACAGGCGATGTTGAAGAAGTGATCGTACATATGATGTCGGTGTCAGCGACAGCTTGCTCTGCGGAATTGCAAACAGATATCGTTAATCGCTCGCCGTATTTGGCGTTCATTTTGGTTTGAAAGCTCATTGCATGCTCCCTATTCGGACTCCAAACGCTGACGCGCTGGATGGGGCGAACAAGAAGCATCGCTTCAAAATGGCTCTGCGCTTGCTCACCTGTGCCGATTAGCGATAATGAACGCGAGTCCCGCTTGGCGAGCAATTTTGTTGCGGCTGCACTGACGGCTGCCGTGCGGATCGCGGTCACACTGCGAGCGTCGACAATTGCATTCATGCTGCCATTGGTGGCATCAAACAAAGCGATTACGCCTTGATGGGAGGGAAGCCCGCTGTTGTGATTTTGAGGAAAAACACTGATCAGCTTAGCTCCAACGATTTTCTCGCGAATCAAGTAAGCTGGCATTAGTCCCATCAATCCACCTTCGCGGACAGGAACGACAGATCTCAGTTGCTGTTCGGCTTGTCCGGCGGACAAGTCCTTGAGCGCAGTTTCCATAAGCGAGATGCATGATTCCATGGACAATAATTCGGACACTTCTTCTCGGTCGATGACTAACATGAGGTGCTCACCTGCTTCTATTTATGGGTTAATCCTGATCTTAGTATCTTAGTCGAGAAGCACTAGGCTCTACAACTCTTGGTCTAGCAATGGCATCCGACTTTACAACGAGAATCCACTCTCAAAAAAACAAGACCGCCCGACGAACCTCATTCGTCTTGGGCGGCCTTGATGTTTCTCATGAACCGATTACAAAGGCTGGATATGCTCCGGCGCGAGCACCAGGCGCAGCAGATGGTCAGGATTCATCAGCGGGATATTATGTTCGTCGCTCGCGTGGAGCAGCATTGAGCCGCTCGCCGCAGTCAGCAGGCCCTCGATCAGTCGGTCGGCATCGTCGGAGGCGATCTCGCCGGTGCGTTGGCCTTGGAGGAACAGCGGCTTCAACCTGGCGGCGAACCAACTGAGCGAATAATCCTTGATGATCTCGCGCACCTGATCCGGCACTCCGTGAGAAGCTCGTGCCTGATAAATCAGTAGGAACGAGAGCCGAGTTTCCTTGCTCATCGCATCATGGAGGAAATGCCGCAGCTTGTCGATGACGGAGCCTGGATGCTCCAGCATCTCCTCGACTGCGTCGCCTGCACCGTGCATGGCTTCGCTGACGAGTGCGATGAACAGCTCATCCTTGGATTTGAAATAGTGGTAAAGCAAGCCGTGACTGATGCCTGCGGCCTGGGCAATCATGCTCATCTTGGTGAGTGCTGGGCCATGTCGGGCGAAGACGCCAAGCGCTGCTTCCAGAATCTGCTCTCTGCGCTCGTCACGGATGGCAAGGAGTTGTTCTTCGTTGTATGGGGCCATATCGGTTCAACCTCGAATCTGAATAAGGGCTCGTTTACCTTTACGATACCTTATTCCAAGCATGGGAGCAATCAAGCTGTGAAAGGCAGGTTCAGCTTCAGGAACTGGCCGAGACTTTCTCCAGGATTGAGAACCTCTTCCAGCCACTCCTCCCGACCGCATCGGATCAATATCGAGCGGACTGCTTCTTCACCGAATAGCGCGGACGGAGCGGCATCCAGTCCCTGTACGCCCATCATCAGGCTGAACAGCTCCATATCCCCGCTTTGAAGCGCCTGCTTGCGCACGATGTCCAGATACGTCTGGCAAAATGAGATACCGCGGCTCGACAACGGACCGTCATAGGTGACGCCTGGCCATCTCAGATCCGCTACGACAATCGTCCACCACGCTGGCAGCACGATGGATGCAAAGCGGCGGAGCAAGCCTTGCTCCCAGCTGGAACAGGCAGAACCGGCTTCCGAGACATCGGCTTGTTCGGCAAGTACTTTGCCCAGCTCCGCTGCTTCGGCTGCCGCCACCGAGATGCCCTGGCCATAGATCGGATCTAAGTTGCAGATCGCGTCCCCAATGACGAGCAGCCCGCTGGGCCATTGGGCAAAGGATTCATAATGCGTCCAGCGGCATTCCGGCACACGAAAGCCTTGGGGATCGCCGACCGGCTCAAGCTGGGAGAGAATGTCTGCCAGCAGCGGATGGATCAGCTCGGCGGCTGCCGGCTCGTATTGGTCCGGAGCGACCGGCGGGTATTTTCCGCCCGCTCCGTAAATCGTCGTTTCGGCCAGGCCGTTCTCGATCGGGCTGAATACGCCAGAGCCTTCGGCCCGCGCAGGATTGCCGTCGATCAGAACCGTGGCGTATTTATCGCGCAGATGCTCCGGGATTCGGTAATAGCGTGTGCTATAGGCGAGGCGGGCATGAAGGCTTTCTATATCCGGCTTGCCGAAACCGAGCTGCTCCAGCCAAACGGGCAGCTTTGAGTAGCGACCGGATGCGTCGATGACGAGATCGGCCATGATATCTGCAGGGGGTTGGGGATCGTCAGTGCTTCTGCGCGATTGTTTGAGCCGGACTCCGGTTATGGCGATCTGGTCGCCTGATGGCGCGGACAGCAGGGCAGCCGCTTCCCGGTTTTGAAGCAGATGAATGCGCGGTTCCCCCAGCACCCGTTGGCGGATGACCCATTCCAGCAGCGGTCGGGAACAGCCTTCGTTCTTGTCGTACGGGAATTGCAGCGCGGCGAGCGGCGAGATGAGATGCATTTCCTTTCCCTCGCGCTCATAGGCTCCGGCGGCCAGCAGATCTTCGGTCCAGCCCGGAAAAAGCTCGGTCAGCACGTTTTTGCCCAGATCCTGCAATCGGTGTGGATGGCGGTCCTGGGGTACGCCGGGTCGGTTCGCCGGTTGGAGAGGGAGTTCATCGCGCTCGATTAGCACGATCTCTTCGTAATGCGCGGCCAGCGTTTTGGCCGCAAGCAAGCCGGCAAAACTGGCTCCGATGACGACCGCTCTGGAGCGGGTACGCTCTTTGCGGAAAATGTCTTCCTTGCGGGATGTCTCGGACATCCCGGCGTTTTGAGGTTCCTTCGATGTCGAGCCAGCATACATGATGATTGCTCCTTTTATTTAAATTGATCGATTCAGTCAATGGATAGGAGCAGAGAAGAAGGAATGGCTGCTCTTATCATTTTTAGCGTAACGGACGGTCCATTTATTCTCGAACGATCATTGACTGAACAAGTCAATCAAAACATAAATCTATATGACTTGTTCTGTCAAGGGGATTTAAACTGCTTTAACTTCTTGACACTTCCTTCCACCTAAGCGTATAGTCAGAACCAATGATATCCACTAGGGGCGCCCGCGAGGGCTGAGATAAAGCGAAGCTTTGGTCCCTTTGAACCTGATCTGGGTTATGCCAGCGTAGGAAAGTGGTTGAACGGTGCCCTTGGTTTCTCATACCTGAGCCCTTTCGCCGCTTCCTTTTCGGAGGCGGCTTTTTTGCGCCGTTCTTTGAAAAGGAAGGGCGAGCCGTCCCAAGCGACATACAGTCGCTGGAAGTCGCTGTGAAGCTTTCGAGCCACGCAGTCGAACGCGTTACCGGCAACATGGCCGGGGCGGACGCTTCCATAGCGGGACAGGCAAGGTTAAGGGCCAGGCTGCAGCGGCTCGAAGCCGCAACAGACAAGCGAGCCTAGTGCGGTATGAAGCCGCAGGCTCAAGCACCGTTTCTCCAAGCTTTCTCTCTCTGCCTCCTAGCGGATATCTTCAGATTCCGCGAGGAGGTTTTTTATTATGGCAATTATGACAACGCCCCTGCCGGGCAGCCGCAAGGTCTACATACAAGGACAAGATCCGGGGGTTCGGGTTCCTGTACGCGAAATCGCATTGTCGGACAGCGATGTACGTGGACAGCAGGTACCGAATGAGCCCGTGAGAGTTTATGATTCTAGCGGTCCTTACACGGATGAGAGTTATGTAGCGGATATTCGCAGCGGTTTGCCGCTGATGCGGGAGGCATGGATTGCAGGGCGTGGTGATACCGAGTGTTACGAAGGCCGCAGCATCCGTCCGGAGGACAACGGCTTTACTACCGCCGAAAAGGCTTCTGAAAAAGGAGCGGAGATTTTCCCCCTGAGCGGGAGAAAGCCGCAGCGTGCCAAGCCCGGACAAAATGTGACCCAGCTGCATTATGCACGCAAGGGCATCATCACCCCGGAGATGGAATTCATCGCCATCCGCGAAGGTATGGAACCCCAATTCGTGCGCAGCGAAGTGGCCGCAGGACGTGCAATTATTCCCGCCAACATTAACCATCCCGAGATTGAGCCGATGATTATCGGGCGGCATTTTCATGTAAAGATCAATGCGAATATCGGTAACTCCGCCGTAGCGTCCTCGATTGAGGAAGAGGTGGAAAAAATGACTTGGGCGACCCGCTGGGGAGCCGACACGATCATGGATTTGTCTACCGGGAAAAACATCCACACAACGCGCGAATGGATCGTGCGCAACTCGCCTGTACCTGTCGGCACGGTGCCGATCTATCAGGCTCTGGAAAAGGTCAACGGCAAAGCCGAGGATCTCAGCTGGGAAGTATTCCGCGATACGTTGATCGAGCAAGCGGAGCAGGGTGTGGATTATTTCACGATTCATGCCGGAGTGCTGCTGCGTTATGTGCCGCTGACGGCAAAAAGAGTAACGGGAATCGTCAGCCGCGGCGGTTCAATTATGGCTGCCTGGTGCTTGGCGCATCACAGGGAGAACTTCCTGTATACGCATTTTGAGGACATTTGCGAAATTATGAAGGCCTATGATGTCAGCTTCTCGCTCGGTGATGGGCTGCGTCCCGGCTCCATCGCTGACGCCAATGACGCTGCGCAGTTTGCGGAGCTGGATACGCTCGGCGAGCTGACGAAGATCGCTTGGAAGCATGATGTGCAGGTGATGATTGAAGGGCCGGGCCATGTGCCGATGCATCTAATCAAGGAAAATATGGACCGCCAGCTCGCTGTTTGCGACGAGGCTCCATTTTATACATTAGGGCCGTTGACTACGGATATTGCTCCTGGTTATGACCATATTACAAGCGCGATCGGCGCGGCGATGATCGGTTGGTTCGGTACCGCAATGCTTTGTTACGTGACGCCGAAGGAGCATCTTGGCTTGCCGAATAAGGAAGATGTGAAGGAAGGCGTTATTACCTACAAAATAGCCGCCCATGCAGCGGATTTGGCGAAGGGCCATCCAAGGGCAAGACTGCGCGACGATGCCCTGTCCAAGGCACGCTTCGAGTTCCGCTGGCGCGACCAGTTCCATCTGTCGCTCGATCCCGAGCGGGCGATGAGCTACCACGATGAGACGCTGCCGGCCGAAGGTGCGAAAAATGCACATTTTTGCTCCATGTGCGGACCGAAGTTCTGCAGCATGCGGATTACGCAGGATATTCGCGATTTTGCGGAGCGGGAAGGCATGGAAACAGCTGAGGCCATCGAAGCAGGTATGCGCGAAAAATCCGATGCCTTCAAGGCGGGCGGCGGCAAGATTTATGCTTGAGCGTGACGAGGCGGCTGGAGCTGTGGAAGGAAGCGTGAGGAGTGAAGCCACGGCAGGAGGAGCTGTGGCAGGAAGCGCGAGGAGTGGAGCCACGGCAGGAGGAGCTGTGAAAGGAAGCGCGAGGAGTGGAGCCACAGCAGGAAACGTAAGCGGCGGAGCTGCAATAGAAGACCCAAGCAATGGAAGCAGCGGAGTCGCGGTTGCAGCTTTTGAATCCGTTGGCGGGTTTCGGCGCAAGAGCGCTGACGAGCAGCGGGAATGGAATATGAGTCTCAGCGAGCCAGCGCGTGAAAGGCATTCGCGGCAAATGCGCTTTGCGCCAATTGGCGAGCGTGGGCAGCTTGCGCTGCGGAGCTCGCGTGTGCTCATCGTCGGTGTCGGCTCGCTTGGGGCATCGCTGGCACAGCATATGGTCAGGTCAGGAGTCGGCGAGCTGAGGCTGGCAGACCGGGATTATGTCGAGTGGAGCAATCTGCAGCGACAGATGCTGTTCGACGAGGATGATGCGCATCTCAGCCTGCCGAAGGCGATTGCCGCAGCAGATAAGCTGCGCCGCATCGACAGCTCGGTGCAGGTGAAGGCGATCGTCGCCGATTTAACTTCGACTGAAGCGCTGGAGGCAGCGGCAGCAGGTTGTGACCTCGTGCTGGACGGCACGGATAATGCAGCTGTGCGACTTTGTTTGAACGATTGGTGCTTCCAAAACGGCGTGCCGCTGATGTACGGCGGAGTCGCCGGGGCGTCTGGCATGAGCGCTCCGCTCGTGCCGGGCGACACCTGCTGCTTGCGCTGCTTGATCGGCGGCGAAGAGGAGCAGGAGAGCGGCGATACCTGTGATACAGTCGGCATGCTTTCGCCGGCGGTTGAGATGGTTGCCGCGCTGCAAGCGGCGGAAGCTCTTAAATGGCTGAGCGGCAATCGCGGCGAAATTCGGCGCACGCTCGCAAGTGTTGGTGTCTGGCCGCTTTCGCTGCGTGAAATGCTTTTGCCCGGACCATCCGCAAGCTGCCCGATATGCAGCTGTGCGACGGTTGCTCCTCATACAGCGGATAGTGCAGGAGCGGGAAATGTGGAGGCGGCAAATGCAAAGGCAGTTGCTGCCAAGGTGTGGCCAGCAACTGCTGTAGTGGTGGAGAAAGCGATGAAAGCAGGCATCTCAAGGGAAACAGATAGAGAAATTGGTAGGGAAATAGATAGAGAACGGGAAACGAAAAAGGCTGCCCACGGGTTCGGGGGAATGGCTGCTACATCCGTTAGATTGCCAGCCACAAGTACGGATACAAGTACGGACACAAGCACGGACACAAGTATGGTCACAAGTGCGGATACAGGTATGTTCACAAGTAAGGCCACAAGCGCGGACACAAGCACGGATACAAGCACGGATACAAGCACGGATACAAGCACGGACACAAGTATGGCCACAAGTGCGGACACAGGTATGTTCAGAAGTACGGCCAAAACAGCGGTACTTTGCGGCCGCGACACCGTTCAGGTGGAGCTTGGAGCAACTGGAGACCCTGGAATGTACAGAAGGAGGTTGGAGAAGGTTGGCTGCAGCGTCATTCAGAATCCGTACCTGTTGCGAGCCGAGTTGCCGACCGGGGAGGGAAGGTTAGTCGTGTTTCCTGACGGGCGGGTGCTCGTGCAAGGCACAAGTGACCCAGAGCAAGCGCTTCGCTACTGTGAACTTTATTTGACAGGCTGAAAAAATTAGCAGGCCTGCAGGGCACATGAGGTGGAGAATGTACAGAAAGGGGTCGATTGGAATGAAAAAGCTGGATTTCAGCCTATATGTCATAACGGGAGAAAATTACCATCCAGGCAAGACGATGGAGGAGGTTATGCGCGAGGCGCTTTATGGCGGGGCGGATATTGTCCAGCTGCGGCATAAAACAGCCAAGGAGAGCGAGCTTTTGGAAAAGGCTCGGCTACTGCGTAGATTGACCCGCGAGTTCGGAGTTCCGTTTATAGTAAACGATTATCCGCAGCTTGCCATTGAAGCAGACGCTGATGGCGTGCATATTGGGCAGGATGATCATGGGCTTCGCGAAGCAAGGGAGCTGCTGGGACCTGACCGCATCGTCGGCATCAGCACGCATAGTCTGGACCAGGCGATGGCCGCAGAGGACGGTGGAGCGGACTACATCGGAGTTGGTCCGGTCTACCCGACCGGGACGAAGCCGGGAAGGCCGGCGGTAACGCTGAATTATGTGTGCCAAGCGGCGAGACATGTACGCATTCCATGGGTAGCTATAGGCGGTATTCATCTCGGCAACGCCCAGGAGGTGCTGGATGCTGGTGCAACGAGGCTTTGTGCCGTTTCCGCGATTGTTGGCAGCGAGGACCCTGCGGCTGTTTGCCGCAGCTTGAAGGCGATGATCTCCTCGTCCGTTAGTGGAGCAGGAGGGGCCGAAATCATGCTTAATGGAGGAAAGCATCGGACCGGATCGATGACGCTGCAGCAGCTTGTCGAGGAGAAAGGGCTTGCCGGAAGGCGCATCGTTGCTGAGGCGGACGGGATTATCGTACCCCGCGAGGAATGGAGTGGGCTGCGACTCCGAAGCGGTATGACGGTGGAGCTGGTTCATTTTGTAGGAGGGGGCTGAGAGGATGAGATTAGGCATGCAAGGGGAAGCAGAGCAGAAAAGCACGCCGGACAGCTGGACAATTGGAGGCAAAATACTGACTTCCCGCTTTTTCCTCGGAACGGGACGTTTCCCAAGTCCGGCCGTCATGCTACAGGCGTTGCAGGCAAGCGGAGCTGAAGTTATCACCTTCGCCGTGCGCCGGGTCAATCTCGATGAGGTAGCGGATGATTCCATTCTGCAACATTTGCCGGAAGGCCAGCTCACCTATTTGCCCAACACCTCAGGCGCTAACAACGCCGACGAAGCGGTGCGCATCGCCAGACTTGCCCGTGCTGCCGGCCTTGGCGACTGGATCAAGGTCGAGATTAGCGCGGATGCCCGCACGCTGCTGCCTGATCCCGTTGAGACGCTGAAGGCGACGGAGCGGCTCGTAAAAGAAGGTTTTACCGTGTTGCCTTACACCTCCGATGACCCAATTCTATGTCGTTATCTGGCCGAGGCTGGAGCCTCGGCCGTCATGCCTGGCGGCGCGCCAATTGGTACAGGGCTCGGTATTCTGAATCCGTACAACCTGGGCTTAATCGCTGAACAGTCTCCAGTTCCGATCATCGTCGACGCAGGGCTCGGCTCGGCAAAGGATGCGGTGCAAGCAATGGAGCTGGGAGCTGCAGCTGTGCTTGCCAATACGCCAGTAGCCAAAGCCGGTGATCCCGTTGCGATGGCGGAAGCGATGAGCCTTGCCATCCGCGCGGGGCGTCTGGCCCGGCTTGCGGGACGGATTCCCGAGCTGCCGTATGCCTCTGCGAGCAGTATGGAGACTGGCAAGCTAACTTCTTTTGCTGCGGATGCAGCGTGGATGGAGGCGGCGCAGGGATGAAAGAAAGAGTGTTAATACTCGGCGGCGGTATCATCGGTTTGTCATGCGCCCTTGAAGCGGCTCGCTCAGGAGACCGGGAGGTAACGATTGTTGAAAGAGGCAGCTTCGGCGGCCAAGCATCTGGCGCTGCCGCTGGAATGCTCGCTCCGTATTCCGAAAACCCGGAGCAGCCGGATGTTTTTTTTGAATTTTGTCTGGACAGCTTGCGCCGCTATCCCGACTGGGTGCGCCTGGTGGAGGAACGCGGCGGCATAAACGTCGGCTTGCGCCGCACTGGCAGCATAGGCGTCGCTTTTCATGAGGCGGACCTGCTGCCGATGCAGTCCCGTCTGCGCTGGCAACAGGCGGCTGGCAGCGGCGGTGAATTGCTTGATGAGGCAAATGTGGCTCGGCTGGAGCCGCTTCTTGCCGCGGGAGCGGTCGGCGGCATTTATACGCCGACGGAAGCTCATTTGGATGCGCCGCAGTTGGCGGCTGCACTTGAGCAGGCCTGTCGGCAGCATGGCGTGCGGATGGCTGGCGGTGCGGGCGGACTGGCCGCGCTTGAGTTGCATCCGCCGGAAGGACGGCGCAGCCCCGTTCGGCTGTCAACCGAGAGCGGGGACAGCTACGAGGCGGATCGGCTCGTGATTTGCGCCGGTGCTTGGACCGGCGAGTTCGAGCGGATGTTCGGAATGCCGGAGACGATCCATCCCATTCGCGGGCAGATTTGTTCTTACGAAGTGCCTGATGGCATGGTGCGTCATATGGTGTTTTCCAGCCAGGCGTACTGGGTGGCGAAATCAGGTATGAGGCTCGTCTGCGGCGCATCGGAGGATGTTGCCGGATTTTGCACGGATGTGACCGAAAAGGGCATCGGCCGACTGGAGCGCTGGAGCGCGCGAACCTTCCCGCTGCTGGGTGGAGTGATGCCCAAGCTGCGCTGGGCGGGCTTACGACCCGCGACCCGCGACGGCAGGCCGCTTATTGGCCGCCTTGAGGAGTATCCTCAAGTCATTTTCGCAGCTGGCCATTACCGCAATGGTATATTGCTCGCTCCAGCAACTGCCGCGGCAGTGCTATCGCTCCTGGAAGATCGACCTTTCCCGCTGCTAGGTGCTTTTCATCCAGAGCGCTTTCGGGGAAGCTCCTCGAAGGAGACTTTGGCGAGCTTTAGTTTGGCTGGTGTAGGAGCGATAAGCGTCGCGGCAGGCGAAGCAGATGCAGTAGCTGCAAGCGCAGCTGGAACAGTCGCGGCAGACTCAGTTAGCGGAGCCGTGACAAGCAAAGCAAGTGCAGTAGCTGCGGATGCAGCTGGAACAGTCGCAGTAAGTGAAACAGGTGCAGTAGCTGCGGATGCAGTTGGAACAGTCGCGGCAGACTCAGTCAGCGGAGCCGTGACAAGCAAAGCAAGTGCAGTAGCTGCGGATGCAGCTGGAACAGTCGCAGTAAGTGAAGCAGGTGCAGTAGCTGCAAGCGCAGCTGGAACAGTCGCGGCAGACTCAGTTAGCGGAGCCGTGACAAGCAAAGCAAGTGCAGCTGGAACAGTCGCAGTAAGTGAAGCAAGTGCAGAAGCTGCAAGCGCAGGTGGAGTAGTCGCAGTAAGTGAAGCAGGTGCAGTAGCTGCACGCGCAGTAGCTGCAAGCGCAGGTGGAACAGTCGCAGTAGCTGAAGCAAGTGTAGAAGCTATTGGTGCGGTAAGCACGGTCGCGGTAAGTAAAGCTGGCCTAGTCAGTCCGGTAGTGATGGACTCAGCGGGGGCTGATGGAACCATTCGCCAAGTGAGGGAGATTTAATGAGTGGATGGATAGCGCCTGCGGTTACCGGCGGGTATGAACCCGTTAAACGTGTACTTACTATAGCAGGCTCGGATTCGGGCGGCGGAGCTGGAATTCAGGCGGATTTGAAGACGTTCCAGGAGCTCGGAGTTTTCGGCATGAGCGTGGTGACCGCGATCACCGCGCAAAACTCACTCGGCGTTCAAGGTGTACATCCCCTCTCGGTGGAAGTGGTGGCGCAGCAACTGGATTCCGTCTTAGATGACATCGGTGCTGATGCGATCAAAACCGGTATGCTGTTTTCATCAGAGCTGATTGAGGCCATATGCGTTAAGCTGGAGTACTCTCGCATACGTAGTCTCGTTGTCGACCCTGTTATGATTTCCAAGCACGGCTCTCGTTTGCTGGAGGCACAGGCAGTGGAGTCGATGATAGGCCAGTTGTTCCCGCTTGCGGAGGTGATCACGCCTAATTTACCGGAGGCATGTGCACTGCTCGGTTGGGACGAAAGTGAGCTCGCTACGGTCGACCAGATGGAAGCTGCCGCGCGCGAGCTGCTGAAACTCGGAAGCCGACATGTACTGCTGAAAGGAGGCCACCTTTCGGGGGGCAGCGAAGCGGTCGATATTTTGCTATCCGCAGATGCGCCTGGAAGTCCTGAGCGTTATATCGCATCGCGTATTTCGACTCGTCATACACATGGGACCGGCTGCACAACGGCTTCGGCGTTGACTGCTTTACTGGCACGTGGGCTAGATATGAAGGAAGCGGTGCGTCAGGCCAAGTCGTTTACGCTGGCGGCTATTCGTGCTGCTGGGCCGCTTGGCGGCGGTACTGGATCTCTCTGGCACGCCGCTTGGAGAATGGGGGCGCAGAGTGAATCGAGCGAGTGGAATGCGTCTGAGGCTGAGCTGGCCGGAATTAGGGCAGGCAGTACAGATTAAAATCGGCTTTGCCGGTCGAGGAGGCTTGCTGCGCTCAGCGTATCTGCTAGAGGTCTTATTTTTCCCTAGTTGTAGTGGAGAAGGTAGGAGGAACTTGGCACGACAGACGGATTGATCCGACTCGACGGAGAGCGTCGTTTTCAAGGGCTGGTATCCCGAAGGGCAGCTATCGCATAGGATAAGATAATAGCGCCTATGAAGGAGCATGGACATGAAAACGAACGGAAGATCGTCCAAGATCAGCAAGCCTTTTGTCCCAAATGGGGCTCCGTATTCACCTAAAGGAAAGAACGATTCCAGCGGTAGAATCAGCGAAAAAAAGCAATCGCTACCTATGTTCCAGGTGGATAACCCGGTGTATTCCGAGTTGGATTGGTTGAACGGTATGGACAATACCGAGCAACCCGAGCTGCCTGTAACTGCCCCCAAGCCTGGGGCGATCCGTAAGGTCAAGCTGCACGGCTTTGCTGCTATGGCTGAGGCGCCACAAGAGGCGCAAAGAGGGAATAGGTTTGGTGAGGAGCGCGAGGCGGAAGACGATTCTTTCTCGGAAATGGATTTCCATGCAGCAAGAGCTGCTGCGGAACGCCCGGATCTCAAGGAGTTTCATTTTAGTCCATCCCTGCAAATTAAAACGTCGCCTACGGCACGATTACTACCTCGCGATCAGTTAGCGGAGGAGTGGAAAGATGAGGCCGGAAATGGAGAGAGCAACCGTTTCCGGGGAACGGTGGGCATTCCGAGTAGCGTTAAAGAGAACCTCCAGCCCAAATACATCGCTCCAGAAAACAGGACCATTCCAGAACTTCCCGAATTAAAGAACGAAGTGTTCCCTGGTCGATCTTCTTTGACGCAAGAGAAACAGCGGATGGATGTCCGCGAGCTGCAACACGGGACGATCCCCTTTGACTTCCGTGACCGTAATCGGGTGGATATTATCATCCGTTTACAAACCCCTTTTCAAGATGCGGGATATTCACTGGCCTGCTCGCTTGATGTACCGTTCTGCCACGCTGTCGTGCGCGCCAAGCTTGGTGCTGAAGCGGTCGTCACACTGATCCGCACTCAGGAAGAGGGCAATACTAAGGGGCGCTTGGACTGGATTGCCGCAGGCAAACCAGTATTGTAACGATGCAGCGAACTCCTAAATTCCATTCCTAGCTCAGTGACATATCATCTTGATCCCAAAAGCCCGCAGGCTGTTCAGAGCATCATGCTCTCATCAGCCTGCGGGCTTTTGTTGTGCAGCGAGTTCGTTCAACCTCGTAGGCTCGCAGCTCGAAGCAAGTAGCAAAAGTTACTTGGTGGGGCACCCTAGATGCCCGCAGCCCAAAGCAAGTAACAAAAGTTACTTGGAGGAGCGTCCCGCCTGCCCGCAACTCAAAGCAAGTAGCAAAAGTTACTTGGAGGAGCTCCCCAGCTGCTCTCAGCCCAAAGCAAGTAACAAAAGTTACTTGGAGGAGCGCCCCGCCTGCCCATATCTCAAAGCAAGTAGCAAAAGTTACTTGGAGGAGCTCCCCAGCTGCTCTCAGCCCAAAGCAAGTAGCAAAAGTTACTTGGAGGAGCTCCCCAGCTGCTCTCAGCCCAAAGCAAGTAACAAAAGTTACTTGGAGGAGCTCCCCAGCTGCCCGCAGCCCAAAGCAAGTAGCAAAAGTTACTTGGAGGAGCGCCCCGACTGTCCACAGCTCAAAGCAAGTAACAAAAGTTACTTGGTGAAGCGCCCCGACTGTCCACAGCTCAAAGCAAGTAACAAAAGTTACTTGGAGGAGCGCCCCGACTGTCCACAGCTCAAAGCAAGTAACAAAAGTTACTTGGAGGAGCGTCCCGCCTGCCCATAGCCCGAAGCAAGTAGCAAAAGTTACTTGCTTTCGTTCCAAGCGGGCAACGGTTCGTCGCTCAGATAACAAAAGTTACTTGAGGGATCGGCATAGCTCGCATAGCAAATGGATCATCTTTAGTTCAACTTTTCAATCCCCTTTCTCTGCGATGACTCCCTCCCCGGAAATTCAAGCGCATGCAACCTCAAAACGTCGCTATTGAATCCACGAATACAACGGTTACAGAAGGCCTGACCTTTATCGTGGGCAACAGTCCAACCTGTACAAATGCCGTTTCAACCTGCTTTCTGCCCTCATAAGCTGGCTAGAAGAGAGGTGAGACGATGAGAGAGTCACGGCCACGCCCCAAGGGCGGGAAACCGTCCGGGAAAAAAGCCCGGAGGAAGAGAACGAGGAAACATTCCTCTGGTATTGCCGGCTATGGACCTAGTTCTGCTCCAAGCAAGCCGAATCTCCTGCCCGTAGTGTCGGTCATCATCCCGGTCATGAACGAGAGGAAAACGATCGCTGCTGTGCTTAGGCAAGCCAGGAGGGTCCATCCGCATACAGAGCTGATCGTCGTGGCTAATGGCTCCACGGACGGATCGGCCGAGATTGCGGCTCGTATGGGAGCTCGAGTAATCCTCGTTCCTCGTGCGCTGGGCCATGACGTCGGTCGCAGTGTAGGTGCACGCGCTGCTAAAGGCAAGGTGCTGCTATTCCTGGACGGAGACATCATCGTCCCGACATCAAAGTTGATTCCGTTCGTGCATGCAGTCGCCAGTGGGGCGACGGATATTGCCCTGAACAACTACTCCGGAGCGGTATCCAGTAGCACAGTGCATCCCGTCGTGCTTGCTAAATATTCGTTGAATGCGATGGCCGGACGCGAGGATCTCAAAGGAGCCTCACTAACTGCCATCCCGCATGCAATATCACGTAATGCTGTTGAGCGGATTGGTTTGGAGTCGTTGGCGGTGCCACCGCTAGCTCAAGTAAAGGCGATTGTAGCCGGACTGGTCGTCTCTAGGACCTACCCTGTCAATGTCGGAAAACTCAACCGCAGGCGGCTCGAACGTGAGCGTACGAACCCGCTTCATAAGCTTATTACCGGTGATCATTTGGAAGCCGCTTGTTGGCTGGCAGAGAACAGAGGTCAGTCGATTTGGAAGTTAAAAAGGGAGGGGCAGCTGTTTGTGAGCGGACTCGAACCCTTCTCTCGGTTATTTGAACCGCTGGATGATGAGCCTGCAGAAGAACAGCAGCAATTGTCACCGCTGGTGTCAGTGCTGCCGGATGAGCTTTTAGCTGGGCAGCAGGATGTACCGACAGATGTGTTGTTGGATGATCAGCCGAAAACGCTGACTGTCAAAGCAATGCCGGTTGAGCAATGGAATGAAACGGACGAAGCTTTATCCGTCAAAACACTGCTAAATGATCCGCCAGATGATCAGCCGAAATTATTGCCTGACGAAGCGCTGTCGGATGAGCAACGGGATGAGTTGTTCGATTCATTGTCCGTCAAAACACAGATAAATGAGCAACAGCAGCAGAATGAGCTGCCCGAAGTACAGAACAATGAGCAGCAGGATGAGCTTTTCGAAGCATTGTCCGTCGGGAAAGAGCCAGTTAGGTTGTCGGATGAGCGGCAAGAAGCACCGCGAGATAAGCTGCCAAAAATACTGCCAAAAACACTGCCAAAAGCACAGCCCGAAGCACTACCGTCCCCGATGCTTACGGAATTTGAAGAAAGGAGCGGATTCTCATGCTGAAGCCGCAGGGGGACGGCCGGGCTCCACTACCAGGTGCAAAGCGCTTCATTCCCGGTAAGGCGAAGCCAATCAAGAAACAACCTGCTCCGTTTGCCAAACATCCGGCACCGGTTGCCAAAGGGAGACGCAACATCAAGGAGAATCCCGCACCGGCTAAACGCCCGGTAAATAAAAGGCGAAAAGCTGCACTGCCAAAGCGAGCTGCATCTAACTTCGGGAAGCGTCCAGAGCCGGATACCATTCGGGAGGTTCCCTCCAAGCAAGGCCCAGGCCCAGGAGGGCGAGCTCAGCGGCATGAATCTGGAAGAAATCCGGCGGAGCTCGCGAGGAGAGGTCGATTAGTTGAGCGAAGCCGTGTTAGTAATCCGGCCTCGCCACCGCTTGGCAGTTGGGCTTTCCCGGCAGGCTGTGGGGTCGTTTTGACTGGAACAAATAGAGCTGCGTTGGAGCAAGGTGCAAACTGGCTGGTGGGGACCGGTTGTCGCAGCATGGTGCTCGTTGAGTACGGAGCCCAAGCAGCGTTGCTGAACCCTGCGGAGAACGCAGACGGGTGGCGCATGATTGAAGCAAACGATGTGCCGGAATCCCAGGTTTTGCTGCGAATGATTCAGCTTGCTAGGGAAGAGCCGGGCGATCCACCAGAACCCAATATGTTCTACGGAAATACCACTCTACAGCGAGTTCAGCTCCGTCTGGCCGGTGGTGATGCGGCCTTGGCTCGAGCAATCGGAGCAGCCGCTGCAGTTAGGCTCAGGCCAGCGGCGGTGCTTTTCGCCGATGCGGAGGCGGCCGCCCAGCCCACGGGTGGAGCTATGCTGCGCGCAGTGCTAAGCGCTAGCCTGCCAGGTCGTGCAGCGGCGGCGCTGCAGGATGACGGCGCCTGTCGGAAGCCGTTCTCACAGTGGAGCGACAGCACGCGGCTGAACGCTTTTATGCATTGGTCACTCGGTGGAGAGAAGCGTACGGCGATTTCTTTCCAGCAGGTTCCTTTTGCCCTAAATGAGTCCGCATTGCAACTGCTTGCAGATGGCTCGCTATCCTCGCCGCCGTATGCTCTAGCATCACTGCTTGTTGGCGGGGGAGTCGCTGTGCCCGTCATGATGAAGCCTTCCGGTAAAGGGGAACCAAACGACCAGGCTGTTTACGCGCAGGCAATCTACAGTGCTGTGAGAAGTCCCCGGCAAGGGTATCCCGATCTCAGCCGCGATCGCGAGGCGGCAGCCAGGATGTAGCTGGTCCCGAATAGTTGAAGGAGTGAAGCTGAAGTGAAAGCCATTTTGCTCGCGGGAGGCACCGGTACCCGGCTCCGTCCGCTGACGAGCTTGATGAACAAACATATGCTACCGGTTTACAACTTTCCTATGATCCACTACGCAGTTCGGACGCTTGTTGAGGCCGGTGCGGATGAAATTCTGCTTGTTACGGGGCGGCAGTCCGCCGACCTGTTCATTAACTACCTCGGCAGCGGGGCGGAGCATGGAGCTCGCATCACTTATCTCATTCAGGAGCAGGCTGGCGGCATCGCGCAAGCGCTGGATCTGGCGAAGCCTTTTATCGCTAGAGAGGAAAAGTTTCTTATGCTGCTCGGCGACAATCTGGTGGAGAACTCGCTGAGACCCTACATCGATTCTTACATGAAGCAAGAGGCAGGAACGGCGATGGTGCTGCTCAAGCAAGTGCCCGATCCGCATCGCTATGGAGTGCCTGTTTTCAACGAAGCGGGACGGATCGAGATCATCAAGGAGAAACCGGTGAACCCGGCAACGAAATTCAGCGTGACTGGAATTTATCTATACGATGGCAGTGTGTTTGATATCGTTGCGGCAATGATACCATCGGCACGAGGCGAGCTGGAAATAACCGATGTAAATAACGTTTATGCTCGAAACGGCATGCTGCACCATGAGGTTTTGTCCGGCTGGTGGACGGATGCAGGAACGTTCGAATCGCTGCATGAGGCCGCTATTTGGATGAAGGAGCGACAGCAAGAGGCAATCGATTCAAACCCTACGATTGATGATAATGCTGCAATTGGAGTAGGTGATACAAACGCTGCAAGCGAATAAACGTTTGGCGAAGCCGACCTCATGATGAATGATTCGTAATTTTGCAAAAACATGCCTATTTAAACTGGCCGAAAGGAATGGGAGCGAATAGCTGTCGCCAGATGCCATGTGAAGCAACCACTTGAATTAAGCATTAAACGAATCGCAGATGGCTGCCAGGGAAGGAGGATTGGGCATGAAATCTGCCAAGCAAGTGAAACGCCGTCACTCAAAAGCAAAAGAGAAAGAGTATAAGCAGGGGCTGCAAGATGGCTATGTACAAGGTCAGGAGGCTGGACGCCAAGCGTTTGGAGTGCCTTGGCCGGGTACGAGTATCATAATTCCCACCTTTGACAAATGCGATTATTTGAGCCAATGCATCGACAGCATCCTCGCACATACGCCGGAGCCTTACGAAATCATCGTCGTGGATAACGCTTCTACCGACGGGACGGCAAAGATGATGGTTCACCTCATCGGCAAGCTCGGCCACGAACGGCTTCGCTGGGGCATCATGGAGCATAACGCCGGTTTCGCCGCGGCGGTTAATCGAGGCATGATGATGGCACGCGGAGAAAAGCTGTTATTGCTCAACAACGACACGATCGTGACCGAACGCTGGCTGGAAAATATGACGGCTTGCCTTGAGCAGCTGCCGGATGCCGGGATTGTCGGCCCGGTGACTAATTTCATCAGCGGCTCTCAGCTTGTTTCTGTTCCTTACGAGACAATTTCCGACATGCATAAATGGGCGCGCAAGCATAATGAGCCTGACCCTGACCGCTGGCGAGAAACAGATCGACTGACCGGCTTTTGCATGCTGATGCGGCGGGAGTTGATGGGTGAGATCGGTTATTTTGATGAGGGATATGCGATAGGTAACTACGAGGATGACGATTATGGGCTCAGGACGCGGCTGCATGGATTGAAGCTCATTATCGCCGGAGATTCGTTCATTCACCATTACGGCAATGTTAGTATTCGTGACTTTGGCAGCCGTATGGAAGAGATAACGCAACACAACCGAAGCTTCTTCCAGCGCAAATGGGAGCATGCCGACGCATTGCTAGAGCAATCGGCATCAATGGCCAGGAGCGAAAAAACTGCAAGAAGTGAGCTTCAGCTTTATCCAGGTGGAATAGCCGCTTCAGCTGCGAATGGCACGCTTTGGTGGATTGAGAACGGCTGCCGCTGGAAAATTGTCGGACTATGGCCGTATCCAGTCATTCGCCTGGCGATGCCGCTGCTGCGCCGACTTCGAGTCTCGCTGAAGCCTATTCTGGCTGAGCAAGCAGCAAGTCGCTGGCACGGCAGCTCAACGGCACCGCCATTGCCGGAAATGCCAGATGTGGCCCTTACATCCGAATTTACAACAGCAAAGCCATCGGCTGCGGATGAAGCAGCGATCGCTGTCGCCGCAAGCAGCGCTGCTTCATCTGCAGAAGTTGCTCGGGAAGCCACTGGCAGCAGCACTGTCCCCCCTTCACTGGTGATGCTGCCGAGCAACAGCTTGGGTTACGTCGAGAGTGGACAGCTGCGGCTGTTCCTGAACCAGCAAGCAGTTGAGGACTGGGGACTGTCGAGCAAACCGATTGTGCACATGCTGACGCAGAATGAGGCAGAGAAGCTTACGGTCGGTCTGCCGATCATTTCGCCGCCTCAGCTGTTGCAACGGCTGTAAGTGAGTGAAATCAATCCGGCCAGCCGGTGCAAGCGGCCAATTCAAACTTTAGGAGGCAACATCAATGGCTGTATATTTACTAGCAACATCAAATAGGACTACCCGACGAACTGCCGCAAAGTCGTATGGCAAATCTACATCCAGGATTGGAACGAAGAAGCTCGGAGCTGGAACTTCAATCGGCACCAAAGTAGGCGGGAAGCTTGGAAACAGGGCTGGATCCAAATTAGGTAACAAAGCCGGAACTGCAGTCGGGACCAAAAGAGCAAGCAAAGCCGGAAGCAAAGCCGGAAGTAAATTGGGAACGGCAGTTGGAAAGAAATTAGGCAGAAAAGCCGGCTCCAAGTGGAAAAGGGTTCTGGAAACAATCGAGAAGCCGAGCAGGACTTTAAAAGGGAAAAAAACTTTGCAACATTCCCGCAAGCGCACCGTCGCTGCAAAAAAGCAGCTGCGCCAAAGCGTACGCAGAACCCCCGTACAGGCCGCGCCAAGTAAGAAGGGACAGTCCAGCTTCCAAGCTGGATTCAAACAAAGCTATACCGAAGGTTATAATGTCGGCTTCGGTCAAGGTTATGAGGAAGGAATGCAGTTTGCATACGAGACGCAGCCCTGAAGCAGGCTGGTCATTCGCCATTTTTGAAGCTTGAAGGACAAGTGACTACGAAGATAGGGCGCTAGAAGAATACAGTAGTTGAAGGAGAAAGGAGGCAAATGGCATGGCAAGGCATAGGCCGCAGCTTTTGGGAGCAGGACAGAAGGCAGGCCGCTCAGCCGGTCTAGATTACGGAAGGCGTGACGGTGCTATTAGCAGTGCCGCTGCTTCAGTGGTTCAGCCTGTCTTAGTCAAACGCTCGCTCCGCATCCTTTATGTTCCACAGGGGTTCTATGCGATTGACCAGGGAGTAATGGACGCGCTCCAGCAGCATGCCGAGGTAGTCTATTCCGGCGATCCGGCAAGGATGCAGCAGCAGGCAGCCGAGCTTCGGCCGGATCTGGTGCTCGTGATGAATGGCCTGCATGTATTTCCGGCGGATCACATTCCTCAGATTACGGCAATCCGGGAGATGGGCATTCGGACGGCGATCTGGTTTGCAGATGATCCTTATTTTACGCGGGAAACTAGCCAACTCGTAACGCACTACGACCATATTTTCACGCATGAGCTGGAGACGATTCCGTTTTACCAGCAGCTCGGCGCGGCAAATGTGCATTATCTACCTCTTGGAGCGAATCCTGCGATGTTCCAGGCAAAACCAGTTGAGCTCCAGTACCGTAGCGATGTTTGCTTTGTTGGCCAGGGGTTTTGGAATCGTATCGACATTTTAAATAAAGTCCTCCCGGCACTGGAAGGGCGTCGGGTGGTCATCGCGGGTGGCTTGTGGGAACGCTTGAAAAGCTTCAGCAGGTACAGCCCATGGATTCGACCGGGTTACATGCCGGTTGAGGAAACAGTGAACTTTTACAATGGCGCTAAAATCGTTCTGAATATTCATCGGACGACGATTCCAGGCCAGGACAATCACAACGATGCAGGCTTGCGAGGGGCTTCGATCAATCCGCGAACCTACGAGATCTCTGCCTGCGGTACGTTACAGTTGACCGACATGCGGGATGATCTCGTGCACTATTACACACCGGGCCGAGACCTGGCTACCTTCAAAACTGCTTCCCAACTGATTTCCAAGATTCGTTACTATTTGAACCATGAAGACGAGCGTCGGGCCATTGCGATTCGTGGAATGTTGCGCACATTGCGCGAGCATACATTCACGGCTCGGGTTGGAACGCTGCTAGACCAGCTCGGTTTACATTGAAATCAGCGTAGAGAGCATGCATGAGCAAGAGCTTAAAAAGGAGGAAGTACATTGACTGCTAAATCGCTGGGCAGTAAGCGCATCGCGATGCGCCGCGCACGAAACGTGCCAAGCGCACGAAGCGTGCCAAGCGCACGAAGTGTGTCAAGCGCACGAAGCGTGCCAAGCGCACGAAGCGTGCGAAGTGCACGAGGCTCACGAGGCGCAAAAAGAGTAGCGAAGCGCAGTACTGTGCGGCAGGTGACAGGGGAGGTGCAAAGGGGCCGCGAAGCCGGTTTTGCTAAGGGCGTGGAACATGGACGATGGTATGGCAAATGCGAGGCTGTGATCAGCAAGATGCAGTTTCAGCCGCCGGTATTCCCAATTCATGTGATGTTCGTGGCTACCGCGAAAGGATATCCGTACGCGCCGCTTGATGCCGCTATAGCTGACACTCTCCGCTCCATGACCGCCCGGTTCAGCTTAACTAACGTACAACAGCCGGTTGTTCAGCAAGCGGAGGCACTTCGGCCCGACGTAGTCATTTTCTTGGATGGACTTCAATACCCGCCCGATCAAGTAGATGCGATTCGCGCTCTTGGTATCCGTACGGCCATCTGGTTTACCGACGACCCTTATTATTCAGACATTACCCGAAGTCTGGCCCCGCATTATGATTATGTGTTTACGCTTGAAAGTAACTGCGTTGAATTCTACCGGCAGCTCGGCTGCCAAAATGTATTCTACCTGCCGCTCGGCGTCAATCCGGCCGAGTTCCGCCCCCGCAACCCCGACCTGTCGCTGCGCCGCGAAATCAGCTTTGTCGGCTCGGCCTATCATAAACGAGTTGATTTTTTCAATCAAATTACTCCTTATTTACTCACTCGAGACGTCTCCATCACCGGTCTCTGGTGGGATCGACTGAATGACTACAAGTTAATGCAATCCCGTGTCCGCGCTGGAGAGTGGATGGGACCACTGGATACAGCCGCCAATTACAACGGAGCAAAAATAGTAATCAACATGCACCGGGCTCATGACGACGAGACGTTCAACAGCAACACTGTATCTCAAGTGACCGCTATCTCGCCGAATCCCCGCACTTTCGAAATATCTGCTTGCGGCACTTTACAACTGACGGATATTCGCGATGATCTGGCTCGCTTCTATGTGCCCGGCGTTGAGATAGATACCTACTCCACGCCTCATGAATTGGTTCAGAAGCTCGATTATTACCTGAACAATGAGGAAGCTCGCCAAGCGGTCGCACTGCGCGCCATGTATCGGACGATGAAGGAGCATACCTACGCTCACCGTCTGACGACGATGTTATCAATCATGTTCCCTTTATGATGGAATGCGTCGTAGAAATGGAAAGCTTGGAAAGGAGGAGCTGAAGGTGGACTTCAGACCGAAACTGCTGTTCTTCTCGCATATCGGCAGCCCGGAGGCGATTACCGGTGCTGAGAAGTTATTGCTCTCCACAGTCATTGAGATGTCTGTATTTGCGGACTGCGTACTTATCGTGCCGGAAGAGGGCATCCTTTCGGGCCGCGCCTCTGCTGCCGGCATACCGGTGCAGGTCACAGGACATATCCCAATCTACTATTCGATGTATCAGGGGTTGGCTTCGGTTCATGACGAGGTTATGCAAGGGACGCGCAGCGAAGGCATGGAGCGATTGTACGGTTTGCTAATCCAGCACCGTCCTCATGCTGTATGGGTTAATACTTGTGTACATCCACTGCCAGCTATTGCCGCCAAGCGGCTTGGAATTCCCGTCGTCTGGTGCTTAACGGAAACATTGCGGATCTCGGCGGGAACAAGTCAGGCTGTTTCGCTCATCGAGGAATATGCGGATCGGGTTATCGGCATCTCGGCCTCGACGTTATCGCCGCTGAGGATTCCGTCTCTCATAGGAAAGTCGGAGATCGTTTATCCCGCAGTGGACACGAACAGGATTGAGCCATGGACATGGGACTCTAGGCGGAGCAGTCGCAGAGGGCAGCTTCGGCTACATGAGAACAGTTGTCTCATCGGCTTTATTGCCTCACATCTCTATGAAAATAAAGGCTTGGAACACTTTATTAAAATGGCTGGCATTGTTGGAGCCGCTCGGCCTGAAGCGGTATTCGCTGTCACCGGGAAACCGGTAGATCGGGCTTATTACGAGCGATGCCACCGGATGGCGCAAGCGAATGGGATGGGAAGTCGTTTCCACTGGATGCCTTTTGAGCCGGATATAACGAATGTTTATCCTGCTTTGGATGTCCTTGTCGTTCCGAGCATTATCGAAGAAGGCTTCGGTATGACGGCGCTTGAAGGGTTGCTGTTTGGCAAAGTGGTCGTCGCCTACGCTTCCGGAGGGCTTGCCGAGATCATGCATGCAACCGGCAATACCGACTGGCTCGTTCCGATGCATGATTGTTCCGGGCTGGCAGAGCGGGTTATCCGTTTGAGTGCAAATGTACCTTTGCGTCAAGAGATTAGCGCTCGCAATCAGGTAACTGCGCATAATGAATTCGGCTCCGCAGCGTATCGCCAGCGGCTAATGGCGAGCCTGGAGCAGTTGCAGCTGCGACATGAGCCGCAGCCGCGCATCGTTCGCGGCAGCAGCATGGAGCGTTACGAGCTGAGAGGCTGGCGGCTGCGGCCTTTCAGGAGCCGCGAAGCGCTGGTAGCGGCAGGCTGGAGCGGCGCGCCGGAGCAGGAGCTGCCGGATGGCACGCTCGCGCTATTGCCGCGCGGCGAGCCAATCGGCGAAACGCCGAAGCCGGAGCGCGAGTTGCGAGCGAAGCCGGAGCGAGGTGCGCGAGCGAAGCCGGAGCGAGGTGCGCGAGCGAAGCCGGAGCGAGGTGCGCGAGCGAAGCCGGAGCGAGGTGCGCGAGCGAAGCCGGAGCGAGGTGCGCGAGCGAAGCCGGGGCGAGGGGCGCGAGCGAAGCCGGAGCGAGGTGCGCGAGCGAAGCCGGAGCGAGGTGCGCGAGCGAAGCCGGAGCGCGGTGCGCGTGCGAAGCCGGAGCGAGGGGCGCGTGCGAAGCCGGAGCGAGGGGCGCGTGCGAAGACGGGGCAGGAGCGAAGCCTGCGCGGCAAGAGCGGAGCGGCAGCTAAGGGTGCTACGGCCAGTAAAGGCGGAACGGGCGGCAAAGGTAGAGCAGCCGCCAAACGCAGACCGACTGTCAAGGGCGACCGCCTGCAGCGTAGCTAGAAGCCATCCGGCCAGCATTAAACCCTTGCTTGGGGGACGCGGCAAGACGCGAAAATTTTAATTATAGAGGGGCGGAGGAATGAAAATGAGAGTGATGACCGTGCTCGGCACGAGACCGGAAATCATTCGGCTCAGCCTCATAATCGGTAAGCTGGATCGGCTAGCCGAGAGGCATATTCTCGTGCATACCGGCCAGAACTATACGGCCTCGCTGAATGATGTATTTTTTCAGGAAATGGGTGTGCGTCTCCCCGATCATGTAATGACTGGAGGCAGTCAAACGCTTGGCGGCCAGCTGTCAGTGATGTTCGGCGAAATGGAACGGCTGCTGGTGGAGGAACGCCCGGATGTTGTGCTCATGCTCGGTGATACAAACAGTGCTCTGTGTGCCATTGTAGCGGAGCGGATGGGTATCTCGGTCGTCCATATGGAGGCGGGCAACAGATGTTATGATCTGACCGTGCCAGAGGAGAAAAACCGTCGCATCATCGACGCCGTTTCCACGATCAATATGCCTTACACAGAGTACAGTAAGGGCAATCTTCTACGTGAGGGTTTCCCGGCCAATCGAATCGTAAGGACTGGAAATCCAATCCATGAAGTGATGAGCTTTTACAGGGACGGGATCGACGCCAGCAAGGTGCTGAATCGACTCGGACTGCAGGAGCGGGAGTATGTGCTGGTAACGACACACCGGGCTGAAAATGTCGATGTGCCGGAGCATTTGGACGGCATTCTGGGGGGATTGAACCGGATCGCGGAGCGGCATGGCAAGCGTATCATTTGCAGCATCCATCCTCGTACCCGCTCCCGCATCGACAGCGGCGGCACATCGGTGAAGCCTCATTCGCTGGTGGAATTCCACGAACCGTTCGGTTTCTTCGATTTTGTGCGGTTGGAGCGAAGCGCCTGGTGTGCGGTCAGCGACAGCGGTACGGTGCAGGAGGAATGCTGCCTGCTCAGGGTGCCTACAGTCACAATTCGCAACACAACGGAACGACCGGAAACGGTTGATTGCGGCAGCAATGTCGTAAGCGGCCTGAGAGCGGACAATATCTCGGGCGCGGTTGACGTCATGACGTCGCTGCCAGCAAGCTGGAACATCCCGGCAGGATACGAGGCGACAGACGTTTCGGACATCGTAGTGAAATATTTGCTTGGAGGGAAATGGAATGTTTGAGAATTCTCGTATTCTCGTCACCGGAGGGACTGGTTCCTGGGGGTATGAGCTCGTTCGTCAGCTACTGCCGCAAAATCCCAAGGAGGTCATCGTATTCTCGCGAAGTGAGTCCGCGCAGGTAACGATGAGTCGCATATTCGAAGATCCTCGTCTGACGTTCCGCATTGGCGACATTCGTGATCTGGATGCGCTGACTAAAGCGACGCAAGGCGTAGATTATGTGTTCCACCTGGCGGCGTTGAAACATGTGCCCGTATGCGAGGAGCATCCTTATGAGGCACTGAAAACGAACGTGCTCGGCACGCAGAACGTTATTGAAGCGGCTAACCTGAACAAGGTGAAGCGCGTCATCTACATCTCTACTGACAAGGCGGCTAACCCGTCGAACTTTTATGGGATGACTAAGGCGATCGGTGAAAAACTGATCGTATACGCCAACCTGTTGAACACGGACACCAAGTTCGTTTGTGTACGGGGCGGAAATGTACTCGGAACGAACGGAAGCGTCATCCATCTGTTTACGAATCAGATCAAAATGAAAGGCCAGGTGCGCCTGACCGATCGCGGCATGACTCGCTTTTTCCTGACGTTGCAAGATGCTATATCGCTGCTGTTCAAAGCATCCGAGGAGAGCCTCGGCGGAGAAATCTTTGTCATGACGATGCCGACATGCCGTATTGAGGAACTAGCCGAAGTGCTCATGGAGGACATCGGTATCAAAGCGGAAGTGATCGAAACGGGCATTCGCCCCGGGGAGAAGCTTCATGAGATTCTGCTAACGGAATTTGAAAGTAAAAGTACGGTTGTTTACGATAAAGAGTATCTCGTCATTTTGCCTTCGCTCGATATTCCCGGACTGAAACAGCATTACAGTACGTACGACGAGGTGGCGTTCGACAGTTTCTGCTCCAGTGAGAACCTGATGAATAAAGAGCAGATTCGTGACATGCTACGGCGGGGCGGCTTTTTGCAATGAAGCTGCTCATCCTGGGAGGAGGCGGCATGGCAGGCTCCATGATGGTGGATTATTTTCGCGGGCATAAGAGCTTCGAGCTTGCCTGGACGACGCGCGACGGCAGGGAAGATTCTTTGCCGCTCGACGCCTCCGACCTGGAGGCAGTACACCGACTGATCGGGGAAGCAAAGCCGGAGCTGATCATAAACTGCATCGGCAAGCTGAACCGCGATGCCGAGGAGCATCCGCTTGAGGCGTATCAGGTCAATGGCCTGCTGCCGCATTGGCTCGCTTATTCAGCATCTGAAATCGGCGCGCGACTCATCCATATTAGCTCGGATTGCGTGTTCCTCGGCGAGCGCGGTGGTTACACGGAGCTTGATCCGCCTGATGGTGTTACGGTGTACGCCCGCTCCAAGGCGCTTGGAGAGGTGCGTGATCCACAACACTTGACGATTCGAACATCGATTATCGGTCCTGATCGCAATCCTAAAGGAATCGGTTTGCTGCAATGGTTCCTCGGCCAAAGGGGCCAGGTGTCAGGTTACAGCCGCGTGTATTGGAACGGTGTCACGACGTTAGAGCTGGCCAAAGCGGTGGAATTCGCGGCGGGGCGAGCGGACATCGGTGGTCTCGTGCATTTGCTCGCTGCGGCTCCGGCCAGTAAGCTGGAAATGCTGGAATGGTTCAAGGAGGCATACGGTCGGGACGACATCTCGATCGTGGCGGCCCATGAGCCGATGATTGACCGGACGCTGAGCGCTGTACGCCGCGACTGGGATTACCAGGCGCCGAGCATTCCGGCGATGGTGCAAGAGCTTGCTGCCTGGAAGCAAGGCGGGAAGGGTTGAACAGGGGTTGTTTTTAAAGGGCAGGACCATAAGCTGCCCTTATTTTTTGTCGTCCAGCCTCGTAGTCAGTCTCATGTTCCGCTAGCGCTAAATACCTCGACGCCCTGTTTACGAATCCTCTGGATCATAGAAGCAATAAAACAAGCCTTCACAAAATATAGCGAATCCTGGTATCGTTAGCTGAGAAATTGGGGCCTAAAACAGAGGGAAATGCGGGTAATAGCGCTTCTAACGCTGTGAGTTTTCATTAGAATTTCAGTGGCCCGCTTTTGTGCCTTCTAACGCTACTAGGATTCGTTAGATTTGCATCGTAAGAATCAGCAAAACAAGAAAATGGCGATTTAGATCAAAGATAGGCTCTGCAAGGAGGATTGGCGATGAGTTGGAGCGGGGAGTCGGAAGCAAGTGAAGATGGGACAAAGTACAACAACTCAACGAGATCAGAGGAGCGGATGGAACTCGGAGGGAAAATGCAGTTGGGCGAAGCGGCTGAGACAGGGGGAGCAACGAGTTCGAGCGAGCCGATGGAGTCCAGGGGAGCAAAGCAGTCAGGCGAAGAGATGGCAACAAAGGGAGCACAACGTTCAAACGAGTCCTCGAAGGCAGTGGCAGCGGAGCTGTCTAGCGAGTCCATAGAAGTAGACGGAGCAGAGTTCCATGCGATTACGATACCTAAGGCAGTCGGCCGTCTGTTCATAACAGGGGCAAATGGTTTTTGCGGCAGCCATGCGGTAAGCCATTTTGCTGCGGCTGGCTGGGAGGTTGTAGCCGGTGTAAGGCCCGGCTCCCAACCATTCTGGGCGGAGTCCGGCTCAGTCCCAACTTGGTTTAGCAAAACTGCAGAATCTGGCGTTAAGTCCGATGCAGCCTCAGAAAGGTTCAGCGGAGGCGCAGCACCCGGTGCGGAGTCCGATCCAGCCCTTGAGCGGTTTAGCGGAGCTGTAGCAGCCGGTCATGTATCCATAGAGCCCTGTGATCTATCCAGTAGTGGCGGCGACTCTTTGCGACAACTTATCGATGACATCCGACCAGATGCCATACTGCATCTGGCTGGACTTAATGCAGCAGCGCCTTCGTGGACTGATCCGACTGGTTATATCGAAGTTAATGTTATGGGTACACTGCGGTTGCTGGAAGCGGTGCGCACTGCTGGCCATCCTTGCCGAATCATTGTGGCTGGCTCCATGCTTGGCTCCGCTTTGCGGGAAGGAGAAGAGCTGAATCCGCCGCATCCGTATAGCCTAAGCAAATCGTTGCAGGCTGCTGCTGCTCTTAGCTGGCATGCGATGTACGGCATGGACGTCATCGTTGCCGTGCCGTCGAATCTGGTGGGGCCGGGACCTTCCGCCGGACTTAACCGATTGTTGGCGCGTTATGCAGCGAGCTGCGAGGAGGCTGCAATCTCAGGATCGCAGTCACCGCCGGTATTTCGTTTGTCCTCTGCTACGGAGCAGCGTGATTTCCTCGATGTGCGGGACGCTGTACGTGGTTACGAAACTTTGCTGGAGCGAGGAATCCCGGGGCGCAGCTATGCGATGGCGAGCGGCCGAATGACACCGCTTGGCGAACTGGCAGAGCTATATATAGAGCTTTCCAAAGCGCCGCTGATGCTGGAAATCGGTAACAGTCATGCTGTTTCGCCACTGCCGACGGATTCATCCGCGCTGCGTGAGCTTGGTTGGCAACCGCTATTTACCTTGAGGCAGTCTGTTGAGGATACGCTAGCAGACAGCCGTAACGGCAGCCATTCCACTACTCGTAACGGATGACTAATTGTCCGGAAGAATGTAGGGATATGGTGAAAAATCAAAAAATCTTTGATTCGAGGTGAACTGTTTCTGTTCTGTAGTGACAATTGACTCATCGTACCTGTACTACGAGCCAAAATGAAATAGAATTATTTAGTAGTTATTGGTTCAGGTAAAGACTTAAAATTATCAAAGTACCACGTTTTATAATCGTCGATCGACCTGCTTTCGACACCTTCGCGACCTTCGATACCTGGTCCATAATAGGAAGCTCTATATTCGTAATCTGCCTGGTCTTTTTTAGTGCTGAAGAAACGAACGAAGATGTCTGGATATCGCTTGTCGTCCTCTGAATATTCTTTAAAGAACTTCTCCTCAATAGTGGTTTTCTTAAAGTTTGGCGAAAGAATAAGTTCTTTTGTTTTCAAGAAAATTTCCATATCTTTGTCTTGGTCCGACTTTTGCTTTAGGTAGTAGTCGAACTCGATCCGGGTTGGTTTCATTTGAATTTTGAGATTGGTAATTTCCTTATGCTCTGAAAGAACCTTACTCTTAAAGCTATTCAAATGCTCTGTAACTAAAGGCTTAGGGGTCGTGCAACCGGATAAAAGGACTAAAATCATTAATGATGCCAGCACTACTTTTCGCACCTAACCGCCCTCCTCAAAAATAAAGGATAGTTCAATGGATTCCCATTGAACTATCCTTTATTTTACAGCTAATTCACTGGCAATACATCACTCCACCCTGCAATCATCTATTTTTCATGGCGTCAAAATGGACCCGCTAATCAATACTGCGGCGCTCGCCCCAAGTGGAGACGGCAATTCATCGATTACCATTTACATGTCTGTAGTATTTGGTGATTGTCATCAGTGCTTTAATGAAATTTTTGCGTTTCTGTATAGACGGTTTTCATTTGGGTTTCTTCAAAAAAACTCCTCCATTATCCAGCAAAGCCAATGGGGAAGTTCTGTAAACCTCTGAAACATTTTGCTAACTGCAGTAGTCTAACAGATGATTGAAGCAGGACCTCCACCAGAAAACTCGATTACAGAAGAATTTGCTGAAGTCAGCCCTGAAAAAACAGATGTAATGGAAGAGCGAAACATAATCAATGCTAAACTCCAATTAGAAAATGCGGATAGCTTTGCCGGTGTTTATACTGATGAATATGGAGATAACGTTGTCCTCTTAACTACAGAATCAACAGATATCGAAAAAAAATCAAGTCTATAAGCAAACACCCTAATAAAGTTAAATTCAAGAAAGTTAAATATTCTAAAAAGAAATTACAGTCAACTAAAGATATACTCTTTTCAAATTCATCTGACTTAGGAGTTATCGGGGTTGGCATGAATGAGAAGGATAACAAAGTTAATGTATATATCTCGAAGGATTCATACAATAAAAATAAAGACAAACTATCAAAATTTGTTGCTCAGGATATGGTAAATGTAGTTTTAGGTACTTTGAAGGTTAAAGACAAAACTGTTTTGTATCCAGGTGAACAAATTGAAAGGAATTAAGCCCCGTTTTAGAGGTTGCATGCTAATTAAAGAAGTTCACTCTGACTGAAATACAAAAGGGGTGGTCGTTGCGCTTCATGCGCTGCAACCACTCCCTTTTGCTTTTGTTTTCTCCCTCGTCAGAGGGTAAAGCGGCTCCTTGTAGGTTTTGGGTTTTTACTTTTGGGACAGATCCTTTTTGATATTGCCAAGAAGTTTCCAGTTCCACTAGTTCAATCTGTTCAGCTGACTATCCAACTCCGAATCGTATTACACGGTTCCGATCTCTTTCGGACCTGCTTCCGGCTTGCTCGGAGGCATTTTCTCCTTTGACAGGAACCAGCCGCAGACCGCGATGAGGATGAGCACTCCCCAGAAGGTGATTTTCCATCCCACGCTCTTAGGGAAGGTTTTGGCGAGAACGCCGATATCCGGATGGGATAATGTGTAAACGGCTAGCTTGATGCCGACCCAGCCGACGATGGCAAATGCGGCTGTTTCCAGTCCGGGACGTTGCTCCAGCAGGCGGCCGAAGTACGACGCGGCAAAACGCATAATGACCAAGCCGATAATGCCGCCCGCAAGGATAACGCCAAACTGGCCTCCGTCGAGTCCGCCGATTCGCGGTAAAGACGTAGCGGGAAGTGTAATGGCGAGCGCTACTGCCGCCAAGATAGCATCAACGGCAAACGCGAGATCAGCCAGTTCAACTTTAAGCACGGTGACCCAGAAGTTTTCCTGCTTTTTCTCGGCTTCCTTCATATGCTTTTTCTTTTTGACAAACAAACGCTTCGCCATGTGATTGATTGCGATGAACAGCAGGTAAGCTGCTCCGAGCGCTTGTATGTACCAGACATCCGCAAGGAAGGAGATGATGAACAACGAGGCAAAACGGAACACAAATGCACCGGCTAGGCCATAAAACAGCGCCTTTTTGCGTTCTTTTTCCGGCAGATGTTTGACCATGATGGAAATGACGAGCGCATTGTCTGCAGCAAGAATGCCTTCAAGTCCAATCAGAACAACCAAAACCCATGCATACTCAAGTAATACAGCAGTATCCAGAATGGTCCACTCCTTTGTGTGCTCTTCGGTCTTTTAACCGTTAGCATATGTAGATGTATGAGTTATTAACCAGAAATCTGCTCCTTATTTGCATCGTTTTTTTATTTATCGGGAAAGGATTCTGGGTCGTATTATTTCCTACTGTATAAAACGCATCCTGCAATAACCAAACTCATCGCATCTCATTTCGTCCATTCATAGCTAACGGATCTCACAGAGCTTATTTCTACCGGAACATAGGTTGCAAATCATCTAACGGAACTGAGCGGCGCTATTTGGGTCGAAAATGATGATTCTTACCATGAATTCCTCATTAGTGTTTCTCAGTTCCGTGCGCTGTGTTTCTTTGTGATTCGTTGCTTCACGTTGTGCCGCGTTGCTTTTCCAACAATTCAGTTCAATCCGTCACAATCAAGCCTTGCCGACCACTGTTGGCGTTAATTAAGCAGTAATTTCGGACGAGGTTAAAGATCAGGATTGAATTTCGATCCGCTTCGTATCATAATCGGGGTTATCCCAGCTTACGGAGGCCGGCAACCGATGATGAATCCGCTTACAAAGCTAAGCGTCAAGCTTCAGTTGATTATGCTGTTTTTAATTATGGCGATTCCGATATTGGCGCTGTTCGCCTATGGCAACATGAAAGCGGAAAACATCATGAAGGGGAATATAACCGGAGCCTACGCCGAACTGAACAAGCAGAATCTGCTGATGATCAATCGGGAAATGGACAATATCAAAAAAATCACCACAACGATCATCCAAAATCCAGTTAGCCAACGGATCGTGCCAGGCGGCACCGAGCCGGTACTTGATCGCGTCAAGAAATATGCCGAGATGGATAAGCTGCTCCGCGCATACTCCACCGGTACGGACGGGGAGACGCCAATTTACTACTCGCTGTATGTGTACGACCCCTCAAATGAGTTTTATTTTGCCCCCTCAATCCAAATGACGCAAAACGGCGTTTACTTCCTGACTGATGATACAAAGCCGGACTGGTATGACAAAGCGGTACGCAGCAAAGGGCAAGGATTCGTGCAGGTCATCGACAACAACGCCGCTTTTACAAAGGAAAAGACACTTACCTATGTCCGTGCAGTCAACAATATCAATGAAGGTGGCGGCGTCATCGGTGTGCTCGTGGCCTATAAGCTGGAGGGAAAAGTGGTCGATTCTATGAGCTCAATTAATCTTCCGGGGAGCGTCATCAGCCTGATCGACTCTCAAGCTAAGATCATGAGCAGCACGATGCCGGATCGACTTGGCAGGAACCTGGGGCTGCCGGCGGAACTGGAGCAGCTTGCGAAAGAGGCGGGGCTTGATAAACCGTTCCACCATATTGCTGGAGATCGAATTTATGTGATCAGCGGAGAAAACAGTCTTCATCTTCGACTCGTTTATGAAATTCCTGTCCAATCGATGCTCCAGCAGCAGAATGAACTCAAAAACGTCATTTTCCTCATCTCTGCCGTTTATATCGCGCTCGGCTGCATCCTGATGATTTATTTTTGGCGCTCGCTCATGACGCCGCTGCAGCGGCTTTCCATGTTCGCACGCAAATATGAACCGGGCAAGCGTGTACCAGAAACACCCGGCCAGTCACGCAGCGACGAGGTGGGCGTTCTTATTTCTGTTGTTTATGGCATGGCGCGCAGGCTGAATAGTCTTATCGAGGATAAGTATCAAGCGGATATTAGGCAGAAAGAAGCGCAGCTGCAGATTTTGTACCATCAGATCAATCCTCATCTGCTATACAATACGCTCGAGAGCATTTATTGGAAAAGCTCGCTGGAAGGCCATACGGAATCCGCAGAAATGATCAAGGATCTATCCAAGCTGATGAAAATCAGCCTGAGCCGCGGGCGGGAGCTGATCACGTACGCGGAGGAATGCGAGCATGCCGCTGCATATGTAGCTCTCCAGCGGCGCCGGTATGAAGCCGAGCTGCGCGTATTATGGGACATTCCCGAGGAGCTGGAGAGCTCCTTGATTCCCAAAATTACACTGCAGCCGCTAATCGAAAACGCGATCATCCACGGTATCAAGCACATGGGCGAGGACGGGGAAATCGTCATCACAGTGCGTCGTTACGACATTGGTGACGGCCCTCATGGCTATAGTGGCCTGTGGCGTGATGCGATCCGCTACGATGATGCAGCTCGTATCGTCATCACGGTAGCAGACAACGGTTATAAATTCGTCGATTACGGGGCTATCCAGCGCTGGCTTGCCGAGCCTGATCAGTCGCCAGCGATCGGATACGGTATCCGCAACATTGACCAGCGCATCCGACTGCAGTTCGGCCATCCCTATGGCCTTACGATTGGCCCGCGACCGGAAGGCGGAACTGTTGTAAGCTTGCTGCTGCCATGGCGGACAGGAGAATCAGCCTTAAGCGGAGCAGCATCTGCATCATCAGACAGGAGAGGGGAATAATCCGATGCATCGAATTTTGATTGTTGATGATGAGCCGCTCATTTGCAGGGGGTTGTCCAGTCTGCTCGCAGGAGCGGGCCTTGGCATAGCGGACATCCATATGGCGCATACGGGTTTTGAGGCGCTCGACTATCTTCGCATGGAAGAGGTCGACCTGATGATAACCGATATCGGAATGCCCGGCATGAACGGCATCGAGCTGATGCATCAGGCGCGTCTCATCAAACCATGGGTGCAGACGATTGTCATCTCCGCCCATGAAACATTCCAATACGCACAGATGGCCATGCGGCTTGGCGCCCGCGACTATTTGATCAAGCCGCTCAACAGTGCACAGTTGCTGGATTCTGTGCGCAACGCCTTGCTGCAAATGCAGGCCGAGAAGCCGTCATCCGGCAAGCCTGATTATGCCGCGAGCATGGGGAGCCGCTTTGCCCTTCGCGCTCCGGACTCGCATCGCGGCCAGGCCATTACCGCGCTAATGGCAAGCGCCCCCGCTTCCCCGGAGGAGGCGCAGCAGCTCGCCTCGGCTGCAGGTTTGGAGGGGGCAGGGCCTTATTTGGCGATGATCCGCATTGGGACTGACTTTAGCTCCCGAGAGGGAGAACTATTGCAACCGAAAGATAAGGATCTGCTGGCCTATGCGCTGATGAATATGGCAAGCGAACTGCTGGATCAGGATTGGAATCCGCTGCCCTTTACGCTGCCGAATTGGGAGATTGGACTGCTGATTGGGTGGAGCGAGGAAAGGTACGATGACAACACAGTAAGCAAAATCAATCAGCTCGATATGATCGGCCGGAGCCTTCATCATCATGCGGCTGGTTTTCTTCGTTTGCCTACACTTATCGGGATCAGCCAAATCGCCAGGGGGCCGGAGTTCATCCACCTGCTGGCCAGCCAATCTCAGCGCGCTTTGGAATGGTCGACCCGACATCCCGGCCAAAAAGTATTCTATTACGGTGATTTCAGCTGGAGCGAGCAGCCGGGTGAGGAGACAGGGGAGGAAGAGGCCTCTGCCCAGAGCAACCGGATTGTAGAACGTTCGCGTCAGTACATCGAGCAGTTTTATGCCCAGAAGGGGCTGACGCTGCATGAAGTATCACAGCGGAATCATGTCAGTCCGAACTATCTCAGCTACTTATTTAAGAAAAATACAGGGTACAATCTGTGGGAATATGTTATCAAGCTGCGGATGGAGGAAGGACGGCGACTACTGTTGACGACGGATCTTCGCCGTTATGAGGTTGCAGAGCGCGTCGGCTATGAATCGCCGGAGCATTTCAGTAAAATTTTCAAAAAATATTATGGGTACAGCCCCAGCGAGCTTAAAAAAGAACATCCAGCCAAGTAAGAATACACCCGATTCGCATAGATATGCACCTGTTCCCTTCGCGTTGGCATCTCTAAAATGAAGATAGCGAGAGGCTTCATGACAAAGCGAGGCGAAGGGTATGAATCCATTGACCAAATCGACAACGAGCGTGCCCACAGGGCCGCAAGCCGCCGCACGGCGGTCAAGACCGCAGCTTCTGCTGCGCAAATACGGCTGGAGCCTGGCCTTTTTGCTGCCGGCTGCGGCTATTTTCTTGCTGTTTTTATGGCTGCCCATTATTAAAGGGTTCATCTACAGCTTCTACAGCATTGACTTTGTGAACGGCAACAAGTTTACGGGACTGGACAATTATCGCACGGTGCTGGCCGATCCCGATGTGCGAATCGCGATCAAGAACACGCTCTACTACATGTTTCTTTGTCTGAGCATCGGGTTCTGGGTGCCGATCGTGTTCGCGATTGCCATCTCTGAAATCAAGCGATTCCAGGGCGTTTTTCGCGTAGCCGCTTATTTGCCTAACGTCATTCCGGTCGTGGTGCTTTACGGGCTGTGGCGCTGGCTGTATGATCCGGTTGGCCCTATCAACGCCAGTATCACTTCCCTGTGGGGAGGAGAGGGAATTAGCTTCCTGAGTGATACTAGCTGGTCGATGATTTCGCTCGTTTTCATGGAAACCTGGCAGCAATTCGGCTCGGCGATGCTGCTTTATCTGGCTGCGGTGCTCAGCATTCCGCGCGATTGGTATGAAGCGGCCGAGATCGACGGGGCAGGCATTTGGCAGCGCATTCGGTATATTACACTACCATCACTGCGAAGCTTGATCCTGCTCATGCTCGTGCTGCAAATAATCGGTACTTCACAGGCGTACCAGTCCCAATTGGCACTGCTAGACGGAGGGCCGATGAATGCCACGCTGACCTACGCGCTGCTTATCGTCAAGTACGCAACGACGAGGTTGGAAATGGGGACCGCATCCGCAATGGGCGTGCTCATGTTCCTCGTGCTTGGTGTACTGGCGATCTTGCACTATCGGCTTGATCGGAAGGGAGGTGACGCCGCATGATGGATCGAGGTATTTTATCCGGCTATGACTTGAAACGTAAAAGAACGCGTATCGGATATAGCGTCATGATCGCAATTGCATTGCTCATGTCAATTACGATGATCTATCCTGTGCTGACGACGATGTTCAACGGATTGAAGGACAATGCGGAGGTGAATTCGTTCCCGCCGAAATTCCTGCCGCAAAGCTGGAACTGGAGCAACTTCGACGCTGCTTGGAACTACGTCGAGCTGCCGCTGTTCCTGCGTAATACGCTGCTCATCTTCGGAGGCAATATGCTCGTTTCCGTGCTGGTGCTCGGACTCGCTTCTTTCTCGTTGTCGCGGCTGAACATCCCCTATCGGCGTGTGATCGAGATGTTTTTTATGATTACGCTGTTCATTCCACCAACGACCTATCTGATCCCGAACTTCCTCAATCTCAAGGATCTCGGCTTGCTGGATTCATTTTTCGCTTTCTGGCTTCCGGCTGGAGCCAACGCCTTTTTTCTGCTGCTGCTCAAAAACTTCTTTGATGGCATCAGCATGGAAATTTTCGAGGCGGCGCGGATCGACGGAGCTTCCGAACTGAGCTGTTTCATTCGCATTGCCGTACCGCTATCGCTCCCGATCTTCGCAACACTGGCGATTTTCGTGTTCGCCTCGGCTTGGAACGACTGGTTCTGGCCTTCGCTGATCATGCATAAAGACTCGCATTACCCGCTGTCGACTGCCATTTACAAGTACGTCATTCAGGCCAAAATGCTCAATCTTAACATTAAATTCGCCATCCTGACGCTGGTCATGTTACCGCCGATTCTCGTGTTTCTGCTGTTCCAGCGCTTCATTATTCGCGGACTGCATCTAGGCGGCGTTAAAGGTTAGTATGCGGTAAGTCCACGGGACTCCATGTGGGAAAGCTTCTGGACGAGGAGCGTTGACATCGTAACGACACACATAATCGCCATAGAAACGCACATCGCGGGATGAATGCGCATCCATTATGATCATTTTGCAAGGACTAAATCATTCCATACTTGTCAGTGAAAAGGGGAGCTACACATGCGCAAGCCGACCGCGATCATCAGCTGTCTGATGGCAACAACCCTGCTGCTGTCCGCATGCAGCGGAAGCAATGGGAACAACAGCACTAACAGCAACAACGGGAGCAACAATGCCGGCAATACGGGGGGAACGACCAATACCGCAGTGAATGAGCCGGCTGTGAACAACGCGGAGAGCACGCCCCCGCCGGAAGAGAACATCAAGGACAAAAAAATCACCATCAGCATCTACTACCCGCTTCCCGACCAGACAGAGAAACGCAAGTCCGAAGATGACAAAATTGCTCGTTTCCAACAGGAATATCCCAACGTTACGATCGTTAAAAGCGACTGGCACTACAATGTGGATGAAATCGGCGTGAAGATGGCTGCAAATGAGGCGCCGACATTTTTCAATACGTTTGCGACGGAGGCTGGCTTCCTCGTACAGCGCGGCTGGGCGGCCGATATTACTGAGCTGTGGAATAGCTATTCCTTCAAAGATGATATCAATCCTACCCTTCAGAATCAGTTCGTGAAGGACGGCAAAGTTTACGGCGTTGTGCAAAATGGCTATTCAACCTCTACGGTCATCAACAAAAAGCTGCTGGCTTCCAAAAACGTGACCGCTCCATCCTATGATTGGACCTGGGATGATATGTTGAACACGGCCAAAGCCGTAGCAGATCCGAAAAAAGGCATTGCCGGCATCGCTCCGATGGGCAAAGGCAATGAGGCAGGCTGGAACTGGACCAACTTCCTGTTCGAAGCAGGCGGTCAAATCCAAACGACGGATGGCGGCAAAGTTACGGCTGCCTTTAACTCCGATGCGGGCGTAAAAGCATTGCAGTTCTACCAAAAGCTGCGCTGGGAAGCAAATGCGATTCCGAAGGATTGGGCGCTTGGCTGGGGCGATGCCGTTGGAGCATTCGCGCAAGGACGCACAGCAATGGTTATCGCCGGTGCAGAAGGCGTGTTGGATCAGGCTCTCAACCAGGGCGGCCTGAAGCCCGATGAAGTAGCCACTTATCCGATGCCTGCTGCTGAAGCCGGCGGCAAACATTCCGGTATCCTCGGCGGCGATTATCTCGTCATCAATCCGAACGCTTCCAAGGATGAGCAGGAGATGGCGTTCCGCTACATCACATTTGACTATTTTACCGACAACTATCTGAGCGCGGTTGAGAAGGATATCCAAGCTCGTAAAGCGGACGGTAAATACTATATTCCGCCGCAAATGAGCTATTTCAAGGGAGATTCCGAATACGGCAAAAAACTGCAAGCTATCTATGATAAATATGATAACGTGTACAAGTACGATCCAGAATCCAACAAATTGCTCGACGGCAACCCGGAAGCCCAGTACAACACGCAAGAGTACTATGCCGAGATGACTACCATCATCCAGGAAGTGTTCGCTAAGAAGGATGTTGATCTGAAGGCAAAGCTTGATGCAGCTGCCAAGAATATGCAATCCAAACATTACGATGCAATCAAAGTTCAATAACTAACTCAGTTAAGCCCTTTTGAGGAGCATTCCGCTTCCGGAAGGGCTTTTTTCTTATGACATTAATAATATTGCGATAAATAAATTATTTGCCCTCTTGCCAAATAATTTTTGGTTGTGATAAAGTTAGAGCCGAAACTACAAATTTCGACAAGATTCGATATTAAATGCATGAAAGCGCTTTAAGTTGATACTTTACGAGAGGCGGTGATGAGGTCAGCAAGCAGTGGGACAACTCCCAATCAACCGGACTTAGAATTGATTAATCAAAATGAAGCAAAGAGGTGTTATGAGATGATAACAGCACAGCGCACATCATATTCGAAAAGTTTTGTCATTTTGGTAACCGGTTTCATAATTTTGCTGTCTATGCTACTGTTCGCTCAATCTGCAAAAGCGGCTCCGGTTAACATCGTAAACAATTCCGACTGGTACGATACAAACGGCAATGCCATCTGGGCCCAGGGCGGATTCATCATGAAGAAGGATAATACTTACTACTGGTACGGCATGAATTATGAAATTGCCAACACCAAAAAAGTAAATCTATACACGTCCACGGATCTTAAAAATTGGACGAAACAGGAAAATACGGCCAATCCGGATTCTGTGGTCGATTTCAGCAGCATCAATACAAAGCTGGATGCGATCGGCGACACAACGACGACTCGTTATGCGCCAACGCAGTGGGCTGGCCGTCCGGTTGCTGCCTATAACAGCAGCACTTCCAAATACGTCATCTTGATTGAGTGGGGCAATGGCGACGGGAACGGACGGAATAAGCTGACGGTATTCACGAGCGATACTGCGGCAGGTCCATTTAAGTATGAGAAATTCATCGCAATGCCTGGCGGTTACAAAATGGGCGATCTCGGCTCCGTTTTCACTGATAATGATGGAAGCACTTACATCACGTATACGATTGACTATAATCCAGCATGGTTTAACTCCGGCATCCAAATCAGCAAGCTGTCCGCGGATTTCACGAGCATCGCAGAAGTAACAAAAACGATGGAATCTACCGGACCTTACAAAGAAGCGACAGCGCTGTTTAAACGCGGTTCCGAGTATATTATGATCGCTTCAACGACTAACGGCTGGACGTCCAGCCAAAGCTGGTGTTACTCGGCGACAAGCCTGTCTGGAACGTGGACTACGCCGTCCTATTGCGGGACTAGCCCATCTTCGAGCAATTCGTTTGATACGCAAGTCGACCAGGTATTGACCGTTACAGGCACTTCCGGCACGTCTTATATTTACCTTGGCGACCGCTGGAACGGACGTTTGGGCGGCAGCACCGGCGTAGGCCGCAATCAATGGTATCCGCTTACATTCGATGCTAGCGGCAAACCGGTCATCAACGGATATGCGCAGTGGACGCTGGATGCGGCGGCCGGCACATGGAGCACGGGAGCTCCTGTTGATTTGACGAAAACGTATTCTATTTCCAACCGTTGGCCAGGAAAGGCGCTGGGTATTGTGGCAGGGTCTACGGCGAACAATGCCAAGCTTGAGCAGCGCACAAATACGGGAGCGGCAGGGCAATCGTGGAAAATTATCGATGCGGGCGGAGGTTACTACTATATTCGCAATGTGAACAGCGGCCTTAACCTGACACTGGGAAGCTCTACCGCTGATGGCGCGCAAGTAACCCAGTATACGCCTAGCACGTCGACGAGCCAGCAGTTCAGCATTGTTACTGTTGGGGGCGGTTACTTCAAGCTAGTCAACCGTGGTAGCGGAAAGGTGCTTGGCAATGCTGGTAATGGCGCGGATGGCACCATTATTACACAAGGTGCGGACACCAATGAATGGTCGCAAAATTTCAGCTTCACGGTGCTACCGTAACAGTATTAGAGAAGTAGATTTGACCGTAGGAAACAAACTGGTGCCGGTACCCAACCGGTGCTAGTTTGTATTCGTTCCAAGCTAGTCTGATACCTAAAAAATTTTTCTCGGAATCCCCCGAAAGACATTGTTCCCTTTTAGCCCAATGTGGTAACCTCATATTGAAAGCGCTTCATATTTTTAGGGATTCAGAAGAGGAGGGATGCTTGGACATTCGCAGTCATTCACAATCACTTTAGTAACCGGTTTCATGGAATTGTGATCAATCCAATGATGCAAAGGAGCGAATAAGTGATGATTTCAAACCAGCCCCCACTATCAAAAAGGCTTCTCTTTTTTGTAACCGGTTTCTTGATTGTTTTTTCTGTAATGATTTTTGCCCGTCCTGCTCAGGCTGCGCCGGTAAATATTGTGAACAACTCGGATTGGTACGATACAGACGGCAATGTGATCTGGGCGCAGGGAGGCTTCACCTTTGAGAAGGATGGCACTTATTATTGGTTCGGCATGAACTACGAGATTCCTAATACAAAAAAAGTAAACCTGTATACATCTACTGATCTGAAAAACTGGACGAAACAGACGAATGCGACGACCCCCAATTCGGTCGTTGATTTCAGCACCATTAACACCAAGCTGGACGCAATCGGCGATACTACGACGGGACGTTTCAATGAAGCACAGTGGGTCGGACGTCCTGTTGTCGCTTATAACAGCTTGACCTCCAAATATGTCATGTTGATCGAATGGGGCAACGGAGATGGAAACGGACGAGGAAAGTTAGCGTTTTTTACGAGCAATACGCCTGAAGGGCCCTTCCAGTACCAGAAATTCATTGCCATGCCGGGCGGGTACAAAATGGGCGACCTCGGATCTATTTTCACCGATTCCGACGGCAGCACCTACATTACTTACACGATTGATCACACCTACACGAACGGCGGACTACAAATCAGCAAGCTTACCTCGGATTACCTTGATATCGCTGAAGTGACCAAAACATTCGTTTCCACCGGACCGTACAAAGAGGCAACAACTTTATTCAAACGAGGCTCCAAGTACATTATGCTCGCATCTACGACAAACGGCTGGGGCTCCAGCCAAACCTGGTGTTACTCTGCAACAAGCCTGAGCGGCACTTGGGCCAATCCGTATGTTTGCGCGACGAGCCCATATTCCGGCAACTCCTTCGATACCCAGACCGATCAGGTTTTGACGGTTGAAGGCAGCTCCGGCAATTCATACATTTATATCGGCGACCGTTGGAACGGACGTTTCGGCGGCAGCACGGGCGTAGGGCGCAACCAATGGTACCCGCTTACGTTTGACAGCAACGGAGCACCGACGATTAACGGGCATCTCAGCTGGACCCTTGATGCTGCAGCGGGAACGTGGACTGCACCTCCTGTTCCACCTATCGTTGACGTCACCCAAACATACTCTATCTCCAACCGCTGGCCTGGAAAAGCGCTTGGCATCGTCGGTGGATCGACAGCTAACTACGCTAATCTGGAGCAGCGCGCCTATAGCGGGGCGGCAGGCCAATCCTGGAAATTTATCGACGCAGGAGGCGGTTATTACAACATCCGCAACGTGAACAGCGGGATGAATTTGACGCTGGGCGGCTCCACGACAAATGGCACTCAAGTGACGCAATATACGCCAAGCACTTCGACTAGCCAGCAGTTCAGCCTTATGCCGGTTGGAGGCGGTTATTTCAAACTGGTTAACCGGGGCAGTGGAAAAGTGCTTGGCAACGCCGGAAACGGCGTCGACGGAGCTGCTATCGTCCAGGAAACCGACGGCAATGAATGGTCGCAAAATTTCAGCTTCACGGTGCTGCCTTAGATTTGAAAGCCTATAAAAGCACTTCGAGATCAAGTTGAAAAATAAAGTTGAAGAGGTGTCAACTAATGATGATAAGGAATGTTGGTTTTACACTGCCTACAAAAATCATTGCTTTAGTAACTGGTTTCATCATGGCGATCGCAACGCTATTTGTAACTCCTGCCCAAGCGGCCCCGGTCGACATCGTGAATAACTCCAATTGGAACGATACCGACGGCAACGTCATTTGGAATCAAGGCGGCTTCATTATGAAAAAAGGCGGCATCTACTACTGGTATGGCATGGACTATTCCGTCTCCGGCACAAAAAGAGTTAAGCTGTATACGTCCACCGATCTGAAAAATTGGGCGAAGCAGACTAATAGCTCTAATCCCAACTCAGTCGTTGACTTCAGCACGATTAATCCGAAGCTGAACGCGATTGGCGACACGACCACAACGCAATTTACGGAATCGCAGTGGATCGGCCGTCCAATCGTCGCCTTTAACAGCTCCACTTCCAAATACGTCATGCTGATTGAATGGAACAATTCGGACGGCAACGGACGTAACAAGCTGGCCTATTTCACGAGCAGCAATCCGGCTGGACCGTTCTCATTTGACAATTTTGTCGCTATGCCAAGTGGCTACAGCATGGGCGATCTGGGCTCTATTTTTACAGATGCTGACGGCAGCACCTACATTACGTTTACGATCGATTATTTCCCGGTGAGCTACAACAGCGGCCTGCAAATCGCCAAGCTGTCCGCGGACTATCTCAGCATCGCTTCCAATACAAAAACCTTTGCTTCCAGCTCTCCGCATAAAGAAGCAACTACGCTGTTCAAGTACGGCTCGAAGTATATTATGATGGCGTCGGCTACAAATGGCTGGGGCTCCAGCCAAACTTACTATTATTCAACGACCAGCTTGAGCGGAACATGGACCAATGTGGAGCAACTGGCGGGCACAAGCCCAAGCTCCGGAAACTCTTTCGATACGCAAATCGATCAGGTGCTTCCGGTTGAAGGAACGTCCGGCACGGCTTATGTGTATATCGGAGACCGTTGGAATAACTTTGGAGGCAGCACGGGAATCGGGCGCAATCAATGGTACCCGCTTTCCTTCGATGCGAACGATAAGCCGACGATCAACGGTTATGGCGCATGGCAGCTTGACGCTGCAGCAGGAACGTGGACAACGGCGCCAAGCCCGGTCGACGTGACAAAAACGTACTCCATCTCGATTCGCTGGCCGGGCAAAGCGCTGGGCATTGTCGGCGGCTCGACCGCGAACAATGCGAAGATGGAGCAGCGTACGTATAGTGGAGCTGCTGGACAATCATGGAAGTTTATCGATGCCGGGGGCGGTTACTACAATATCCGCAATGTGACTAGCGGCTTGAATCTAACGCTTGGCGGCTCAACGGCGGACGGCACCCAGGTGACCCAGTACACGGCAAGCACGTCGACGAGCCAGCAATTTAGCATTTTGCCGGCTGGCGGCGGGTATTTCAAGCTTATTAACCGCGGCAGCGGCAAAGTGCTCGGCAACGCAGGAAACGGCGCGGATGGCGCGATTATCGTTCAAAGCACAGACGCCAACGAATGGTCGCAAATGTTTAACTTCACGGCTCTTCCATAATAGAAGGACGACTTCCTGTTAAATCAGTATAATAAGCCGGGTTCCTCGTTCAAAGGAGCCCGGCTTCTTTTGCAATTCGGCTTTATTAGAAATATCCCCGCGTCCGAAACGTTCCCAGCAGCATGCCCGATATGCTAATCTGATACTAGCTATGGCCGTCATGAGAGGAAGGTAGAACGAGTTGAAGCTTAGATACATCAAAATCACGCTTGCGCTTGCGCTTCTCGCGGTATGGGCGCTGACGGGTCTGCGGCCCGCTTACGCTGCGGGAGAACTGCTCGGGAATGGGAACTTTGCGTCGATCAAGGACGGTCTCCCGGAGGGATGGAGCAAGGACGGCTACCGTCTGGACGAGGCTGTAACGAATTGGTCTGTGGAAAAAGGAAGCGGTTCGGATCCGGCAAGCTTCGTTCGCGTCAGCAATGTGCAGCCCAACGATGCACGCTGGCTGCAGCGCGTTACCGTAGAGCCGGACAAGCTGTACAAGCTAAGCGCACTCGTCCGAGCTGCCGGCGTGCCTGCGGGCGGATTCGGCATCAATCTGTCCGTGCTGGGCGTAATGGAGACATCGGAATCGCTCTATGATACAGCCGGTGCATGGCAGACGGTGGAGGTTTACGGACGTACTGGAGCATCCCAGACAGAGCTTGACGTGTTGCTGCGCGTCGGGGGTTATGGAAGCGAAATTACCGGATCGGGAGACTTCGCCAATGTATCGCTAACGGAGGCCGCGGAAGCTCCGGAAGGAGCGAAGGTTGTTTCCTTTGATCCAGCTTCGGCCCCGCCTGCTGGCGGGGGCGCTGAGAGCACTCCTGCGGCTAATCTAGCACCGGCATTTCTGATCCCAATTTCCGTGCTGGGTGGAATTGCTTTTCTGATCCTGCTAAAGTTCGGCTGGAGCGCCCTTTACTCGCGTAGAGGCGTCAGCGGGATAGCGAATTGGCTGCGGGAACCGTCTGCTGTGCGGACACGGGCCATTTGGCTCGTTTTGGGGGCGGGACTGCTGCTTCGATTGATTTTGGCACCAACGATGCAGGGCCATCCCGTTGATTTTCCTGACTTCAGCATTTGGGCGGATCGCGCTTATTCGGTCGGTCTGAACGGCTTTTTCAGCGATGATGTGTTTGCGGATTATCCACCTGGCTACATCTATGTGTTATGGGTGCTTGGTATGCTCAAAAGCGTGCTCGGACTTGCCTACGGCAGCGGCGGTGCTATTCTCCTCGTCAAGCTGCCGGCACTCATCGCCGATTTAATTACCGCCTGGCTGCTATATGATCTCGCTCGGAGTCGCTTCAGCGAGCGGTTAAGCGTATTTTTTGCAGCGCTGTATGTATTCAGCCCGGCTATTTGGCTGGACTCCGCTCTATGGGCGCAGGTTGACTCCGTTATGGCGCTGCTCATGCTGCTGGCTGTGCGCGCGCTAACCCGCGGACGCCATGCTTCCGGGGCGGCATGGTTCGCGATAGCGATACTCGTCAAGCCGCAAGCGGTGCTGTTTATGCCGCTGCTACTATTATCGCTGATCGGCAGCCGCCGTCTTTCGGAGTGGCTGAAGGCAGCCGGAGCGGGCATTGCTACCGCTTTGTTGCTGCTGCTTCCTTTTGCCATCGGGCGAGAGCCGCTCTGGATTGTGCATCATTACCAGGCGATGTTCCAGTCCTACCCTTACTCTACGCTCAATGCATTTAACCTGTACGGACTGCTTGGCTTGAACGGCATTGAGACGACGGGGACATGGCTCGGGCTGTCGCTTTCCACATGGGGCAACGTTGGTGCGGTTATTGCGCTTGCGGTCATGGCGCTCATCTGGTGGAAAAGGGGCCGTGAAGGCCTGTATCTGGCCGCGTTCGCAGGAGCGCTGCTCGTCTTCCTGCTCAAAACAGGCATGCATGAACGATATCTCTATCCTGCCCTGGTGTTCGCACTGGCGGCGTTCATTATGTCCGGCAGCAAGCGTCTGCTGGCGCTGTATGGCGGCCTGACAATTACCGTGCTGGCCAACACCGCGCCAGTGCTGAAGGATGCGATCGAGCAGAACTATTACCGCGCCAACGGCGACGGGTTGATGATGCTCGTTTCGCTGCTGCAGCTGGTAGCGGGAGTCATGCTGCTGATGCTGGTCTGGCAGCTGCTCCGGGGCAGAACGTTCGGCTCGCTGGCGCTAGCCGGAGACGGACGCTGGCAGCTGCTTCCCCAGCAGCCGATCGGGGCTGCCGGGGAATCGGCTCCCGGCGGCGGGGGGAAAACAACAGGCAAAGGCAAAGAAACTGGCAGATCGCTGCCAGAAGCTCCAGAGCCTTATGAGGATGTAGCTCCGGTATCGGGGCGCAAGGAATGGCTGCCCGTGTTGCTGCTAGCAGCGGTATATGCGGTGATGATGTTCTGGCAGCTCGGCGACGCCAAAGCGCCTGTGAAGCCGTGGCTTCCGGACGCGAAGAGCCAGGAAGTAACGGTGCAGTTGCAGGGAGAGGCAGCACAGCCAGTTGACCACATTATGCTTTATGCTGGAATCGGCTCCGGAACGGTGAACGTGTCCCTGTCCGCGGACGGCGTCACTTTTGGCGCTCCGGCCGAGCAGAAGCTCGACGGGGGGACCGTGTTCCAATGGAAATCCATTGGCGTGAATGGCCAACTGATTAAAGCGGTGCGTATAACAGGCACAACTGGCGTGACGCTGTACGAAGCGGGCGTGATCGACGCGGAAGGACGCACGCTTGCCGTCGACAACAGCGGCGGCTCCGCTCTGTTCGACGAACAGTCGCTCGTACCGGCGCAGCCTTCTTACCGCAACAGCATGTATTTTGATGAAATCTACCATTCACGGACTGCCTTCGAGCATCTTAATCGGATCGAGCCTTACGAAACGACGCATCCACCGCTCGGCAAAGTCATAATCATGTTGGGAGTATCGATCTTCGGCATGAACCCGTTCGGTTGGCGGGTTATGGGCGGCATAGCAGGCATCCTGCTTATTCCGGCCATGTATGTACTGGCCCGTGGGTTGTTCCGCTCCCGCAGGGCAGGTCTGCTGGCAGCTGGACTTATTCTGCTGGACTTTATGCCGCTTGTGCAGTCACGGATCGGCACGGTCGACACCTATGCGGTGCTGTTCATTATTTTGAGCTATCACTTCATGAATCGCTTCCTTCAGCGCAATGTGCCAGGTGCGGGTCTTTACAGCGTGCTGATGCCATTTGCTTTATCGGGCGTGTTGTTCGGAATGGGAGCTTCGGTCAAATGGGTCGGCGTTTACTCCGGCGCGGGTCTGGCCGTACTGTTCTTCTGGTCGATCTACCGCCGCTGGCAGGAGTCGAAGGCGCTGCCTGACGGAGCTACGAGCAGCTCTGCAGCTGTGCCGGAATCGGCATCGGCAGTGAAGGACAGCCGCAGGTCGTCAGCGGAACGAGCAAAAGGAACACCTGTTTCTGGGACTGCGAACCATGCTGAAGTTGATGGAATTCCGTCCGGAACCGTCCTTGGAGCGGTATCCGCAGCTTTTGAAAAACGTCTGCCGCTGCTGATGATCGGTGCGGGCACTCTGTTTTTTGTACTGGTGCCAGCCGTCATCTATGTACTGACCTATATCCCATTCATGCTTGTCCCGGGACCAGGTCATGGACTTACTAACGTGGTCAAGTTCCAAAAGTTCATGTATGATTACCACTCCAAACTGGTCGCGACACATCCATTCTCCTCGACCTGGTGGGAATGGCCGATCATCAGTCGTCCGATCTGGTATTATGGCGGCACTGGCCTTCCACAAGGTCAGATCGCCAGCATCGTGAGTCTGGGTAACCCGCTGATCTGGTGGGTTGGTATACCTTGTGTCATCGCTGCGTTTGTTGCAGCTTGGCGGAAGCGCAGCCGTGCGCTGCTGGTTGTGTGTATCGGTCTTCTGTCGCAATATTTGCCTTGGGTAGGCATTCCGCGCCTGACGTTTATATATCATTATTATGCGACCGTACCTTTTCTGATCTTGTGTATCGTATATGTACTGCTGCAATTGCCGAGGAAACTCGGTGAGCGGCAGGCAAAAAATGCAACATGGCTCTATCTTGGTGCTGCGGCGGTGCTCATGGCGATGTTCTATCCGGTGCTTACCGGCATGACGATCAGTCGAGAATACGCAGAGATGTTCCTGAAATGGTTCCCTTCGTGGACATTCTTTTCCTAGCAGGCATGCTGTTATTGCCTCGAGCCAATTGGCTCGGGGCATCTTTCTTTTATAGTGAGGAGGGGCGATTTCATGCCTAGAACGTTATATGTCGCTTTGATTTTGCTCAGCCTTATATGGGGAGGATCGTTCTTTTTTATTAAAGTGCTGCTTGAGGAAGCCGGGCCTTGGACGATAGCCTTTCTGCGCGGGGTGATGGGGCTCGCGACTATCATTCTGATTATGCTGATACTGCGCAAGCCGTTCGGCCTACGAAGGATTCCATGGTTGCCGATGGTAGTCATGTCTTGTTTTAACACAGTAATCCCTTGGGCGCTGATCGCCTTTAGCGAAACGAGAATTACGAGCGGAGTTGCATCCGTGCTGAATGCGACTACTCCGCTGTGGACCATTATCGTCGGTACCCTGTTTTTCGGGGCGGCAGCGGGTCGAAAGCAATGGCTCGGCATGCTCGTGTCTCTGGCCGGCATAATGATTTTGCTTGGTATCAATCCGGCGACACTCATCTCTGTTGATGGGCTTGGCTTCGTATGTATGGTTGCTGCTACGCTGTTCTACGGCATCGGCTCGCAGCTATCCAAGCGGCTGGGGGGACTTAGCATGTATCAGGCGACCTTCGGCATGCTGCTGTGTGCAACTGTTGCTGGCGGTATTATGGCATTTTCTCTGGAGCCTTTTCCAACGCAGGCTGTTACCTCTGGTGCTTTTCTGACCTCGCTCGTCGGACTTGGCGTTGTTGGTTCCGGCATCGCTTATATTATCTTTTTCTATTTGATCCAAAAAGGCAGCCCGGAGTTTGCCACGATGGTAACCTATTTAGTGCCAGTCAGCGCTATATTGTGGGGCTATGTGCTGCTGGATGAGGAAATCCATTGGAATCTGCTGGCTGGGCTCGCGGTGATTTTGACCGGTGTCTTTCTGGCGACTCGGCAGGGTAGTAGATCGCAGAGGACTCGGCAGACTGGGTCAGCTGGGAGCGGGGTAGTGGTGAATAGTGCAGTCGTGAGCGGTGTAGCAGCGAGTGGTGCGGTGGGGAGCGAGGCAGCCGGAAAGGATGCAGTCGTGAGTGAAGTAACCGGGGCCGATTCGGCTGTGAGTGGAGCCGTGGCGAGAGATGCAGGGAAGATGCAGTCGTGAGTGAAGTAGTAGCGGGAGATGCGGGTAAGATGCAGCTGTGAGTGAAGCAGCCGCCCGGCGCGATGACGTTGATTCAGTGAAATAATGCTATCGGAAGAAGTTAGTCGTCGTCTTGACGACTTCCTATGAAAATAGCAACCAAAGAGGGTGTCCCAAAAGCTCCCTCAAATCTGAACATAATTAAGCTGCATCAGAAAAGAGGGGAGAAGACTGAGCCAAGCCCGGTATCCTCCCCTCTTATCTGTAAAAGCTAATATGGAATCACTTTCAAGACTAACTAAACTACTCCTCACACATCAGCTCGACCATTATGTTCTAACGAAACTCAGAGAGCTTATTTCCCATCAAACAAGGGTTCAAGCCACCTAGCGAAACTGAGAAGCGTTATTTAGGTCCGAGATGATGGCCGTCCCAAGATAATGCCGAAATAGCATCTCTCAGTTTCGTTACGCCTCGAAATCCTTCGATTTTCCCGGAATAAGGCTTCTCAGTTTCGTTACGCATGGGGGTGCACTAGTTTATGAACAAATGAAGCTCAGAGCGCCTACTGATTTAAAAAGATTAAGCGCCATGGGATCTATTGTAGCGAAAATGGGAAACAATGCGTTTTTTTAGGGGCCGTCCCAAAAGTCATCCTTAGAAGACTTAGGGATGGCTCCTTCTTCAAACAAAAAGAAACCTTTCCTTGGTGAAATGAAGTGCGACCAACCATTCACAAAAGGGGAGGTTTCTTTGTTTATTTAATATACCCTGGACCAACGTTTTTCTGCCAATGGATCTGGAAAGAGGATATTCTTCAAAATCATCTCGTTCGCTTTATTAACGAAGCTGTGAAGCAACTCGGTGACTCTCTTTTCAACTCCGCATATCCCGGCGGCGGGCGTCATAGTTACCATCCCAAAAATGCTAACTAAAGTCTTCCTCTACGACCTCAACACAACGGATCTACTCTTCTCGTCAGATCCCATTGCAGCTTCCAAGTTAGTTGGTATTTTAACTCTAGGCATCCAGCTTCACTGGAATCCAGACTTCGCTTACGGAATCCTCGCCAGGTTCGCCAACATTCAAATAGATTTCCAACTCCGGCCCGCAAGCATGTTCATATCCGGTGGACGGGAACCATTCGGAGAAAATGCGTCGCGTCACGCTCTGAATGGATTCAGGGAGCGGACCAACGGCAGTGAACACTGCCCAACTAGAGGCCGGGACTTTGCGTTCTACGAACTCGACCCCTTCATGCTCAAACGGCTCGGCAATCGTGCCGGCAGGAGCTTCCACCGCGATCATATAGCGGAAACGCGTACTCTCTTCTTTGTCGGTCCCCGTATCGCCAATCATTTTGAAATCGACGCAAGCACCAATTAGAGGCGCTCCAGCGTTCAGCTCAAGCACGCGATCAATTATGCCGTTAGGACCGCTTTCCTGCCAAAACTGCGGAATGCGGCGGAAGTTCTCGCCGTTCTCGCAGTTGACGACGATAGATGCTCCGGCTATAGAGAAAGCCTCTCTCTTTTCGATACGATAATTCATTTCTACATCTCCCTTCAGTGATAGGTGGAAGCTGAGCTTAGGAAAGGCCACCAGTTTGCAGCCGGGGTTGCGGGCCATCGTAGGTGTAATACCATGTGTTTTGCGGAACGCTTTGGCAAACGCCTCCGGTGACTCATAACCGTACTTGAGTGCCAAATCCACCACCTTGATGTCCGAGACGGCCAGCTCCTGAGCGGCCATTGTCAGTCTCCGCCTGCGCACGTACTCTCCCAGCGTGTATCCGGTCAAGACACTGAACATGCGCTGAAAATGGAAAGGTGACGAGTAGGCCTCCTTCGCCAGAGACTCTACATCCAGAGGGCTGCCGAGCTTTCGCTCGATCTCCAGCAGCACATTGTTCATTCTTGTCAGCCAATCCATTTGCAGGCCGCTCTCCCTTCACAATTCAGTTTATCAGTTCGATATCTGGCGAGCCTGATTCTGCCTGCTCTTTGCGGACAGAGTTTCCAGACTCCACTCCTTCACATACACCGCCGAGCCGGTAATTTCGACTCGCCGCTCCGCTCCATCCGGTATAATCCGGACGTGAACCTTGCCGTCCCGGCCGAGCTCCTGGCCTTGTTCTACCGTCAGCTCCAGCACTTCAGCAGACCGTCCATCCCTAATAAAGCGCTCGTAGTAAGCACCTAGCACACCGGAGGCGGTGCCAGTCACTGGGTCCTCGATCGTGCCGGAGTACGGCGAGGAGAAATGCCGGCCATGTAGGAGCGAGTCCGGATGGATCGTCTCCAGACAGAAAGGATGAAGCGATGCGCGGGGCATTTCGGCTAAAATTTCCGGGAAGCGATTATTGTCTGGCTTCATCCGGTCGCAGGTATCAAGACCGCGTACCGGAACGACAAGTGTCCAGATGCCGGTACTCCCATAAACAATGGGGAGATCGGGATGCAAATCTTCCGAACTTAGGCCGATGGACTGTGCCAGCTCTTCCCTGGAGCCACCGAAAGGACGAAATTCTGGAGCGGCTTGCTGCATAGTGAATGCCGGATGCCCTTCTGCCGAGACGGACTGCCGGATCGGGAGAATGCCGGCCAGCATTTGTTCCTCGGACAAGCCGTCGGCGTCAAGGACGACGCCTCCTGGATTTCCTTTGCCGGGATGGGGGCTAAAGGCGTCATAGTGATAAACGGTAATTGTTTGCGGCGACATGGCTAGTCTCCCTAGGATAAAAATGGGCGAAGGTAAAATGCAGAGATTTGAAATTTGTCCCATTATAGCACGGTTTTAGGCGATGGAATCGACTTTTTGAAGCATGCATTAAGCTGATCGAGAAACAAATCACGGAAACGACCAAAGAGGTTATTCCAGACTCCAGAAACTGCGAAGGAGCGGAATAACCTTTTTGCCACTTGTGGTCCAATTGGGACAGGCGCGGAGATCTCTTTTTGTGCTAAGGTGATTCTATCTGATCAATAAGGAGGATTATGAATGTTACCGATTAAGCTGCCTATGGAGCAGAAGCGGGTACTGATTGAAAGCTTGCTGGATTATGCCAATGAGGAATTGTCGCTGGAAATCGGCTCGATTGCCGCCGAAGGTTTAATGGATCATATGCTCTCGCAACTGGCCCCGCATTTGTACAACAGAGGTGTCGAGGACACGATCCAACTGTTGGAGCAGCGTATGGCTCAGGTCGAAGATGATCTGCATGCTCTGAAGCGTCCTCTACGCTGAGCTTAATCCGGCATGCCGGACAGCTTGGCTCGGAGTATGGGAGCGTACTGAGCCTTTATTTTTTTGAACTCCGGCTCGATGTGAGATATATGCTTTACGGTACCCATGCGGGAGTGGCGGCGGTACAACGTCAGCGGCTCATTGAGATAATGCATGCCAACGCCATTCATAGCGATGCGCACCCATAAATCATAGTCATGCGTGTAGGGTAGGCTGGCATTAAACCAGCCGACTGCCTCGATGAGATGACGGAGCATCATGACGGTGCAGCCGTTGACTGGACAATAGTCGAGCATGGCGGTGATAAAAGCTTTTTCAGTCGGGAATTTTGCCGTGCTGAAGTGATGCGTAATATGGCTGTATTCATTGATCGTGTGAAAATCCGTAAAGCTGAATTGAGCCTGCTTCTCCTCCATGAACGACACCTGGTTCAGTATTTTATCTCGTGTGAACATATCATCGGAGCTGAGCCAGGCGACATAGCGTCCTGTGGCGCACTGCATGCCAAGATTAAGCGCGCTGGCCGTCCCGCCATTGGTCTTTCTTAGATAAACGATGTTGGAGCGGTATGGATCCAAAAGATGCTGGTTTTTCGTGGAGCCGTCATCCACAACAATAATCTCGATATTTGGATAAGATTGGTCCAGTACGCTCTTGATAGCCTGCGAGATATACGGACAATTGTAAAACGGTATGACAACCGTCACGTTCGGCAGCATAACCGGCACTCACCTCATTTTCCGAAAAGCACTCTGAGTCATCATATGAGAGTTGCTGCCCCTTCGGCAGGGACAAGTGCCGATGTGACGCCGCCCAAGTTGCGGCTTTCTAATACCGCTCTACATGAATCTGTATGCCCCAAACAACTAATTCCGCCGTTGTACCGGCCCAAACAACTAACCCTGCCTTCACACCAAGTCAACCAATCTCGGTCCTTGTTACAACGCCCACCGCAGCAGCAGTCCCGATTGGGTCAAGCCGCCGCCGAAGCCGTACAGCAACACAAGCTGTCCTGCCTGCAGCCGACCGTCCCGCAGTGCCTCACTCAGTGCGATTGGGATGGAGGCGGCGGATGTATTGCCGGTATGGGTAAGCGTTGTAACGGTATTCTCCAAAGGGATGCCGGTTTTTTCGCTGATGGCTTCCAGGATGCGCATATTCGGATTATGCGGTACGAACCAGTCCAGCTCGGCAGGCGAGACGCCGGAAGCATCCAGGAATTCGAGGATACTCGCGGGAACGCGGCTGATCGCCCAGCGGTAGACGGCGCGGCCGTTCTGTACCAGCTTGCCACTGGTGTCGATGGGATGTTCGCCAATTCGGTCCGCCAGGCTGGAGCGGTACAGCTGATGCCCTTCCGAGCCATCGGTGGAAACGAAAGAGTTCATCCAGGATGGCGCATCATCTTCAGCCCCCGCCTCAACAAGCACAGCACCAGCGCCGTCGCCGAACAGAATGCAGGTTGTGCGGTCCCTATAATCCGTAATTTTAGAGAGCGTTTCGGCGCCGATCACGAGAATTTTACGGAATGCGCCTGACGCGATCAGTCCGCCTGCCATCTGCAGCGCGGTAACGAAACCAGCGCAAGCGGCTGCGACGTCTGCCGCCCCTGCGGCCTTGATGCCGAACTCAGCTTGAACACGGGCAGCTGTTTGTGGGAAAAACGTATCGGGAGTGGCTGTGGCAACCAGCACATAATCGGCATCTTCAATGGATACCGGATAACGCTCCAGCATATCCCGCACAGCAGCGAAGCAAAGATCGCTTGTAAACTCTCGCTCGTCGGCTATTCTTCGTTCCTTAATGCCCGTTCTCTGCATGATCCATTCATCGCTAGTATCCACAAGCAGCTCCAGATCCGCATTTGTGAGAGTTCTCTTGGGAACATAAGCCCCGACAGCGGTAATGCGGGCAGATGTTCGGAATCCGGACTTGTTTGAATTAAGGGTGGACATCCATTGCTACCTCCTTATTATCTGCTACTAGTATCAGATGCTAATCTTGTGTTCAGCATACCTTTCCGACGATCTGTCGTCAATGGGTGGGGTATCACGATACATATAAAAAAATTTTTTTATTAGCCGACACAAATCAACAGATTTTTTAAAGTTTATAGAGTATACTTTGCAGTACCGACACTTGTGTAGGGAATAAAACGATTCGTTGGAGGTTTTCAAACAGATGGAAACAGGCAAAGTTAAATGGTTTAATGCAGAAAAAGGTTTCGGTTTCATTGAAAGAGAAAATGGTGACGACGTGTTCGTTCATTTCTCCGCAATCCAAGGTGATGGCTACAAATCCCTGGACGAAGGCCAAAGCGTTCAATTTTCCGTGGTTCAAGGCCAACGTGGCCCGCAAGCTGAAAACGTAGTAAAACTTTAATTCCATAAATAACGAAGCCTGTTCCAGTTACGACTGGGACAGGCTTTTCTCATTTTGTGTGAACTGACATATACGGAACTGCATAGAGATATTTTCCGAAAATAGTCTTGTTTTTTAGGGTTTATTTGCCTACGATGAAATGGGTTACATTGCTGGAATCATCATAGAAAAGAGGAGAATGTGCGCAATGTCTGTTCATCAACCTAAGCTAGACTGGCTATCCGATCCTTCTATTTTTAAAGTAAACCGACTGGATGCGCATTCCGATCATCGTTATTATGCTACTGTGGAAGAAGCAGAGGCCAATGCGCCGATGAGCATGAGGCATAGCCTGAACGGCAGCTGGAAGTTCCATTACGCCGCCAATCCAGCATCACGACCGGAAACATTTTTCACAGAGGGATTCAACCTTGCAGGATGGGGCGATATTCAGGTCCCAGGCCATATCCAGCTTCAGGGCTGGGGAAGTCCGCAGTACGTCAACACGATGTACCCATGGGATGGACTCGCGGCTATTCGACCGCCGCAACTTCCGGAGCATAATCCGGTTGGCAGCTACGTTAAGCAATTTGATCTTCCGGACTCCATGGATGGACGTCCTGTTTATATTTCCTTTCAAGGTGTCGAAGCGGCGTTTTATGTGTGGCTGAACGGTGAGTTCGTCGGTTATGGCGAGGACAGCTTCACACCTTCGGAATTCGATCTCACCCCGTACATCCGCAGCGGAGAGAATCGTCTGGCTGTTGAGGTGTACCAGAGAAGTACAGGGGGCTGGCTCGAAGATCAGGATTTCTGGCGCTTCTCTGGCATTTTCCGCGAGGTGTATCTGTATACGGTTCCAGAAATCCATATTCGCGATTTGTCCGTGCAGACGAATCTGGATGATGACTATCGCACTGGAACGCTCCATGCAGAGCTTAGTCTGGACCACTCGGTGACATTGGCTGGCGCATACGCGGTGCTGCAGCTGAGCGGCCCCAACGGCAAAGCCGTTGCAGAAAGCGGCCGACTAGAGCTTGCAAAAGGTAGCATATCCACAATGCTGAATGCCGGAGAAGTTAGACTGTGGAGCGCCGAACAGCCCCATCTGTATTGTTTGTTGATCTCGGTATTCAATGCGCAAGACGAGCTGCTTGAAGCGATTGTGCAAAAGACGGGCTTCCGCCGCTTCGAGCTGAAGAATAAGCTGATGCTGCTTAACGGAAAGCGAATTGTATTTAAAGGCGTTAACCGCCATGAGTTCAATTGCCGTACTGGACGGGCAATCGGTCGTGAGGATATGCTGCGCGACATTCGCATTTTGAAGCAGAACAATCTTAATGCCGTCCGTACTTCTCACTATCCGAACCAGACACTGTGGTATGAGCTTTGTGACGAATACGGCGTGTATGTAATCGACGAAATGAATCTTGAAACTCATGGAACATGGCAAAAAATGGGTGCTGTTGAACCTTCGTGGAACATACCTGGTGACAATATGGAATGGCAGGATATCGTTATGGATCGTGCCATCTCGATGCTGGAGCGTGACAAAAACCATCCATCGATTCTCATCTGGTCCTGTGGCAATGAGTCTTACGCGGGTGAAGTCATTCTAAATGTATCGAACTATTTCCGCGAGCGGGACCCGAGCCGTCTGGTGCACTATGAAGGTGTTTTCCATAACCGCAAGTTCAACGATACAAGCGACATGGAAAGCCGCATGTACGCCAAGCCTGCCGACATTGAGGCCTATTTGAACGACAGCCCGGACAAGCCATACATTAGCTGTGAGTATATGCATGCGATGGGCAATTCTGTAGGCGGGATGCACAAATACACAGAGCTAGAGGATAAGTATCCGATGTATCAAGGCGGCTTCATCTGGGATTACATGGATCAGTCACTCATTCAAAAAGATCGCTTTGGCCGCGAATATTTGGCTTACGGTGGAGACTTTGGCGATCGGCCGACGGACTACACTTTCTGCGGCAATGGCATTGTGCATGCTAATGGAGAAATCTCTCCGAAGATGCAGGAGGTCAAATTCCTGTATCAGAACTACAAGCTGAAGCCGGACCGGGCATCCGTCCGCGTCATCAATGAGAGTTTGTTTGCCGGGACGGATCATCTGGAGCTCGTCTATCGGCTGCTACACGAAGGAAGGGAGCTGCACTCCGGCCGCACGGAACTGTCGGTCGCGCCGGGCTCCGAAGCGATCGTGCCGTTTGAGCTGTCGCAGAAAACGCAAATTCCCGGCGAGTATGTCATCGAGGCAGCACTCGTGCTGAAGCACGCTGAGCTTTGGGCGGATGCCGGTTTTGAGATTGCCTTTGGACAGACGGTATTTCAAGTTGAGGCAGATCAGCCAGAACCGCTTCCGGCAGGCAACATCTCCGTAATTGAAGGCGATGTTAACATTGGCATTACGGGTCGCGGATGGGAAGCACTGTTCTCCAAGCAAGTAAGCTCACTTGTTTCGCTACGCTATGAAGGCCGTGAGATTATCTCTACGCCGCCGCTGCCACTGTTCTGGCGTGCCGCAACGGATAACGACAAAGGAACGGGATTGGCCTATACCCATGGGGCATGGCTTGCAGCCAGCATGGGGCGTCGCTGTATCGGTTGGGAGCTCAGCCAAGAGGCCAACACGGCGACGGTAACATTCCGGTTCGCGTTCAGCACGGCTCCAGGAGTGGAGCTTACCGTAGCTTATACGGTCCGCGCGGACGGCAGCATTCGTGTGAATACGTTCTATAAAGGCGCCGAAGGATTGCCGGATTTGCCGATCCTCGCGCTTTCATTTAAGACGTCTGCGGATTACGACCAGAGTCAATGGTATGCGATGGGACCGGAGGAGAATTATTCTGACCGTCAGCATGGTGCGCGTCTTGGGATGTTCAGCCGGGCAGTAAAAGATCTCCCTTCGCGTTACCTTGTTCCACAGGAGTCAGGCAATCGTACTGGTGTGCGGCGCGTGACGCTCATGAATACATTAGGACAGGGTTTTGCGATCCATTCGGCATCCGCACCAGTTGAATGCAATATTTCGCCTTATACAGCGATGGAATTGGAAAATGCCGCTCATCACTGGGAACTGCCTGAAATCCATTACACGGTCGTCACGGTAGCAGGCAAGCAATTGGGTGTAGGCGGAGATGATAGCTGGGGAGCTCCAGTACACCGGGAGTTCCGCATTCCGTCGGATCAAAACCATGAGTTCGAGTTCATTATATTTCCCTGGAAATAGGTACATCATTCTGACCTGCCAAGCATTGACCAGGATAGCCCCATGTCTAAAGGGTGAAGCTAGTACAGCCGTATCCCGAAGCGGAGCGGACGCTCATAACATGGAGGTTTTTGAATGAAACATCCTTGGAAAGTGCTTGCCGCTGGCCTAGTTTTGAGTACAGCCCTTGCTGGGTGCGGAACGCATCAGGGCGGGCTAGGCAACAAAAATATCCGCAACAACGATATGGGCAATTATCGCTTGCTGGAAAAGCGTTTTGCCAATGACGGTATGAATGAGATGAACCGCGTCAACGGCAGTCAGATGAACGGCAACAACATTATCGGCAATCATAAAAATTATCGTATTCAATCCAACCGCCAAATCGCCAATGACATCAAAAAAATTCCAGGCGTTCGTGATGCTTATGTGATGACAACTAATGGCAACGCCTATGTGGCCATTGGTTTGAAGGGCGGAAGCATCGTTGGCAATACGCGTACAGGCACTGAAATGGGCTATTCTTCATCCAATACAGGCCGTATGGGTACTATGAACATTTCACCTAGATCCGGCATGGAAACGAACAATATGAACATGCGGATGAACAATGGCATTAGCCGCTTGGAATCGGATGTGGAGCACGGTATGAACCGCATCGGCAATGATGTGAACAAAGGTATGAAAGCCGTTGAACGCGGTATGAACAATATGATCGGTGGCGGCAATCGCCCGGTCGAGCGCCTTGAAAATGGCGTGAACAGAGGCATGAACTCAGTTGAACGCGGCATGGGAAATATGATTGATAACTTTGGCCGCACCGTTGAACGTCCTGGCAACAACGGTTATAGCTCAACCTCTAACGGCTATAATGCTTACGGAAGCAGTAATGCCACGAACAACCGTGGTCATATGTTGAACGGCCTTGCCGACAACAACAACATTTATATGGATCGGACGCTGACAGACGACTACAAAAAGCAAGTCGCTGATGCAGTTCGCAAGAGCATGCCAAGCGTTGATATGGTATTCGTATCGGCTAATCCAGATTATTTCAGCCGCATGAAAGGTTATGACAACGACGATATGCAAGGAAAGGCGATTCAAGGCTATTTGGCCGAGTTCAACGCAATGGTTGAGCGCGTATTCCCGAATGTCGACGATGGAAACATCGGTGTGCAAAAGAAGCTAAGTGGACAACATGTCCAAATCTTCAAATAGAAGTAAATTGAAGGTCGCCTAGAACAGGCGGCCTTTCTCTTTTACATTGACAAATCAAACACGGTTCGACACTATAATCTACATAAAGGATGGGGAAGCTACAACACAAAGCATATTTAATTCCCCGGCAGGAGGCAGCATGTACAAGCTTATTCTAGCCGATGACGAAGCGGTGTTCCGTGAAGGCCTAATGAATACGATTGACTGGAACCGTCATGGCTTTGAGCTTATTGGTGACTTTGCGAATGGCCGTGATGCGTTAGAAGCGGTTCATCAGTTGCAGCCAGATCTTGTGCTGACCGATATTAATATGCCCAATATTGACGGTCTTGAGCTAACGGCCCGGATTGCAGAGCAATATCCTTATATCAAAATCATTATCCTGACGGGATACGACCAGTTTGATTATGCCCAGCAGGCGCTTCGTTTAAAGGTGCATGATTTTATTTTAAAGCCGATCACCGCGCAGGAAACTCGACAATTGCTGGACCGCGTGCGTAAGGAGATGGACGAGGAAAAAAGTCGCATGGAGGATATTAGCCGGCTCCGCAGCGACTTGAATCAAAGTCTTCCGCTATTGCGAGAGCGCTTTCTTGAGCGGCTTGCCATTCATGGCACTGGTGCCGTTGGAGCGCGTGAACAACTGGACTATTTTGGCTTGCCGCCGCTTGAGTCCTCTCTGCTTATCGTTATATTTGATTATGATAACTGCGATGCGCGTTCTGATATTGAGCAGGATCGGGAGCTGCTGCGATTTGCAGGTTATAACATTATCGATGAGATCGTCATTCGCGAGCAAGGAGCTGTGTTCCGAACCCGTGAAGATCGCATTGCGGCGATTGTGGCGGGAGAGTCGGCAGAGCTGCTTTATGAAAAGGCAGGAAGGATCGCCGAGGAAGCCCGCCATGGAATTGAGCGTTATCTCGGTTATACGATGACCGCTGCAATCGGACGTGCATCGCGGGAGTTGAATGGATTACCCGATTCTTACCGGAGCGCCGCAACCGCGCTTGATTATCGCTTCCAGTACGGCAAAAACCGCGTGCTGAGCATTATCGATCTGGAGGGAGCTAAATCATCTGCTCCGGCCATTAGCGAGAACTGGAGTCAGGAGCTTGGCGCCGCGCTAAGATCGGGAGCAACAGCGGAAATCCCTCGTTTAATCCGTGATTTCATTGGGATGCTGAAGACGTCCCGCGCTCCGATGGAGGCTTGTCATCTTGAAATTCAGAAAGCGCTTGTATTGATGCTGAGCGTCATGCAGGAGATGGGGATTGAAGCGAGCCTTATTACAGGCCGCAGGATGCTTTTCTCGGAAGTTTATCGACTAGAAACGCTAGATGAGGTCGGCGATTGGCTAACTGATATCGCGGGCAGCGCAAGCGAGACTTTGGCGGAGGGCCGCAGTAAGCTCAGCCGCAGCCAGATCGGCAAGGCGCTTCTGTACATCGAGGAGCATTATGCGGAAGATCGGGTTTCGTTGCAGGATATTTGCCGACATGTGCTGATGAGCACGAGTTATTTTAGCCAAATGTTCAAACAAGAAACAGGTGAAACTTTTGTGGAATACTTAACCCGTTTCCGTATGTCCAAGGCCAAAGATCTGCTTACCAGCACTTCTCTGAAGTTTTATGAGATCGCTTCAATGGTTGGCTATAGCGATCCAAACTACTTTAGCCTGAGCTTCAAAAAGCATGCGGGACTCTCTCCGCGCGAATACCGAGAGAAGTTCAAGGAAAGCCCATGAAAAGCGGCCGAAATCGCCTTCCGATATGGCTGCGGAACCGTTTTGTCTGGGTGAAGACGATTCACGGATCAATCTCGTTCGCCTTTTCCGTCCTCATCCTGGGAGCGATCGGCATAACGAGCGTCATCAGCTACAATTTGTCCGAGGATGCCGTTATCACCAACTCCGAAGCCTATATGGGAGAAGTTGTTCAGCAGGTCGGGCAGAATATTCAATCGTACATCGATAGCATGGAAAATATTTCGCTGCTTATTTTTACGAGTAAAGACGTCAAATATTTCATTTCTGACAATCCATTCATTAGCCGGGAAGAAGTCTACACTTATGAAAAAAATATCTCCAGCCTGTTCCAGTCGCTCATGTACATGCGCAAGGATATCGATTCCATTATGGTGTTCGGGTATAACGGACGTAATGTGTCGGATCGCAAAACGACAACGTTGAATCCTAACGTGCAGTTGGAGGAGCAAGAATGGTACCAGGAAGCGGCTAAGGCGGAGGGCAAGTCATTCATTTCGGCGCCCCATGTTCAAAATATTGTGGAAGGCGACTACCAATGGGTCGTCTCGCTGAGCCGTGAGCTCAAAAACAGCAATAGCATGAACGGGCAAGGAATCGCACTAGTTAACCTCAAGCTCAATGTCATAAACGAAATCAGCATGGGGGTTAAGCTCGGTACACGCGGATATATATTCATCGTAGATCGCGAAGGGAATATCGTCTATCATCCGCAGCAGCAATTGCTCTACAGCAAGCTTCGCACTGAGCCGCTGAGCCGGGTTATGTCCAGCAGCGAGAGCAGCTTTGTCGTTGACGATGAGAGCGGCAAAAAGATCTACTCCGTGCAGGATACCAATTTTGGCTGGAAAATTGTCGGTGTCGCTTATCAGAACGAGCTGAACGCCAACCCCGAAGAGATGCGGAACTCCTTTCTGCTGTGGGCCGCTGCAGCTCTTGCGGTGACGCTTATTATTTCATTTTTTTTGACTCATCGAATTACTAGGCCTATTCGCCGTCTGCAAGTTGTGATGAGGCAGGTCGAGCGGGGGAATTTCAAAGTTCGCGCCGAGGTGGAACAGGCAAATGAGATTGGTCAGCTGGAGCGGACCTTTAATATGATGGTTGGCCAAACCCAGAGGCTTATGGATGAACGAATCCAGACGGAGGAAACGAAGCGGCGAACGGAGCTGCGATTGCTGCAATCACAGATCAATCCTCATTTCCTTTACAACACATTAGATTCCATTATATGGATGTCGGAGCAAAAGAAAAATGAAGAGGTCGTGTTGATGACATCGGCGCTGGCCAAGCTGTTTCGGTCGAGCATTGCTAAGGATGACGAACTGGTATCGATTCGAATTGAGCAGGAGCATATCGCTAGCTATTTGCAAATTCAGAAGATGCGCTACCGTGACATGCTCGACTACCGGATCGATATTCCACGTGAACTGCATGTGTACAAAACTCCGCGCATTCTCCTTCAGCCCTTTGTCGAAAATGCGATTTATCATGGAATTAAACATATGCCCGAGGGCGGCGTTGTGAGTATAACTGCGGAGCTGCAGGAGGACTGCATTTTATTCCATGTAACTGACAATGGGCAAGGGATGAGCGAGGAAACGATCAAGTTATTGATGAGCGCCGGAGTGCGGAATAACGACCGGGAGCATATCGGGGTCAGCAACGTCAATGAAAGAATTAAGCTGACGTTCGGGTCAGCCTACGGCATTACGATCACAAGTGAAATCTCTGAGGGCACTACGGTGACGGTTATGATCCCGAAGGTTCGCTGAAGGAAGCGAGAGATGTGTTATGGGAAGCAAAAAGCTGTGGCTGCCGTTGCTGCTGCTCGGTTCCGTCATGCTAATCGGCTGGATGGGGCTCTGGAAGGAGCCCCCCGCTAGCTCTGCGGAAAAAATCGTGCTCATTATGAAAACGAACGATATTAACAACTCGTACTGGCAAACCGTGCATTCTGGTGCGCTTGCTGCGGCGAAAGAGCTTAAGGTTCCTCTGGAGTTATTCGGACCTATCGGAGCGGAAAATCCAGAGGATCAGCGTCTTCTGCTGAAAAAGGCAATTGCATCAAAACCGGCAGCCATCGTGCTCGCCCCAATCCGCGAGGATCTGATGGTTAAGGAGATTGAAGCTAGTCGACAAGCCGGTATCAAGCTGATTATTTTGGATACTCCTTTGCTGGAGCTTGATTATGATAGCTATGTTTCCAGCGATCATATAGAGGAAGGCCGTCAAGCAGCGAATAGACTCGGTCCAGGACAGGTGAGAAAGCCGGTATTCGCGCTTATTACGAGCGACGAGAGTTCCACGGTATCCAGCCAGCGTACGGAAGGAGTGCAAGAGGTGCTTTCTCCAGGCAAAGCGTTTAATCTGGGAACGTATCGAATCGGCATGTCCGAAGAGCAGGCATACTGGACGGTCAAATCGCTGACGATCGCCTACCCGGATATTACAGGCGTTATTGCGCTCACGGATGTCGGAGTTACCGGTGCGGCCAGAGCGCTTGCGGATGTAGGTCTAACCCACAGCGTCAAGCTAATTGGATTTGACAGCTCGATTCCGGAAATTCAGTTGCTGGAAAGAGGACAGATGCATGCATTGATCGTTCAGAATCCGTTTAATATGGGCTTTCTCGGTGTGCAGACGGCGGACAGCCTGATTCGCGAGCGCAACGTTTCCAAAATGGTGGACATCCCCTCAACGACGATTACAACCGCGAATATGTACGAGCCGGAAAACCAGAAGCTGCTCTTTCCATTTGTGTATTAAATCTTCGATGATTACGACAGATTGTCATACTGTTACGGCAGAGGATTCTACCAACAGCAGGAGAAAGGAGAGAGGCGATGGGCTTGCATTATCGTTACAGCACATCCTTTAAACGGGTTACCTGCAGTTTATTGCTGCTGGCACTGACCGGCTGTTTTCAGAAGCAGTCGCCGCCGCAAATCAGCGAGCCGACGGAGAAGCAGGCGCTGATCAAGTTTGTTGCCACCGAGTACAGCACGCAAACGAAACCTTTGCTCGAGAAGCTGGTTCGGGAATTTGAATCACAAAATCCAACAATTAATGTAGAGCTCCAAGTGGTTGGGTGGGATATTCTGGATGGTATTTACTCAAACATGCTTGCACAGAATGAGCCGCCGGATTTGCTTAACGTCGACTATTACTCTCATTTTGCCGCCGAAGGGCTGCTCAATGATTGGGAGGATATATTGCCCGCCTCTTTCCGCAGCAACTTTCAGCCTTATCTGATGAAACGAGATCGTTACGACGGTAAACAATACGCGATTCCTTACGTCGCTTCCGTCCGCAATCTTTATTACAATAAAAAGCTGTTTCAAATGGCTGGAATCAACGCGGCGCCAAAAACATGGTCGCAGTTGATCAATACTTCACGGCAGATTGAGAGTCTTCCGGATGTGAGAGGTTTTGGCATCGACATGACGGATGATGACATTCAAGCTTATCTGAGCTATTTCTTCTTTGGCGCAGGCGGAGGCTGGATGAAGGATGGTCGGTGGGCGATTAATCAACCAGCGAATGTTGAGGGACTGGAGCTGCTGAAGTCGATGTACGATGCAGGCTTGACGGATGAGGAGCCTTGGCTGACAACACGCGACGAAAAACAGCGTTCACTCGGAGACGACAATCTGGCGATGATTATATCCGGCAACTTTTTCAGCTCGGTTGTGTCCAAGGAATATCCCGATTTGGAGTGGGGGAAAGGGCCGCTACCGGTCAAAGATGGCCGCCCCCCAACAACTTTCGGGGCTCAAGATGTGTTAGTTTCATTTAAAACCGCTCACAGTGATCCTGAAGCGCTTTCTACATTTATTCAATTTTTATATGAGGATAAAAACTATACACAGCTGATTCAACAGGAAGGCTTTCTGCCGGTTACTCGCACGGTAGAGCTTAGGCTCGCCTCAAACTATCCCGAGGTTCAAGCGGATTTGAACGATTTGGCGGAAGCGAACTTTTTCCCGATTGAACAGCAACGCTGGGGCATCGTCATCGATGCGGTGCGCAATCTTGGCAGCGCTGTGCTGGAGGGGCGATATTCGCCGCAAAAGGCGCTTGACGAGCTGCAAGCGGTGGCCGAGGATACCGAGTGAAACATCGAATAATCGAATAGTGGCCAACCTGGATCGTCCGGGTTGGCTTTTTTGATCATCAACATCATGAATATGAAAAAATAAAATCATAAAATACTAAAGATTTTAAGGAAGATATTCCATAGTGTGGGCAAGCGGTTCGGATTAAGATAGGGGTAAGCACCAGGTAGCTGCCAAAAGCAACAGAGGAGACAGCAGGGGTCCTGGAACTACTATAGACTTTGGGAGGGTTATGTCAGATGACGTTTACCGTAAAGAAAACAGCTGCAGGCGCAATGGCAATTGCAATGTCCTTGGCCGTACTTGCAGGCTGCGGAGGCAATAACTCAGGCAGTAACAACAGCGCGGCGAATTCGCCAGCGCCGGCAAGCAACACACCAGCAAATACTGCGGCGCCAGAGAACACCTCTGCCGGTGGCGGAGAAGCGACCAAGCTGAGCGGCGACTTTACGATCCAGTACTTCGTCGGCGGCTACGGCGACAAGTGGTGGAAGCAGGTCATTGCCGACTTCAAAACGGCCAATCCAGATCTCAACATCAAGGAAGAAGCTGGCCCTCAAATTAACACCCAAAATAAACCGAAATGGATCGCAGGAAATCCACCGGATTTTGTCTACATCGATGGTCCTGAATTGAACGACCGCCAAATGGCGGAGGACGGACAACTGGAAGATCTGACGGAATGGATGCAGACGGCAACCAACGTGGATGGCGTGAAAATTCTCGATCTGCTCGCACAACAGCCGCCTCAATACGGGGGCAAGATATACAATGTGCCGCTCGTTCTGAATTCATGGGGCGTTTTCTACAACAAAGCACTCTTTGAGAAAAATGGCTGGACCGAACCTACGGATTGGGATTCGTTCATCAAATCTTCCGAAGCGATCAAAACTGCGGGCACGACTCCGTTCATCCACACGGGCAAATACCCGTATTATATCAATAGCTCGATCCTGTTCCCGGCAATCGTATCGGCGAACGGCAACGACTACAAGCTGTTCCAGGATATGGGCAACAGCGATGTAGAAGCTTTCAAATCGCCAGTCGTGCTTGAAGCTCTGAACAAAATCGTTGAGCTGAGAGACAAAGGTTTCATCGACAAAGCTTCTGTCTCGATCAACCACACGGACTCGCAAATGCTGTTCCTGCAAAACAAAGATGCTTATATCCCGAACGGTTTGTGGCTGCCGAACGAAATGAGCAAGGATGTTCCGGCTGACTTCAAATTCGGCTTTATTCCTTCCGTAACGCAAAAACCGGGCGACAAAGTCGTAGCTAACACGTCGACAGCAACGGTTGCCATCGCTAAAAACGGGAAAAACAAAGAAGCGGCAAAAGCGTTCATGCAATTTATCTTCTCCGTCAAGCAAGCGTCCAAGTTCGCAGAGCTGAGCGGTGCGCCATCCAATATCAAAGGCGATATCAGCAGCTCCAGCGCACCGGATTTCGTCAAACAAGCAGCAGCTTATCTGACGGCTGATTCTACGGTTGTAGTGCCTACCGTTACGTTCAACCAAGATGTTGATAAAGCGATGCAGGATGCTACGGTAGCTCTCACAATTGGCAAAATCGACCCGCAGGGCTGGGTGGACCGCGTCGTGAAGGTTGTCGAGAAAGTTAAAAAATAATCTGTTGCGCACCTAAAGAATAACCGGTCAAGGAACATCCCCGGGGGCGGCGCTTCCGGGGATGCTCTCTGATTGCAGAATAAACGGGGGCGGTGAGCTTGAGATGAAACTGGGAGGAGCCAAACTGCAGCGCAAGCTGTTCATAGCGGCGTTTATTATTCCGACATTCCTCTATTTTTGTTTGTTTACGATTTATCCCATTCTCCAGGCATTGTACAACTCCTTTTTCGACTGGTCAGGCATGTCCCAATTCAAGGATTATGTAGGGCTGCAAAACTTCAAGGATTTACTTCAAGATCCCATCATGCTTAATGCGATAGGCAATGACTATTTCCTCGTCGCTGGCAAAGTGATTGGCATTATGCTCATTGCGACCTTCTTCGCCATCGCGCTTACGCGGTTGCGCATCAGGGGTGCCGGTTTCTTCCGCTCCATCTTTTTCATTCCGAATGTGCTGTCTGTCGTTGTTGTTGGGGTGTTGTGGGGTTTCATCTATAATCCGCAAATCGGATTCCTGAACGGATTCCTGTCGTTGTTCACCAAAGAACCGGTAACGATCAATTGGCTTGGCTTTGAGAGCCACTCCATATGGATGCTGCTGCCTCCGACGATTTGGGCCGGTATCGGATTTTATATGATTTTGCTGATTGCCGCAATTACGAATATTCCGGAATCGCTTTATGAAGCCGCCGATATAGAGGGCGCAGGCCAGTGGCATCAATTCTGGCATATTTCACTGCCGCTCGTCTGGGAGCAAATGAAGATTTCCATCATTAACATCATGATGACAACGCTTAATGGCTCGTTCGTCATCGTCACGATCATGACCGCCGGGGGTCCGGATAACTCGACCCAGGTCATGGGCTCGTACTTGTATCAACAGGCGTTCAAACAGGCGCATTTCGGCTACGGTGCTTCGATCGGAATCGCGATCCTCACTACGTCGCTCGTTACCACGCTCCTCCTGCAGTGGCTTCTTCGCAGAGAACAGGTGGAAGTCAGCTAAGTTCAAGCCTTTAATGGAAGGAGAGAAGCCGGTATGGTGCAACGTACAGTGCATCCAGTTGTCAAAACGATCTTGATGGCGCTTCTGATTCTGTGGGGCATCTCGGTTATTTACCCCCTGATCTGGACGCTCATGGACGCCCTCAAGGACAATCAGCAGTTCTACTTTAATATGCCTTGGGCGCTCCCTGAGCTGCCGCTCCATTGGTCCAATTTCAGCTATGTTTGGAATAATTACAACTTCGGGGAGTATTTCATCAACTCGATTCTCGTCACGGCTGGCGGTACGACACTAGGGCTCGTACTGGCCTCGACAACCGCTTATACACTTGCAAGATATAAATTCATGGGCAGCAAGGCATTATATCTAATCTATATTTCTTCTATGATGGTTCCGTTCAGCCTGGCGCTCATTCCGTTGTTTTTCCTCATGAATGATCTAGGCTTGATCAACAATCCGCTCGGTCTTATCCTGGTTTATGCATCTAACACTCTCGCTTTTGGCATCTTCGTGCTCATTGGGTTTTTCCGCTCTTTGCCGAAGGAAATGGAAGAAGCGGCGGCAATTGACGGCGCGGGGTACTTCGGCACCTTCTTTCGCATCATGTTGCCGCTATCGCGCTCTGGCCTAATCAGCGTCGGTATTATCAACGTGCTAGACATCTGGAATGAGTTTATCGTTGGTACGATTCTGGTCAACGATCCGACCAAGTACACCCTTCCGATCGGACTGGCCGCTATGCAGGTTGAAATGCAGTATAAGACCGAATGGGGCCCTCTGTTCGCCGGCCTGCTGTTCACGATCGTTCCTGTACTGATTGTGTACATGTTCGCGCAGCGCCATATCGTATCGGGGCTTGTTGCAGGTGCAGTGAAATAGGAAGCGTCTTCCTTCGTAAATGAGCGATGACGTTTCGTTCCAAGTAGATTTATAATCGATCGAATGAATGCTCTATCCGATAGCCTACCTCAAGGTCGGCTTTTTTTTTCTATTCTGGAGTTACGCGTCTACGACAATCAATACCCGAGTGCTGTGACCATCAGTCAAGATGTCTGTTGTAGCGATTGGTGCTGTACTTCTGGTGACTCGGATTACTGGGTCCAGGCCGGTACGACATTCAAACGTAGTATCTAAATCCCCCACCTTAATGTTAACATTGCTAGCATTGCGTGCATCAAATGTAACGTACTTCCTAGTTACATTCCTAGTTGCTGTCATTACAAAACGGATGACGCTACCAGGAAAGATGATGGAGGAGGAGGGCGGCTCACCTATTTCTCCAGAGATTGAGGTGACATTTAGCCTGATGTTGTTTGTACCGTTGAAGATTTCATAACCTTTGGTAATTAAGATGGTGGAAGAGTCATCGTCCTGCAGATCGATGCCACTCCCAGTTCCTTTAGAAAAGCTGCAGGTGACAATAACAAGCAGAATAAAAAGGATCAAAATAATGCCTAAGCTTAAGTTCTTATAGCTACTGTTTCCTACAATTTCGGAACTATAGTCCATACTGATTTCCTCCTTAATGAAGTTTTATCAATATAGTATGAGGAAGGAAGGGTTCAGGACTCCTATACTTGTCCTAACGTTTTTATTAATTTTCCTGCTTTCGGGCCTTTCTTTTGGGTCTTTTTCGCTTAAAGGGCCGATTTATAGTAAAATGGGGGGAACGCAACACTATACGATTATGAGGTGCCCCCAATGTCCATAAGCTTTACATCTTCAATCATAAGCCGCTTGAAAAGAGAAATCGCCGACATTCAAAAGCAAAGCACAGACGATAAAATAAAAAGAGAAAAAGCTCTGTCCAAAATAAAGCAGCTACAAAAAAACCTCAAAATGAGCTCTTCCCCTAGCGATCTCAGTAGCAAAATGACTCAAATAACGAAGCTAACGGAGAAAGCAGCTAAAATTGAAGCTTCACAAATCGTTTTAGCCAAGCAATTAGCTGCGAAAAATGCCGAGCTTCGGCAGCAGCTTGCCAAAGGTGCGCCGCTAGGCAACAAGTAATGTTAGGCAAAACAAGAGGGTGTCCCAAAAGTAAGAACTAATGATTCTTAGGACCATGGCTGCCATTCAGAAAAATGGTTTTAAAAAAAGCAAAGGAATTAAGCGACTTTCATTTGCTTAACTCCTTTGCTTTTGCGTCTACTGCCGCTTTCTTCAACAAATTATGGGCAAGCGAAAGCCACCCGACCTCGAGGCTTACTTTAGGCAAGCCTCGAAGCAGGAATCTTTTGAATCCTCGGTTGTTCTTGATGTCACCAAATACAGGCTCCGGTTCAATCATCCGCCTGACTGCTAACGCATAGCCTTCTTCGCTGCGAAGCTTTTCTCGTGCCTGATTTTTTAATCGTAAATACTTTAAGCTTACTTTAACTTCGCGATTCCCCTTGGATTTTGTACACTGCGATTTTAGCGGACAGCCTTCACAACTTGCACTCCGGTAATGACGGTATTCGATTTCGTATCCGCTTTCCGTTTTCTCCTTGCTCACTCTGCGAAAAGCGAGGGTTTGTCCAGCAGCACAAGTCCATGTATCTAGCTCGGCGTTATAGGTCCAGTTGTCGATTTTGCTCATATCTTTTTGCCATGCCTTGCTTTTTTCACGGTGGTACGTGCTGTATTTGACGATAGCTTCGGCGTCATTTCGCTCTAAATAATCGTAATTTTCTTCGCCGCCGTAGCCTGCATCAGCAATAACGGTGCTTGGAAGCTTACCAGCTGCGATTTTACTTTTTCAAGATGGGGGATGAGACAGCGCGTATCTGTAGGCCGCTGGTGTACACTGTATCCGAGGATGAATTGATTTTCCGTGCCAATCTGCACATTGTAGCCCGACTTGAGCTGACCATTACGCATGTGATCTTCCTTCATTCGCATGAACGTGGCGTCTTTGTCCGTCTTACTGTAGCTGTTCCGATTTCCTAGCGTTTCTTCATGGCATTCATATTTTTGAAGGCGAGGGAGTAAATCTTTACGGAGCGCACGCACCGCCTTCTTCAGTGGCTTGTCCTTTGGTTTTTCTTGCAGTCTTTCTTCCAGTTGCTTAACGGCATTCTCCAGCTTTTCACTCGTTATCTTCGAAGTTTCTCCTAGTTCGCACAGATCCCCGCCGCCATGTGCTCGTTCTTCTTGTTTCTCCGTTTCTTCGATGGTGGCAAACAGCTTCTGAACTTTTTCTTGAAGTTTGGCTTTGTGCTTCACGACAGCTTTGCCCCAAACAAACGTATACCGATTCGCATTGGCTTCGATTTTAGTCCCATCGACAAAGTAATGTTCAAGTTGCACGTAGTTTTCCTCGGCCAGAAACTGGAGAACTGCCGTAAACACGGTCTCCAGAACGGCTTTCATTCTCTCAGAGCGAAACCGATTGATGGTGCGGAAGTCCGGACGTTGTCTGCCGGCGACCCACATGAACATGATATTTTCACGGATAGCCTTGGCGATCTGTCGGGAGGAATAGATGCGCTGCGTGTAGGCGTAGATGATGACCTTGGTGAGCATCTTCGGATGATAGCTGTCTCGTCCGCCTCCAGAGTAAGCCGCGTCAAAGATGGTATCGTCAAGCCGGTTCACGGCTGCATTCACGACGCGAACGAGGTGATTTTGAGGAATGTCGTCCTCTAAGTCCATTGGCAGGTACAGTTGGTCCATGGTATATTGAATGTACAAAGAAACCGTTCCTTTCGTAAATGGGTGTGTGGTAGCTCCATTTTACCAAAGAACGGTTTCTTTTTGTTTACAAAAAAATGAGAGGGTGTCCCCAGTCATTTCTATGACTTTTGGGACACCCTCTTGTTTTTTTTGAGTTGAATAATTTGATATTCGGCTTTGTTGATCGTGTGTGGCTAATAGAATATGGAGTGTTAAGTTTCAAATTGAAATTCACGCATCGACAATAGTCAAGCGAGTGGAGGTCGAGGTCCAACGGACAGGGGCAGTCGAAGAAATGCCTGTGATCGAGGAAAATAAATAAGTGTCGTAGCCGACTTTAGTGAGTGTTTGCTCAAGCGTAAAAAAAAGATCGCCTATAATTGCCGGTTTCCACTATATGGTCCATGCTGATTTCCTCCAATTACTATGAGAGAATGCTCTGTGAACATAGTATTCAAAAGAAAGAGGCACTGACTCCAGCAGTTGTCCTAGAAATAGTGAAGCGCTAAACCCGATTCGCTAATTGCGTGGCGGCGGAAGAGAGACGCTTAGGAAGACATAAGGCGCATACCGAAAGATGGCCTTCGGGCATGACGGTTGTAATGGCGCTTTCCGTGGAAGTATGGCCCACGGCCACGCAAACCATTCGAGACAGCCTATTGAGGAGAATACTCTCCGAGGGCGATGAAAGCCTCATTCCGAGGATGGCGCATTGGCGGTAGGCGCATGAATAAATTACCGCTCTTTATATGCGGGATATTGAATGCTGTGGGTACGAGTTATCCGTTAACTTCATAGAATATAATTGTTCTGCCACCGTCAGCCGCAATCCTTGCACCTACTCCACTGGGGAAACTGTATCCTATGTCATCTTTAAAGTAAGCGAAAGCAATAAAATCCGATGCATCTATCCAGAATGTAAAATAACCTACTTTGTTATTTGAAAGATCATAGACGTTATATACAGTTGTGACATAGACCGGTGAAAGCCCTGAAGTTCTAACGACGTACGCTGTGCTAGTTCCGGGAGGAAGAGTTGAATTTTCAGGTAAATTAGCGGGTCCAGTACGTGAAAAAAAGCGGAGTCTGTAGTTAGTCGAACGATTTTCAATATTAAATGTTTGCGTGCCTGTAATTCCTACGGGTGGATTAGCGTCATCGGGATTACTTGCCCTACTAAAAACATTTGTCACAATGACCAACAAAATAAACAAGACCAAAATCATACCTAGTTTCATATCAAATTCCTCCCATACTGTATATCAATATAGTATGAGGAATTGAAAGAAAGGTACGGGCTTTCACGCCGATCCTGTAGAGTCCTCAGAGCAAGCTTCTGTCGGCTCATTCTCCTCCTTTCTAGTAGCCCGTGACCAGTGCGGGGAAGGGTTGGCTCCTGGGCGCAAGCAACGAGCGTTAAATCGTCGCACTCTTATCGATGCTGCTGAGCGACCCAACCGGGAGGGTGTTGTGTATAGGCGTAGGCCGAAGAAGTTGCCGTAGCTGAACGCCCCCTGCACAAATCGAAAACGCTCATCAAGAGATCGACAGCAAGCGCAATATCCTAAATAGAGGCTTCCACTACGCATTAGGGGCAATGTCGATTCACATTCGCGAGTATGAGAGAATGCTCTGTGAACATAGTATTCAAAAGAAAGAGGCATTGACTCCAGCAGTTGTCCTAGAAATAGTGAAGCCTTTTGGAATTTTGTCCTGCAGCTCAATTTCTCATCGCATTAAAAAACCTTCCTTCCGAATACGTCGAGCGCATTCGGTAAAGGAAGGCTTATCAAGAGCGCTGACCGGGACTAGATCGTCAGCTCCCCAAGCTTGATTAGTTCAACTACAGCTTGCGAGCGGCCTTTCACGTTCAGCTTCTGCATAACATTGGAAATGTGATTGCGAACAGTTTTTTCACTAATGAATAATTGGCCCGCGATATCCCTTGTCGTTTTGTCTTGGACAAGAAGTTCGAATACTTCACGCTCCCGGTGAGTCAGCAAAAATTTGCTTTTGTGGTCAGAGCCCTTCAATTTCGTCACCCCTCCTTGCACGGGTTTTTGTAGGTTACAACAAGGTTAAGGGATACAGTCAACTTATATTATGAATTGGTCTAGGAAGGGGTGCGGTGTTTTCTTTATTTGGGCGAAAATAAAAGGAATACTTGCGCTCAGGATGGACAATTACCAGTCGATCCCTGTTTAGTGATTCCCGACCCAGCTATCCTATGCTATTATGGGAGCGTCTGATTTTCTTGGGATAGGAGTTGCTCGAAATGAAAATTGCCCTACTATTCGGCCTGCTTTGGGCTTTGCTTGGCAACCCGTTCATTGCCTTGCTCGTTCTGCTCGTCGTGTTGTACGTTATAGACCGCCGTTTTATCGGCCTTACGCCTAGTTTGAGGAAGCCGATTCGCAGAAGGAGACGCATCGCCGCGCTGCGGCGTGAGCTGGATGCCAATCCGAGCAATAGTGGCTCCCGACTGGAGCTGTCAAGGCTGCTGCTTGAGCGAAAGAAATACGGAGATGCGCTCCGAGCGCTTGAGCCGCTGAAGGATTCACATGTGATGGAGGATTCAGCTGAGTTCTGGGACGATTACGGCACAAGCCTACTGCATACAGGTCGGGAAGTGGAGGGTGAAGCAGCCATTCTGAAGGCGCTTGAACTCAATCCGCGGGTCAAATACGGCCAGCCCCATCTTCGCCTAGCTGCTCATAAGGCGCGAACGGATAAATCCAAGGCGCTTCAGCATTTAGAAACCTTTTCCGGGATTCAGTCCTCCTCCTGTGAGAGCTATTACCGGATGGGAGTGCTGTTGCAGGAGCTAAGCCGCAAGGATGAAGCCAAAACGGCTTTTGAGGAGGGACTTCGCTTGTACCGCGTGCTCCCGCGATACAAGCGACGGCAGGAAAGGCGCTGGGCGCTGCTCTGCTTCCTTCGCAAAAGTTTAACCTGACGCACATTAAAGCCAGCAAGCGCATCTAATGCGCGGGCTGGCTTTTTACTGCTCCAAACGTTCCGGCGGTAGACGGAAATTGACAACGGCCAACTTTGATTTATGGAAGCATTTTGAGTTGAGTCCGTTTTGCTTGTTTTTTTGGTATAATGGTAAGAATGCCGAAAAAGAAAAGCGGGTGACAGCAATGGGAGCGGACGAAATCTCGGAATCGTTTCTGAATGAGCTTGAGCGGAAAATCGCCGATTATACGCGCAAGGAAATCATCTCTCGCGGCTGGGACTATCATTCACGAGGAAAAGTTTCTCCTGTGAAGCAAGCCGGATCGCTACTTCTAGGCGTAGTGTCAGGGAGTGAACTCTATAATGTCACCCTGGGGAGCCGTTTCGAAGACAACGAATGCACCTGTCCATTCAATGGATGGTGTAAGCATATGGCGGCTGTTTACTTTGCTGCGATCAAGCAGCAGGGCGGCCAGCCCGAACGGGCGATGGAGCGAATGACTGGCGCAGGTCCTGTTAAGGTAAGCTGGGTCGAAAAGGCGCAGCCGGAGCAAGCGGCATCCCTCTCTGCTGCAGCTGCGGCAGGACTTTCCGAGGATGCCTCGCCCCGAGAGTGGATGGACTGGATGGAGCGTAAATACGGCCAAACCTGGCAAGGCTGCCGCCATACTCTTCATCCGCTGCAGCCGGTGCTTTCTGCGCTCAAGGGCTCTGCTCGCGATTGGCCGAAGTCGCTGCAGCGTATGCATTGGATGTATTCCATTCTGTTCATTCTGGAACAAGCGGAACGGGCGGTACGGCTGTCGGATGCCTTTAGCCGCTATTACCAGGAGATGAGCTTCACCCGCATGGCGGAGCCATGGATTGAACATTATTATTCGCTTGCTGCTCAGCTGACAACAGAGACGGAGGAAGGACTTGGTCTGGCCTGGCGGGATGCGCTTGCCGCATATTTGCGGGAGCAAGCGGGCCGTGCAGATGCTCGGCTGTTCCGTTGGAACCAGCTTTATTTTGGACTCGCAGCAGCCCTTCTGCATAATGCTGAATGGCGGGAGGGAGAGCGCCTGAAGCTGGAGAAGCTGTTGGAAGCCGCAGGGCCTCCATCCAGTGCTTCGGCCGACAGTACGGATGCATCCGCTCTTGCTTCCTCGCAGGAGGAAGCTGGAACGAGCGATGCCGGACGGCATTTTCCGCTTATTGCGCTTGCTTATCTGGATGCGGCTCAGGGCGAGGACAACAGAGCGGTGGAGCGGCTGAAACAGACATCGCCTGAACCAGCCTCAGGGCTGGCGCTGGAATATGCAAAGCAGCGATTAGAGAGTCGTGAATGGGAAAAGTTCCAGCTGTGGATGGATTATCTGAATGCCATCGCGGACGGCAAACGCGGCGGATTGCTTCAGCCATTCCTGCTTTTATGCCGCGAAGCGGATTTAGCACAGCATGAAAATCCGACTTGGCAGCGTTATATGATCGACAAAATGCCATATTCCTACATGGCTGTGGCCGATCTTTTGCTGGAAAAGGGCAGCTTCGAGGAATGGGCGGATCTGCAACTGGCGATGGGCCTGCGGCCCGACGAGCTAGATCCTGCTGATATGCGGCTTATTGCCAAGCGAGCGCCTTCTGTGTTGATCCCGCTGTACCATCAGGCTGTTGAGGGGTGGATTTCCATGCGCAACCGGCAAAGCTATCGGATGGCTGTCAAACAGCTGAAGAAGCTGGAGAAGCTGTACGTCGCGGTGAAGAGACCGGAAGCTTGGAAGGTTTACCTTGAGCGGACTGTGGCCAAATATCAGCGAATGAGAGCTTTCCAGGAAGAATTGCGGAAAGGAACCATTTTGAAATGATGAAAGGATTCTCTGCAAGGAAACCGATCGTGATGGAAGGAAGCTGGAATGGTGCTGGTGTCGTGCTGCAAGCGGAGGATGCGGGAGAGCTTGAAGCTCGTATTCGTAATCTGCTGTTTGCATGGCATGAGCCTTCCTGGTACGGAAGCGAGATTGAATATTTGGAAGTGGACGGCCCCAGTAAAATAAGGCCAATGCTGCTGAGTCCGTTGATTGCTTTGGATTATTTATCCTCACCGCAGCCTGTCAGGATGCTCTCCATTGAATGGGGCCAGTCGGCGAAGGAGCTGCAGGCCGGTGCCGCGCGGATACTGGAAGCACTGACGGAGGGCCATTTCGAACCTGATTGGACCGGCTGGAAGGGTAGGGAGAGGCGCTGGCGATTCCAGGATACCCCGGATAGTGGTCACAAAAATGAAGCATCAGGCGAGTGGCTGCTACAGTGGCTGAGTGCATGTGTGGAAGATCTAATAACCGAAGACGACACGGTGCGAGCCGCATGGTCTTCACTTGAAAGGTCGATCGGGCCTGCATTGGAGCGTCGCTCGCCCGATGAAGAAGATTGGTACATCGGTATCGGCTTGAAGCAGGATAGCTTCCCGTTCCGGATTGCTCTGCAGCTAGCTGAGCCGGATGAGAGCGGCGATTGGACGCTGCGGGCAGCTCTGCGCGGCCGTTCCGGCGAAGACGGCTGGATTCCGCTGGATCGAGGCGATCGCTCGGGCAGTTGGCGTCCAGCATCGGGCTCCGTGCTGCGACTGCCCGAGGAGTGGCTGCCGCTTCTGGAAGAGCGGCTCCAGCGCGAAGAGCGCAAGTGGAGCCAGGCACTGCCGGAGTGGATCGAGCCAGAAGGAGAGACGGTTAAACGGAAGCTAGATGATGAGGAAGCCTGGCTGTTCCTTGAGCAAGCCAGCCTGAAGCTGCTGGATGCCGGAGCGACCGTGTTGCTTCCCGGCTGGTGGGAAAATGTGCGTAAGCGCAGAGTCCGGCTTAAGGCCAAGCTGAAGTCGGCGGCTGGTTCGGCGGATCAGCCGATGTTTGGCCTTTCGCAAATTGTCCAGTTCGACTGGAAGCTTGCGCTTGGCGGCGCGGACCTCTCCGAGGAAGAGTTCATGAAGCTGGCGGCGCAGAACAAGCGACTCATGAAGATCGATGGGGAATGGATCCACCTTCATCCCGAGGACATTACGCGCATCCGAGGCTGGATCAAGAAGAACGGTGGCCGCAAAGGGCTTAGCTTCAGAGATATTATGCAGATGCATTTGCAGGGGGGCATCGCGCTCTCCGAGGATGAAGAAATCGGTGAAGAGCTGCTAAAGGTGGAAGTGGAGCTGAATTCACATCTCCAACAGCTGATGAATCAACTGCAGGACACGACAGAGCTGCCGCTTGTCGAGGTTCCGTCCTCATTCCGAGGTGAGCTGCGTCCTTATCAGCACCAGGGCGTGTCATGGCTGACTTTCCTCCGCCGCTTTGGGCTGGGCGCTACGCTTGCAGATGATATGGGACTTGGCAAAACGATCCAATTTACTGCTTATCTACTCCATATTAAGGAGACAGGCGGTGAAGGAGATCCGTCGCTGCTCATTTGCCCGACTTCAGTTATCGGCAACTGGGAGAAGGAGCTGCAGCGATTCGCACCGGGACTTGATGTCCGTCTTCATTACGGGCCGCGGCGCGTTAGAGGTCGGGATGCCTTTGTGGAATTTGCCAAGGGAGCTGATCTGGTCATCACCTCTTACGCACTGGCATCGCTGGATGAGGAAGAGCTTGGTGCGTTCCAGTGGGAGAGCCTATGTCTGGACGAGGCGCAAAATATCAAAAACGTCTATACGAAGCAGTCCTCGGCTATCCGCAACTTACGCAGCGGGCATCGCATCGCGCTGACCGGGACACCGATGGAGAACCGGCTGAGCGAGCTTTGGTCGATCTACGACTTTACGAATCCGGGTTATCTTGGCTCATTGCCGGAGTTCCGGCGGGCGGTTATTCTGCCGATCGAAAAGGAACGCAACTTGGAGATGATCGGATCGCTGCAGCGGCGGATCAAGCCGTTCATGCTTCGCCGACTGAAGAAGGACCCCGCAATCCAACTGTCGCTGCCTGAGAAAAATGAAGGCCAGGTCTATGTGACCTTGACCGCGGAGCAGGGAGCGCTGTACGAGGGTATCGTTTCGGATTTGCTGGAAAAGCTGGATACGCTAGCGCCGATGCAGCGCCGTGGATTGATCCTGGCCTCCATCACGCGGCTTAAGCAGGTGTGCGACCATCCGGCGCTGCTGCTCGGCGAAGAACAGGACAGCGGCCTATGGACGCCGGATCGCTCCGCCAAGCTGATGAGGCTGCTGGAGATGTGCGAGGAAATCGCCGCGGAAGGCGAGCGGGCGCTCATTTTCACACAGTTCGTAGATATGGGCTTAGCGCTTCAAAGAATTCTCAAGGAGCGTCTCGGCTTGCCGGTTCCATATTTACATGGAGGAGTGCCGAAGGCGAAGCGCGATGATATGATCGCGGCGTTCCAAGATCCGGAGCAGCCTCACGGAGCGTTTGTGCTTTCGCTTAAGGCGGGTGGTATAGGTCTTAATCTGACCGAAGCCAACCATGTGTTCCATTTTGACCGCTGGTGGAATCCTGCTGTGGAGAACCAGGCGACCGACCGCGCTTTCCGAATCGGTCAGACACGGCAAGTCCAGGTGCATAAGTTTGTCGCTCTCGGCACGCTTGAGGAGCGGATCCATGAGATGATTGAGCGCAAACAGTCGCTCAATGATCAGGTTGTCAGCCAGTCCGAACAGTGGATTACGGAGTTGTCCACTGATGAGCTGAGGGAAATCTTCACCTTGCGAAGGGATTGGCTGGAGGGCTGATAGCTGTCTCAGCGTTGAAGGAGGATCGACATGGAAGAGCAGAACAAAGCAATAAACAGCCGTGGTGGCTTGCTGACCGGGGAGCCAACTGGTAGTGAAGAGGCATCAGGCGAGATGTCTTTGAACACATCGGAAGCTGCGAAAGTCGATAAGGTAGAAGACGGTGAGAAGGCTGAGCAAGCCGGGAACGCTGAGAAATCTTCAGATGTGAAAAAATCATCAACGACCGAGAAGCAGGATACAGTGCGAGTGGTTGATGAAGCCGTAAGAGAAGTGAAGGCAACTGAGGCTGAGCAAGTGGAGGCTTGGGCAGTGAGCGGCGCTGCCGCTGCGAATTCCGAGCTTGATCGGCCGCCGGAATGGCAAGTTTTCTATGACGCCGTGCGTCAGGCCGCAGGCCGTATGCGCAGGTAATAGCAACAGTTATGGCTCCCTTTGGGAGCCTTTTTTTGTTTCTGACAGCAGGTTTTCTAATCAAGGAATAAGTTCTATAGTCGTTCATGTGACTGTTCCAGTGACCGCACGAGTGTAATTGTCCAAGTGACTGTCCGTGTGACCGCCTATGCGACACTTTAATCAATAATGCATATAGCTTCTAATTACTGGCGCTGTTACAATTAATCGTGTTGAACTTTATATTAATCGTTTTTTGAAGAAAGGCAGGCAATACAATCATGTCATTGATCGAAACGAGCAAAAATGAAGCTTCGAAGCAAAAAGTTTATGCGAGCTGGACTCTGAAAGAAAAGGCTGCTCAGCTGTTTGTATTCGGCTTCCCCGATAGAGAGCCTTCGGCCGAAATTCTAGAAGTTATCGAGCAGAATGGACTTGGTGGAGTGATTTATTTTACCCGTAATATAGATGATGCTCGTCAGGTGCACAGCCTATCGAACCGACTGCATGGGGCAACTGCGGCTGCTGGGCGTCCGCCGCTGCTGGTCAGCATCGATCAAGAGGGTGGCATGGTCGCTCGCATCGTAAACGGTGTAACACTAATGCCGGGCAATATGGCGATTGGAGCTACAGCTTCCCGTGAAGCCGCGTATGAAACGGCCCGAATCTCGGGCAAAGAGTTGCGACTGCTCGGAGTGAACCTGAACTTTGCTCCGTGCCTGGATGTGAACAACAACCCGGATAATCCGGTCATTAACGTGCGGTCTTTTGGAGACCGATCCGAACTTGTATCCGAGCTTGGGGCGGCTGCAGTTGAAGGTTATCAGTCCGCCGGAGTCGCAGCTACGGTCAAACACTTCCCAGGCCATGGCGATACAAGCGTTGATTCCCATCATGCGTTGCCTATTATCACGCATGACCGCCAGCGGTTAGAAGAGATCGAGCTTCCTCCGTTCAAAGCCGCGATCGCTGCTGGCACGGACGTCATCATGACCGCTCATATTTGCTTGCCTGCTCTCGATCCAAGTGGCGATCCTTCAACCTTGTCTGAGCCTGTGCTGACCGGATTGTTGCGCGGCGAGCTCGGTTATGACCGCGTTATTGTGACCGATTGTTTGGAAATGGATGCGATCGACAGTCATTACGGACCAGCCGAAGGTGCTGTGAAAGCGATTGCGGCTGGAGCGGATCTCGTACTAGTCAGCCATACTTTCACGAAACAGCTGGCTGCTCTGGAAGCTGTCACGAAAGCCGTCGAAGAAGGCCGTTTAACAGAAGAGCGTCTAGAGCAATCGCTGGATCGTATTCTTGCGCTCAAAGCTAAGCTGAACGCTGGCGAACCGCTCGCAACATGGGAGAACACAGCTCCGCTGATCGCTACGCCCCAGCACCGTGCAGCAGCTGAACGGTGGAGTGAAGCTTCCGTTACACTTGTTAAGAACGAAGGCGGCTTGCTTCCTCTTCCTGCGGACGGTCGCACACTCGTGCTTTGGCCGGAAATTAAAGCTGTATCCGTGGCCGACGAGCTCCTTTCAAGTGATGGTACGCTTGGCTCCTGGCTGGCCCAAAAACTGCCGAACGTCGAGGAGCGTCTCATGAACAGTGAGAATCCGCTTGCGAATTTGCAGCAATTTGATCGCATTGTGTTTGTCAGCTACGATGCGATGAAACATCCGCTTGAGCGCCAGATTGCTGAGGAGCTGTTAAAGCTTGCTCCGGAGAAGACGATTGGCGTGTCGGTGCGCAATCCGCTCGACGTTAATTTGTTCCCGCAGGTAAAAGTATTTCTCGCCGTGTACGAGTGCCGACCGCTTGCACTTCGTTCTGTCGCCAAGGCGCTCACGGGTGAGCTCAAGCCTTCCGGGCGGTTGCCGATGAAGCTTTCGGAGGCTTATCCTTTCGGTTTCGGGCTGTAATGTAAGGATGTGGAGCAACTAATTCAGCAAGCTGCGCCGGAGCTCCGCTACGGGACAGCGATCCTTTCTCCGATCCTTCTGGAAGACGGATGCCCGGATTGCCTCACACATTTAACTGTGGCCATCCGTCTTCCAAGAAGACCGCTTCCGCTTCTCCAAAAGGATTCGCAGTCCCTCCGCTACACCAGCGCTCCTTCCTTCATCACATCCATCGACCACCCCCTTTTTTAATTGGGGGTTTTTCGCCTTCCAAAAAAACCGGAAGACGGGATGTCGCTGATTTTCTGTACCACACGCTAGGAGCTCTGTGCGGTAAAGAAGGTAGCGGAGGGGGAAGTGGAATTTCTCCCTTATTATGGAACAATTAATTCATACATAGATGTTGAAAAGCCTTAGCACAGCAACTGTAACAATATGTTAATAACGACCGTCAAGACAAAGAGGTGATTGCGGATGCTTGCCTTGGATAATTGGAAAACAACCACCTCAAGCCATGGTTCGATAGGAAAGGGTGATGTTTTTGAAATTCACAAAAATAGCTGTTGTACTCCTTATCTTGATTTTAAGCGGCTGTACCGGGACCATTACCGACGCTGTCACAGAAGAAAAAATAAAGCTGATTGAGAATCCCGACCCATCACTAACTAAGGTCAAGGTACGGACAGATGGAATGTTAGCACTAGGGTATGGAAACCCGCATCCGTTTGGTATAGATAATGAAGTATTAGTGGATATGAAGTACTATGAACGACATGAAATCTCTCGTGGGGATATTGTGGTATTTGATACGAAAAATAATAAAGACCAAGACACAGACATTGCAAGAATCGTTGGTCTTCCAAGCGAGAAGGTCAGAATAAAGAAAGGTCAAGTTTACATTAATGATAAAAAACTCGACACGTTTTATGGTGATGACGCTAGCTTCGACAACAATGATTCTTGGGAACCCGTGACGTTAGGACAAACTGAGTATTACATCTTGGCAGATGTGCGCTGGAGAGGCTTCAACGACAGTCAAACGGCAGGCCCATACTCAGAACAAGATGTTTTAGGAAAGGTAGTCAGTTATGTGAAAAAATCACCTTGACCTTTTCTTGATGCTCCTCTTAGATTGGTTCATCTTGTAAGGCGGTATCATTAGGCACTTGTCTTTGTCTTTGTCTTTGTCTTTGTCTTTGTCTTTGTCTTTGTCTTTGTCTTTGTCTTTGTCTTTGTCTTTGTCTTTGTGTCCTGCAATGGTTACGCATTTCATTAAAACAGCGACAGTCCAGGACTTATCGTCCCAAGCTGCCGCTGTTTTGCTTTTAGCTCAGCTCAGCTGAGTCTAATTCGAAGCCTCCCTGGGTTTTCCCTCGACAATTTCGGGTAGGAATCAACGCTTCCTGACCAATCCTTTCTCACTTGGGCAAAAAGAGCGGAACGGACAGAACCCTTCTGGAGAAGCGGCAGCGGTTCACTTGGAGGCCGGATTCCTACCCCATTGGGAAATAGAATCAGAGGAATCTGGGCTCCAGAGAATCGGAAGAAGGGTCTGTCCGTGGAGCGACGATAACCCCAGACTAGGTTAGCTTCTGCGTAAGCAGACAATCGGAAGAAGGGTCTGTTCGTGGAGCGACGATAGCCCCAGATAGGTTAGCTTCTGCGTAAGCAGACAATCGGAAGAAGGGTCTGTCCGCGGAGCGGCATGGCATAAATGGTTTAGCTCCCGCATGAGCGAATGAAAATTTTACATAAAGTTTACAATACTCCTATAGCGCCCCGTATAAGCTGGATGTACGATAGATGGGTATTTCAGTAGCTTGCAGATGACAACGGGGAGATGCCGGCATGAAGCGTTTTCGAGTTCGATTAACTTGGATTATGATCGTAATGATTGGTCTGTCGGTGACGGCAGCCGGATTCTTAATGGGCAAAACCTATAAGGACAACCATATCGCTGCACAAGAGGAGAGCATGCTGCGCGAGATGAAGGTCATCAATGCCAATATGGAGTGGGAGATCGGCTCCGTGGAGGAATCGGCGGCCTACTTCAAGCAAAAGGCGACAACGATCAAAGAGCTCACAGGAGCGCGAGTCACTTTTATCGGCAAAGATGGCAAGGTGCTTGGCGACTCGGACTATGACGCTGCTGAGATGGACAACCATTTAGACAGATCCGAGGTGCAGCAAGCACAGGAGGAAGGGGCCGGCAAAGCGATCCGCTATAGCGAAACGGTAGGGCAGAACATGTTATATGTCGCTATGGTTGCGGATACGAAGCAAAAGCCATCCAATTTTATTCGCCTGTCTTACAGCCTAGCGTCGGTTGATAGCAGCGTGAACAAGCTTTGGACGGTGCTGATCGCCGGACTGCTGTTATTGTTCCTGTTGGCTGCGGCGGTCAGCTACCGAGTCGCTCTTGGACTGACCCGGCCGCTGGAGCAGATCACCCGCGCTGCACGCCGCATCAAGGCGATGGACTACGAGGTGCGTGTCGACATCCGCAGCAAGGATGAGATCGGCGAGCTTGGAGCCGCTATCAATTCCATGGCAGAAGGCCTGCAGGTGCAGATGAACCGAATTCAGCAAAATGAGACTCAGCTATACAGCGTACTCGACAATATGGCCAGCGGCGTAGTCATGATCAACCCGGAGGGCCGAATGGTGCTGCTCAATCGGAGAGCAGAGGAGGTGCTCGGCTTTGAGCATCGCGAGATGGTCGGTCGGCATTACAGTGAGGCGAAACAGCAGTACGAGCTGTCTCAGCTCATCCAGCAAGGGCTGGATAATCAACGGCCTCTGCATGATGAGATTACGTTTTATTTTCCGGAGGAGCGGTTGCTTGAGCTGAATCTGGTGCCCGTCTACGAAAGCGACAAGAGCTACGGAGGCGTGCTTCTGGTGCTGCAGGATGTGTCGGCGATCCGCAGGCTGGAGAGAATGCGCAGTGAATTCGTTGCCAATGTGTCGCATGAGTTGAGAACGCCGATAACAGCGATCAAAGGTTTTGCCGAGACGTTGTTAGGTGGAGCCGTACACGATCCGGTCATGTCCCAGCAGTTCATGCAAATCATTTATGACGAGAGCGAGCGGCTCAACCGTCTTATCGGAGATATTCTGGAGCTGTCCAAGGTGGAGTCGAGGCGTGTGCCGCTGCAGATGTCCCCGGTTGATTTATCGGCGTTCCTCAACCGTTCCATTGTTGTGATGGAGTCGGAGGCGGCCAAAAAGTCCATCACGCTGGAAGCATCAATCGCTGAAGGAATTTTTCTAGAGGCGGACGAGGATAGGCTGCGGCAAATCATCATCAATCTGCTGCAAAACGGCATCAACTATACACCTGAGGGTGGTCACGTATCTCTGGCGGCTTCGCTCATAACACGGGAAGGTGGAATTGAGATGATACGCATCCGCATCAGCGATACTGGCATCGGGATTCCGAAAAAGGATCTGCCGCGTATCTTCGAGCGATTTTACCGGGTGGACAAAGCCAGATCACGAGTTAGCGGCGGCACAGGGCTCGGCTTATCGATCGTGAAACATCTTGTTGAGCTGCACAAGGGCACGATTTCGGTCGATAGTACGCTTAGTGTAGGTACAGTATTTACGCTGGAGCTTCCAGTCATTCAATACTAAATGTTTTTGGCCGATAGGCTGTCCCGCATGGTAAAATAAAGCGATAGAAGCGATTTCCGCAAGGAACTGCTGCTGGCGCAAAGTCTATACGCGGCCTCAAGCAGAGATGAGCTTGCTTCCGATGAACAATACAGAGAACGGATTCCCCGTTCAGGATAGCTGGAGGTCGAATGGATATGTCACATAAAGTGCTTGTCATAGAGGACGAGCCCACCCTTTCGAGGCTGCTCTCCTATAACTTAACTCAAGAAGGATACGACGTGACTGTCTGCGACCACGGTGGAGAAGGCCTGCAGGCGGCCATTCAGCGCAGTTTTGACCTGATCATGCTGGATATTATGCTGCCAGGAATGAGCGGTTTCGAGGTGCTTGGCAAGCTGAGGCAGAACGGTGTTAAGACGCCTGTAATCATTTTGACGGCGCGCACGGCGGAGGAAGAGGTCGTGCAAGGATTGAAGCATGGGGCGGATGATTACATTACGAAGCCGTTTGGCGTTGCGGAGCTGCTCGCCCGGGTATCTGCCGTGCTTAGACGTTCCGGCAATGCCGTACCGGATCAGATTGAGTCTCAGGACAAGGTCATTACGGCCGGAGACCTATCGATCTATCCCGAGCGTTACGAGGTAATCGTTGGTCAGGAGCAGGTGTCGCTGCGTCCGAAGGAGTTTGAGGTGCTGCTTTATTTGATCCAACGGCCAGGCATGGTCATTACGCGGGATGATTTGATGAATGTAGTATGGGGGTTCGATTATATCGGCGGCCAGCGGACAGTGGACGTTCATGTCAGCTCTCTCCGCAAAAAGCTTGAGCTTGGCGCCAACTCGGTATGCATCGAGTCCATCCGTGGTGTAGGCTACAAGCTCGTTTTGCCCAAAAAAGTAACTACAAGCTGAGTGGGAGTCTCACATCAGGTTGAACAACAAGAAGCCGGACCTCCGCAAGGGAGAGTCCGGTTTCTTGTGATGTACCAGAGTAATGCTATTCTTGTGCTGTACAAGACATTAGGTGCGGCCCCAAGCGAGCATTTTTTTCTGGAATTCCTTAGGCGAGCAGTCATTGTACTTCTTGAACATCTTGTAAAAATGGGCCATATTAGGCATGCCGATACGGTCACCGACTTCAGATATGCTCAAATCCTTCGTAAGCAGGATGCGCTCGGCCCATTTGATCTTGCGGTAGTTGACGTATTCCGTAAAGCTGAGGCCAATCGTTTTTTTGAAATATTTCACGAAATAGTAGTAGCTCATATTCGCCAGCTTGCACACTTCTTCGACCTGGATTCGATCGGTCAGATGCTGCTCGACAAAAGTCAGAACTGGCTTCAAGCGAAGCCGATCGAAGTTATCCTGATCCGTCAGTATCTGACGCTTGTCGTTGCGCAGCAGCAGCAAGAGTATTTTTTTGACCAGCATATTGACCGCAAGCTCATATCCAATTACCTTGGAAGTGGCCTCCTCTAGGATGCCGCGGACGGTCTGTCCAATTTCCTCTTTAACAAGGGAGTTCTCCTGGAAGATATAGTTCACCTGACTCAGCGGGTGATTCGTCTCCATGAAGAAGCGCATATAAGGCATTGTGCTATGGTCAAAAAACTGCTCCAAGTCGAACTGGAGCACAATATAGTCCAGCGATTCGGACGAACTTCGGTCGCGATGCAGCTGATTGGCGCCAACAATGGCCACGTCTCCTGCCCCGAGTTGGAAGCAGTCCTCCTCAACGTGAACTTCCAAACCTCCGCTCAGGACGAATAACAATTCCAGCTCCCTGTGATAATGCCAGTTGATGAGCAAATTGTGATTTCGCTGCGAGCGGAAGATGCGAAGGGACAAAAGAGGGTTTTCATAAAGTACCTTTTCGTTATAGACTTCCAAAGGGGAGGGCCTCCATATACCAAGATCGCATAAAAGCAGCACTACAAAGAAGCTTTATTTTTGTAGTTCGGTTCTCTTATACTTATTCTAGTGTTTGTAGCATCCCGCTTCAAGCTTATAAAACCTAAAAACAACAATAACTCTTCATATGGAACCAAGGAGGAACTTAAACATGTCTAAGGTACGCGTAGGTATTATTGGCTGCGGCGGTATTTCAAACGGTAAACATATGCCATCTCTGGCCAAAGTTAAAGAAGCAGAAATGGTGGCGTTCTGCGATATCGTTCGCGAACGTGCTGAAGAAGCAAAGGGCAAGTTCGGTTCCGAAGAAGCAGCTGTATATGAGAATTATCACGATCTGTTGAACGATCCTTCGATCACGGTTGTGCATGTTTGTACACCGAATGATTCCCATGCGGACATCGCGATCGCTGCGCTTGAAGCCGGCAAACATGTCATGTGTGAAAAACCTATGGCCAAAACAGCTGATGACGCTCGCCGCATGCTGGAAGCAGCTAAGCGTACCGGCAAAAAGCTGACGATTGGCTACCAGAACCGCTTCCGTGGTGATACTCGTTACCTGAAGGATGCTTGTGTTCGCGACGAGCTGGGCGAAGTATACTTTGCCAAGGCTCATGCTATTCGTCGCCGTGCTGTTCCAACTTGGGGCGTGTTCCTCGACGAGGACAAACAAGGTGGAGGCCCGCTCATCGACATCGGTACGCATGCGCTTGATCTGGCGCTGTGGATGATGGACAACTACAAGCCGAAGGCGGTTCTCGGTCGTGCCTACCATAAGCTGTCCCAAAAGGAAAATGCCGCAAACGCTTGGGGGCCTTGGGATCCGGCTAAGTTTACGGTTGAGGACTCTGCTTTTGCCATGATCACCATGGAAAACGGCGCTTCCATCGTGCTGGAATCCAGCTGGGCGCTTAACTCCCTTGAAGTTGATGAGGCGAAAGTATCCCTCAGCGGCACCAAAGCTGGCGCTGACATGAAGGGCGGCCTGCGCATCAACGGCGAGGAGAATGCTCGGCTGTACGTTAAGGAAATCGAGCTGAGCAGCGGCGGCGTTGCCTTCTACGAAGGTGCTTCCGAAGATCCGGGCGAGCTGGAAGCACGCGCTTGGATTCAAGCGGTAATCAATGACACGGACCCAGTCGTTACGCCGGAGCAAGCGCTTGTCGTTTCTGAGATTCTTGAAGCGATCTACGAATCGTCCAAATCAGGCAAAGCCGTTTACTTCGATTAATAGCGTTGCAGTCCGCATTGCGGACTTACATCACGAAAGGCCGTTCTCCAAGGTGGAGGGCGGTCTTTTTTTAAGCCTATATACATAAATCTTACTCTGCTCTTTAACGGTTTAAGTTTATACTTTCGCTGCGGATTAGTGTATGGCGTGTCGCGGAACCTATCAATTATACGGGGACAACTGCCAGAGTTCGTGCTCCTTCCTTCCACATACTATGTTTATAGAAGAATCATCTTTTAGTAGTGGAGGAGGAAAAAAATGAAAAATAAACCTCGAAGAAGCAATAGTTATAGAGATTCAAGCAAGGCGCTCGTTCTCGTTCTTTTTATATTGCTTGTTATTGTCGTCCGCACATTCTCTAAAACTTCGAATGTTTTAGGTAAATCTAGTGAGTCCGGTATTGGTACTCAGTCACTCGGTACACAACGATTTGTCATTGTTAACAGTACGGATGACTTTACGCTTGGATTGACCCGAATCAGTGGGTATTTTGAATCGACGCCTCCTTTTGAGATCAATCCCCATGGTGAAATTGCAGTTGAAGTACCAACTATTGCATTGGCTATAACTAGATGTAGCGTTTACTACGATGTGATTTCCCAGGATAGTGAAGTAATAGGTACATTTAGTGTCGTAATGGCTAATCGGGTTGGTATTCTTGGTCAATCTCGTTTTGAATCATTAAATATTAATGCACCACTCAGTACTACTGTAGAGTATGTCAAATTACCAGACAGGGGCGTTGAATACCCATTAATGACGATTTCAGCGAGTAACTAAGCTTAGCTCGGGAGCAAGTAATAGTTATAAGTGGGCGGTCATCCTTGCGGGATGGTCTTTGTTTTAGATTCTAAATCGCAGATTACTAAAGTGGAAAGGAAATTATTCCAATTGTCACGAACTGTTAACGGGATAGATTAAAGATGTAGGAGGGCTTTAATTGCAACTCAAAGAGCTTATCGATCAGTTGACTATTGCCAGCCTAAGCGGAGATGCAGAAGTCGAAATAACAGGGATAAGCATTCACTCGCAGCAACTACAGCCCGGCGAGCTTTTTGTATGTATTCCAGGGATTCCGGGATTGCAGGAGGACCGTCACCAATATATTGATGGGGCTATAAAATCGGGCGCAGCCGCATTAATTGTGGAGCGGGATGTGGACGCAGATGTTCCGGTTGTCAAAGTACCCGATGCCCGCTATGCTTTGGCCCTTCTTTCTGCACATTTTTATGGGTATCCGAGTCAGGAGTTGAAGTTGATTGGCGTTACCGGTACTAACGGGAAAACGACAACGAGTTACATGATCGAGTCCATATTGGCTCATGCGGGCTATCAGACTGGATTGATGGGAAATATCGGGACCAAACTCGGATCAACCATGCTTGAAACAGATATAAACACTCAAGATCCCCATCGTCTGCAGGCCAATTTAAAAAGAATGACAGAGCATTCGGTCGACTATTGTGTGATGGAAGCCTCTTCTCAAGGCTTGCATATGGGACGTGTCATTGGCTGTGAGTTTCGAACCGCTGTATTTACGAATTTAACGCAGGATCATCTAGACTATCATGGTTCGATGGAAAGTTATCTCGCTGCCAAAGGGCTACTATTCTCCAGGCTCGGAAATTCATTTGCGGCCGATCCCTCTAAACGAAAATTTGCCATTTTGAATGCTGATGATCAGGCGAGCGGGTATTTCAAAGGAGTAACTTCCGCACAGGTTATAACTTATGGAGTGAATCATTCGGCCGATATTATGGCAAAAGACATTCGTTTGACCTCAAAGGGTACAAGCTTCATGGCAGTTACTTTTGTAGGAGATATGGCCATAGAGATTCCGATGATCGGGAAGTTTAATGTCTACAATGCGCTTGCCGCTATCGGAGCTGCTCTTGTTGAGCAAGTATCTCTAGATATTGTGCGGGAAGGGCTGGCAGAGCTGAAAAGTGTCGCCGGTCGGATGGAAGTAATTGATGAAAATCAGGATTATCTCGTGCTGGCTGATTACGCTCATACGCCGGACGGGCTGGAAAATGCACTTTCTACTCTACGTGAATTCGCAGAGCAGCGAATCATCACTGTTTTTGGCTGCGGTGGAGATCGAGACCGAACCAAACGGCCTATCATGGGTGCGTTAGCTGCCAAATACAGTGATTATGTGATCGTAACATCGGATAACCCTCGTTCAGAGGAACCGATTGGAATTTTACAAGATGTAGAGCGCGGACTTATAACAGCAGGAGCTACGACGGAATCGTATACGCTTATTGCGGACCGTGGCAAGGCGATAGAAAACGCTATTAACATGGCTAATTCAGATGATATCGTCATAATCGCAGGGAAAGGCCATGAAACTTACCAAATTATGAAAGACAGAACGATTCCGTTTGATGACAGGGAAGAAGCTAGGAAAGCCATCCAAAGGAAGAGCAAATGATGGAAATGCTTCATTTGAACATTTTCAATGTTAGAGGAGGACTATACAATGCATAGAGAACGACTAAATCAATTAATAGAACGTCGAGAAGCAGGGCGTGCCAAGCAGGATCAGGAGATGTTAGCCGCAGTTCGCGAGGATTTATTAACCTTACTATCCGAATACCCAGAGGATGCAGAGACCAACTACCAAACCGGGATCGTTCATGACAATTCGGGGCTGGGTAAAGAGGCGATTCCCTTTTACGAAAAGGCACTGGAACTAGGCTTATCAGGTGCTGACCGCGAAAGATGCTTGATGGGGCTCGGGAGTACTTACCGATACTGGGGACATTACGAGAAGTCAGTTGAAACCTTGCGCAGGGGCAGGGAGGAGTTTCCGGAAAATAAGGCGATCCGAGTGTTTCTCAGCATGGCTCTGTACAATACTGGGCAGTACAAGGAAAGTGTGGAATTGCTGATTACTAATTTGATGGAATCTACAACGGATGAAAAACTTCAGTATTTTAAACGCGGAATTCTTGCTTATAATGAAGACCTTGATGAAACCGCTAATCAAGATTAATGAAAGCAGGCAGAGCATGGTGAAGGAGCTTTTTAAACAGCTGTGCAAGCACAATTCCTTGTTCGAACAATGTTCCAAGCTTGAGCAAATTCACAAAGGTTACTCAAGCGAAAAGTGAAGCCGGAAGAATTAGATTCGATGCTGGAGAAAGTCGACAGAGTTATGAAAGACCATGATCATTTTGAGTCAGTTGTGCCTAAATGGTATAGCGGGTTCAAGCTGATGTAGAAATAAAGCAGAACACCGCCTGAAAAAGGCGGAGTTCTTTTCATAAGATTATTTTTGATCTGTAGGTGGTTACTGATAATTTGGATCACGTTCATCTGTAGGCGGCTGCTGATGGTTTGGATCACGTTCATCAGTAGGAGGTTGTTGATCTTTTATATCCAGTTTGCCAGCATCATCCGTAGGTGGTTGTTGCTGCTGTGTATTTTCATCGACGGGAGGGACGTATTTCATAGCCCAAGCCGAAGATGAAACACTAATTATACTAACAATCATAACGGTCAGTGTGGCAATTAGCAGAGACTTTTTCTTTACCTTTTTTACATTCATCATCATGCTAAGCCTCCTCATTAATTGTTTTCCACTACTCGATAAGGGAGCGCAAAAATGAACGGATGTTTTATTTTTTTCGGCTACGACAGCTAAGAGGGTTTCGCCGTACTGTTTGCGCTCATTGTAGGACATGTCTTTAACGACTTCTTCATCGCAGGCCAGTTCGCTCCATATCCCAATTTCTTTACGAATTATGTGGGCGAAGGGATTAAACCAATGAACAGCACTGACTACTAATACAAGCAATTTCACCCATAAATCCTTTTGCTTCAAATGAACCAGCTCATGATGAAGGACCAGCTTCAAATTGGCCTGCAAACAATGTGCGGCAGGTAACAGTATGGCGGGAGAACGTATTCCCATTAAGATGGGACTGCTAATACCCTTACTATAGGCAATTTGAACTTTGTTTGGTATGGACAAGTTTTGCTTTAGTTCATTTAGTAAGTGCACGGCTTCGTTATCTTTCGGAACTGGCAACCAAGTGCTGCGAACATTTTTTGCGAATTTGATATAACAGTAGATCTGCCATGTCGAGAACCCAACTGCTCCTAATACCCATATGATTAATAAGAAACTACCCGTCTGGGTGCTTAGTAACCAAGGAGGGGAAGAAGGTTCAGCATAGGCTGCTTTTTGGTCGGACATCGAATTTAATAGTTGTTGTAAAAAAGGAACAATGGGAATAAGGTATAGACCTACCGCTAATTTAGTCAGTCGGTAGCTCCATCTTGCAGGCAGCTTCATGACAATTGGCTTTAGCAACAATAGGCATAGAACAACGATGCTTCCAGCAATAGACGAAGAGACAATAAAGTCTAAGAGAGTTTTCATCTCTAGCCCTACTTTTCTGAAAACCATTGCTTGATTTCAGCGATATCGCTGTCCGACAACTTGTCGCCATCATATAAAGCCGAAATCAGGTTTTTCACCGAACCTTTATACAACCCATCCAGAACGTGTTGGGTTTCGGCGAGCTTGTAGTCTTCAGGCGAAATGAGAGGCACATAACGGTTTGTTCGTCCATGACGTGTAGCAGCGAGCGCTCCCTTATCCACCAATCGTGATAAGAAGGTGGAAATGGTTTGCCCTTTCCATTCTCGCCCTTTTTGGGAAAACAGTCGTAACAATTCCGTCGATGTGACCGGAGGCGTACATTCCCAAATTGCCTCCATTAATTCCAATTCAGTTTCCGATAGCTTTTGAACTTGGTTCACAGTGAACACCTCGTACGTCATTATGCGTCCATAATGAGTTTATTCACTACAATTCGTAGTGATAACAATTTACTACGTCATGTAGTGAACTGTCAAGGGGTGGTAATTTTAAGCCGTAAATGAGGAGCTCCCCTCCATGATGGGAAAATCGATCGGGTGATGGCGGATCATGACTGTTTTGAGCTCGCCGTTTCAAAATGGTATAGTGAGTTCATTACGAGTGGATCAAGATAACTCGATAGCGGCCTATCCACTACAGCGACGGCGAGACATGAGCTCGGGAGCGTCCACGTTTACTTTTCCGTCGGATATTCAAAAGGAGGCAATTCCATGGGTGATGAGATGTGCGAACTAACCGGCATTCATCAAAAGGATACTAGCTTCGGCTACACCTTGTCTGTAATAAGCGGTAAATTCAAGATGACCATACTGTACTGGCTTTTCGAAAAAAAGGTTATGCGGTTCAATGAGCTGCAGCGGGGAATGGGCACCATATCCTTTAAATCGTTAAGCATGATGTTAAAAGAACTGGAGGCGGATGGACTCATTAGCCGTGAGGAGTTTCCGCAGATTCCCCCAAAGGTGGAGTACACCTTGACCGAGCGGGGCCGATCGATTATTCCGGTGCTGGATATGATGTGTAATTGGGGAGAAAAGAACGGCGTGCCCGACGTCAAGGGAGAGACAGAACCGCTTCCGGTTTAACGAATCATAGAAAAAAGCAGCATCTCCGTTAATGGAAATGCTGCTTTTGTTGTGAAATTAAAGCTTGTCCAAAAATTCAACGTAACCCTGCGCGCTGCGGTCTAATAGAAGCGGCAAGTCGCTGTTTCCTGCCAAATAGTGTTCAGCTCCATAAAAAGCGAAGAAAGAGCGGTAATCAGCTTTGCAGTATGAAAAAGTCGTTTCAAAGGGAACCAAGTACTGATCAAGAGTCTTTCCTAAGCTTCCTTCCACGCTAAAATCATGCTCCGTTCCGCCGGCTGTTACGGCCAGAGCCGTTTTTTTGTTTATTAATGCTTTGGCCTGCGATCCGTATGCCCATCCGTGTGTAAATACTTCGTCGGTCCATTTTTTAAGCAATGGCGGGGAACTCCACCAGTAGACGGGAAACTGCAAGACCAGCTTGTCATGGGCTTCAATAAGCTGTTGTTCCTTTTCCACGTCGATCTTTCCATCGGGGTAGGCTTTGTAAAGCTCGTGTACCGTATATTTTTCCGGGTATTTGCGGAGCTCTTCTACCCAGCGCTTATTGACGATGGACGTGTCCATGTTTGGATGCGTGACAACAACAAGTGTTTTCATTAATAATTCCTCCTTGGATTAAAGTTTATCCAGAAATTGAATATAATCCCTAGCGTTGCTCTCCAATTGGTTCAACAAGTCAAGGTTTTTTTCAATAGCGTATTCAGCTGAATAGAAGGTGAATGGAGGAAGATAAACAGCCTCGACGAATTCAAAATTCATTTTAAAGGGAAGCAGAACCTCATCCAGCTCGTGGCCTAAAACTTCCTTGGTAAAGTCAGTTTCTTGTGCTCCTAAGGATATGGCAAGTGCGACTTTTTTGTTTTTAAATGCATGTCCCTGCGACCCGTAGGCCCATCCATGGGTCCACACTTCATCGAACCATTTTTTAAGCAGCGGTGGGGAGCTTACCCAATACATAGGGAATTGCAGGACAATATTTTCATACTCCTCAACCAGCTGTTGTTCTTTTTTTACGTCGATTTTTTCATCGGGATAGGCTTTGTAAAGCTCATGAACCGTATATTTTTCCGGGTATTTGCGCAGCTCTTCTACCCAGCGTTTATTGACGACGGATGTGTCAATGTTAGGATGCGTGACGATAACAAGTGTTTTTTTCATTTTTGTTTCCCTCCTTGACTCAGTATCTGTTTCTGAAATCGAGTGTAACCCGTATCAAGGAATTGCGTAAGTACGCACATTTAGTTCATGTACTTACCTAAAGGTGAGTGATCCCTGGGCTGGACTTCAACGAATAATCAATTCCAAAAAGGATTTTGCCGCCATTGAAGGTGTAGAATGCTTGCGGATCGCGACTCCAATCCGGCGGTCCGGCAGCGGAATCTCCGTTCGCAGTTCGACCAGCGTTCCGTCTGCAATGCGCGGTTCCACGTAAGCCCGCGGCAGAAAGGAAACGCCGTACCCTCGTTCTGTGAATTCCGCGAGCATATCCAGGCTGTTCAGCTCAAAATCAGCTTCGGCTTCTATTCCCTGGTGCCGGAACCAATCCTCGATAAAGGATCTTGTTGAGCTACCGGGTGAGAGCATGAGCAAGGGCAGCTTCGCCAGCTGTTCTGCCGAGACGGGTTCTCGTGACCAGTCCGCAAAAGCTTTTCCGACTACCGCGCAATAAGGCGAGGCATCACTGCCGACAATTTCAATTTCCTCATCGGAAACGGGTAAATACACACAGCCGATATCAAGCGTCCCTTTTTTCAGGCGATCCAGAATAAGATCTGTCCGCTCCTGTGACAATTGAATATGGATTCCGGGATAACGTTCGTGAAAGGCGTCCAACATAGGAAGTAGAAAATGCTTGATGATTGCACCGTTGGCTCCAATTCGCAGTATGCCTTCGTTTAATTGAAGCCTTTGCTTCATGCTGCGCTCGGCTGTTTCAAGCTCCTCGAACGCTTGCCGGACATGCCGCAGCAGAGCCTCGCCTTCGTAGGTCAAGCGTACTCCTTTGGACAACCGATCAAACAGCTTGATGCCAAGCTCGTCCTCAAGTTGTTTGATCGCGTAGCTGACGGAAGGCTGCGTCATATGAAGTGTTTGTGCTGCTTTCGTCAAATTGGAGTTTTCGGCTGCATGTAGGAAGATTCTGTACCATTCGGTATTAGTCGCCACCTTTGTCATCAACTCTCTCTATGTCAAGATATAAATAATATGATTTCATTTATCACAAGTATACTGTTAAACTTGGTGTTAAGGAAATCTGAGGTCAACAACTAACGGGAGTGACGATAGATGGCAGGAAGTACATTTGGTGAACGGTTAAAAATGACGACGTTTGGTGAGTCCCACGGCGAAGCAGTAGGCGTTATTGTAGAAGGAGTTACCCCTGGAGTTGAGCTTGACGAGGCGTATGTGCAGGTGCAAATGGACCGTAGACGTCCCGGCCAGTCTTCAGTCACGACGCCCCGCAAAGAGTACGACAAAATCCGTATTGTTTCCGGTATTTTTGAAGGAAAGACGACTGGAACGCCGCTTTGCATCTTGCTCAACAATACGGATATGCGCCCATCGGCATACGATGATATTAAAAATCTATACCGTCCTGGGCATGCTGATTTCACCTACGATCAAAAGTATGGTTTCCGCGATTACCGGGGAAGCGGCAGGGCGTCTGGCAGAGAAACGGCTGGGCGCGTAGCGGCGGGAGCTGTGGCTCGGAAGCTGCTGGAGCGCCGCGGTGTATCTATAGTGGCCTACACGAAAGAAATCGATGGCATCCGGTGTGAAACATTTGATCCTGATGCGATCGAGCGCAATCCAGTTCGTGCCTGTGACCCTGTTGCGGCAGAGCGCATGGTAGAGCGGGTCGAGCAACTGGCTGCAGAAGGCAATAGCAGTGGCGGCATCGTGGAATGCCGTGTCAGCGGTGTGCTGCCGGGGCTGGGCGAGCCTGTATTTGATAAGCTGGATGCGGAGCTGGCAAAAGCGATGCTGTCCATCGGGGCAATCAAGGGCATCGAGTTCGGTGCAGGATTTGCGGCGGCAACGATGCGCGGCAGCGAGCATAACGATGAGATGGACGCGAACGGCTTCGTAACAAATCATGCGGGCGGAATTGTAGGTGGCATCAGCACGGGCGCGGACATCATTTTCCGCGTTGCAGTTAAGCCAACCTCTTCGATTTCATTGCCGCAGCGTACGGTGGATGCAAACGGCGAGGAAAGCGAGATCAGAACAATCGGCAGACATGATCCTTGCATTTGTCCCCGTGTCGTGCCTGTCATTGAAGCAATGGCTTGTATGGTTATCGAGGATCATTACAAGCGCCAAGCCGCTTTGTTGGATGGGTAAAAAGTTGCTTGTTTAATGCCAGTATTGACATACAATTATTTCCACTATATAGTCTTACTAATTATATCTGATTCAAATGCGTTGAAGAGGACAATTAGATTCGGGCCTGTCATTCAGAGAACTGCCGGCTGGTGCGAGGCAGCAGACGCCGAATTGAACAATCCCCTCTGAGCAGGCCCCCGAACTAACAGTAGACGGGCCCGGGATTCTGCCGTTACAGAGAAGCATCGTTGTTGGACGATGGCTAAGAGGACGTTTTACGTCAACTAGGGTGGTAACGCGGAGCAGCTCCGTCCCTTATGGGATGGGGCTTTTTGCGTTCCAAATAAACAGTCTTGGGAGGTATTTTCATGGCAAAAACTATGGTTACAGAACGATTGACTTTGCGCCCACTTCAGCTTCAGGATGCTGAGGCAATAGAGATTCTAGCGGGAGATAGGGATGTAGCGGATACAACTCTGAGCATCCCTCACCCGTATCCAACAGGCTCCGCCACTTCGTTTATCCATGCTAGACAAGAAGCTCTGGCCGGAGGTGATGGTTATTCGTTCGCAGTTACACTTACAGAAGGTGGGAAGTTCCTTGGAGTAGTTGGATTGCATGTGAACAAGCGTCATAACATGGCAGAATTGGCTTACTGGATCGGGAAACCTTATTGGAAAAGCGGATTTTGTTCTGAAGCGGCTGCGAGAGTCGTTAAGTATGCTTTTGATGAGCTCGGGTTGAATCGGGTATATGCACTTGCTATGACGCGGAATCCCGCCTCCTACAAAGTTATGGAGAAAATCGGCATGAAGCATGAAGGGATTTTGCGCGGCCATCTCCTCAAGGGAGATGTTTATGAGGATTTAACACACTATGGGGTGCTTCGTACGGACAATCTGCAATAAAGTTACCTTCTATATGGAATGTTGTCGCTCCTTAAAACTAACTGGATTTTGAGCGTTACAGGGGATGTGGGTAGCTAACGGAACTCAGAAGCGCTATTTGGTTGGAAATGATAAAGTAAAATTTCTAGCGAAACTGAGAAACGTTATTCCGCGATAATATTGATTTTCTGAGGTCAAAGGGGTCCAATAAGCTCTCTCAGTTCCGTTAGCTACCAAAACGAGGCCATTTGACGATAATAACGCTTCTCATATCCGTTAGCTCCGAAGCAAAAAGATTTATGCTATAAGCGCTCGTCAGTTTACTGTGAAAGCGCCTCTCGGATGCGACATGAATAGTTGAAATTTACGAACGAATCCAGAGCATTACAATTTCACCTGATTGCTTTAACTATTCTAGTAGGAACAAGCCAAGCGCCTATCGAAAATCAGGCTAGGACCCGATTAATCGGGCCCTAGCCTTATAGTATCAAGCTTTAATTCCACCCGGGCCATTGTCGAATTCCTCGCGGATTTGTTGATACAGTTCGGGGTTAGCCAACACCTCATAGGCTGTCGAGGCAAGTAAGCTCGCGCCAAGCAGCATGGCTTCCAGCGCTTCTTCCTGCATAGCTGCGTCGCGGAATTCAACGGTGTGCAGGTACAGTTTATCCTGAACAACCTTCAAATAAGGATGAATCGCCGGGCAGCGCAACGACACATTCCCAAGATCCAGCGATCCATGATCGGTGCCAGTTAATACGGCATCATCTGGAACGCCCGTTTCTCTAAGCTTGGACTGAAACACCTCAGAAAGCGCCTCATTCGTCACTAGTTCATCGTAGCTGTACTCGAATTGCGATATTTCCAAGCTGCAACCGGTTTGCAGCGCAGCACCTTCGGCGCAGGCGCTCACGCGACGGGTCAGCTCATTCGTATAAGCGCGATCCCCAGCGCGAATATAAAATTGCGCGGAGGCTTGGCCGGGTATGATGTTGGGAGCTTGTCCGCCATTATTAATAATGCCGTGAATTCGAGAATCGCTGCGCGTTTGCTGCCGCAGGGCGCCCACAGAGTTGAATAACATAATTACGGCATCTAGCGCGTTCACGCCTAGATGAGGGCTTGCTGCGGCATGGGCAGTTCTTCCGTGAAAGTCGAATTGCAGCGCATCAAGCGCCAGCGACTTGCCGGATCGTTCAAACGAATGATAGGGATGAGCCATAAGAGCGAAGCCACAGTCGTCGAACCAGCCTGCCTCGCTCATCGTCACCTTGCCGCCGCGAGTTTCCTCAGCTGGAGTTCCATACACGCGGATTTTGCCTCCGACGTTTTCAATTACACTTTTCAAAAGAATACCAGCCGCCGCACCCATGACACCGATCAAATGATGACCGCAGGCATGTCCGATTTCTGGCAACGCGTCGTATTCACATAGAAAACCGGCTGTTGGTCCTGGCTTGCCGGAATCGAACTCGGCCAAAAAGGCGGTTTCCATGCCGAGCACGCCTCTTTGTACAGTAAAGCCCATCTGCTCCAGCTCCTCGGCTAACAAGGAGGAGGCAAGGAATTCCTCATGGCCCAGCTCCGGGTTGTCGCCGATGCGCAGGGAAAGAGCCTTCCAGCGTTCTCCACTTCGCTGACGGAGCTCTTTCATGATGTTTTGGTAATCGAGCATAGTTCTCCCTCCAAGGACAGACAATGATAATAACATTAAGCCCAGTATAGCGCATGTAACGAAGTGAAAGCTTGCTCGTTTAACAGCTCTCAGAGGGCATTTTGGGCATTTCAAAAGTAATGTCAGCAATAATGCTGACATAATAGCGTTTTCATTTGATTGTAGCTTACATCCCGCTAGCATAGAATTAAGCAGGACAAAGGACCTATGCGCGCACGGTCCTTTTGACAAGCTTATTCGAGGAGGAACTTCAAATGGCGCAACCAACTTCACCTTCGTCCGGAGGCGCACGCGTAGGCGTGCAAAAATTCGGGCGCTTTCTAAGCGGCATGGTCATGCCGAATATCGGCGCATTTATCGCCTGGGGCTTAATTACTGCCCTTTTTATCCCGACCGGCTGGCTGCCTAATGAATATTTAGCTAAGCTTGTAGGGCCAATGATTACCTATCTCCTGCCATTGCTCATCGGTTACACCGGCGGTACGATGGTACACAAGCAGCGTGGCGGCGTCATCGGCGCGCTTGTCACGATAGGTGTAATCGTCGGATCAGACATTCCGATGTTCCTCGGAGCCATGATTGTCGGTCCTGCGGCAGCGTGGGTGCTCAAGAAGTTTGATAACGCGGTCGAAGGAAAAATTCGTTCCGGCTTCGAAATGCTTGTTAACAACTTCTCGCTCGGCATTATCGGCGGTGGCCTTACTCTGATTGCATACTCGTTGATCGGGCGTGCCATCGAAGGCTTGACGAATATTTTGTCTGCGGGCGTAACATTTCTCGTCGACAACCATCTGCTCCCGCTTGTCAACATTCTGATTGAGCCGGGCAAAGTGCTGTTCCTGAACAATGCCATCAACCACGGCTTGCTCAATCCGATTGCAGTTGAACAAGCGGCAGAAACAGGCAAATCGCTCCTGTACATGCTGGAGTCCAACCCTGGACCAGGGCTAGGTATTCTGCTGGCCTACATGGTTGCTGGTCGCGGAATGGCTCGTCAGTCAGCTTCAGGCGCTTCGATTATCCATTTCTTCGGCGGGATTCATGAGATTTACTTCCCGTACATTCTGATGAATCCACGCCTTTTACTTGCGGTTATTGCAGGCGGCGTCAGCGGTACGTTCACATTTTCTTTGTTGGACGCGGGCCTCACAGGACCTGCTTCACCGGGTAGCATTATCGCTTATATCGCCATGGCTCCGCGCGGCGGCCTGCTGCCGGTTCTGATCGGTGTTGCCGTTTCGGCGGCTGTGTCATTCGTAATTGCAGCATTGCTGCTCAAAACGAGCAAACAAACGGATGATAGCAACGAAGACTTGGATGAAGCAACGCGTCGTCTGAAGGACATGAAAGCTTCTGGAGCGGCAACCGTAGCCGGTACGGCTGGTGTGGCAACTGCTAATCCCGAAACAGCTTCTGCAGATGCTTCAATCCAAAAGCCTAAAGAGGCTATTCATAAAATTGTGTTCTCCTGCGACGCCGGTATGGGTTCGAGCGCCATGGGAGCTTCAATCCTCCGTAAGAAAGTTAAAGCTTCTGGTTCGAATGTTGAAGTCACGAATACGGCGATCAGCGACATTCCAGCCGATGCGGACATCGTCATTACGCATCATACGCTGACGGACCGCGCTCGTGGTGTAGCACCGGGAGCAGAGCATATTTCAATCGATAATTTCCTGAAAAGCCCGGAGTACGATAAGCTGATCGATCGGCTGTCTTAACTCAGGAACTGTAAGGACCAATTGGGTACCGGAGCTTGCTCCGGTATCCCTATCGTTTTTGTGCTCATATCAAAGGGAACGGGGGGAGAGGATGGAGCTTACTCATCGTATGAGGCAAATTCTCGATCTGCTGCTTCGCTCTCCCTATGAAATCACTGTTGCCGAGATAGCTCGGCGCATTGGAGTGAGCTCACGAACGGTGCATCGAGAGCTTGACTCTGTCGAAAGCTATTTGCACCGCAACGGAATCCTGCTTCGCCGCAAAGCTGGCTCTGGGCTTGGTCTGGAAGGCGAGCCGGAGAAGCTGGAGCAGATGCGTTCGCAGCTGCAAGCTCCGGATGAAGCTGAGCTTTCTGCCGACGAGCGCCAGATTTATTTACTGGGTCGGTTGCTTGGCAGCCGTGATCCCGTCAAGCTTTTTACATTGGCCAATGAAATGAAGGTGACGGTGTCTACCGTTAGCACCGATCTCGATGAGCTGACAGAGTGGATCGGCAAGCAAGGCTTGCTGCTCATTCGTCGTAGAGGGTATGGCGTGGAAATTACCGGCCCCGAGCCTGCCATGCGGGAAGCGATCCGCGCGTTATTGCGGCTGCGGCTCGACGATCTGTCACTGATTGCTATCGAGGAAGGCCGGTTCCGCCATCCAGTGGACGCTCGGGTTGCCTCTCTGGCAGGAACGGAGCGAATTCCGGCGCTGGAAGAGGTGCTGTGGCAATGGGAAGAAGAGCAGCATAAGACTCCGCTGAGCGAAGAGGCATACACCGATCTGCTGCTTAGACTTTCGGTCGCAGCGCAGCGAATCGGGCTTGGCCATGCTGTGACAGAGGCTGAGCTGCTGACGTTGACTTCAAGAAAAGGGAGCTCCGATCTGGCTAGTCTTCAGGCTTTGGCCGTGAACCGCTTGCCCTCTACCGCAGCCGACATGTTATGCCTGCTTCTGGAGCAGGAGACAAAGCTTGTCTACTCAACAGCCGAGCGGCGTTATGCGAGTTATTTGCTTGACAAGGCGGCCGAGCGCTCTACTGGAGCGCTTCCGGCGGAGGATTTGGAGCTTGCCGCTATTGTCCAGCAATTAATTCTCAAAATGGAGGCATTCGGAGACTCCCATTACAGTAGTGACCGCTCCTTGCGCGACGGTCTCTATGCTCATTTGAAACCGGCCTTGGAGCGGATCGGCGCTGGTCAGCGCATTCGCAATCCGCTGTTGGATGCGGTTCGCAAGGATTACGCAGAGCTGTTCGCCCAAGTTAGAAGCGTCTGCGATGCGGTCCTTCCCGGACCGCGAGTGCCGGAGGAAGAGGTAGCTTTCCTCGTCATGCATTTTGGCTCCAGCTGTGAGCGACAGCGCCAGGTGCGCCAGGATTTGCGTGCAATTATCGTATGTACGAGCGGAATCGGTTCCTCCAAGATGCTGGCGATGCGGCTTGGCAAGGAGTTTCCTCATCTGAAAATGGTGCAACAAGCTTCCTGGTATGAGGCGAGCCGAATTCCGGCAAGCTCTTATGATTTGATCATCAGCACGGTGGATTTGCCGCTTCCGCAGGGGCAATACATCAAGCTGAGTCCGCTGCTGTCGCCAGCGGAGGCGGATCGTCTGCGCGAGTTCATGCGGGACCGTTCCGCTGACTCCGACCGCAGTGCGCTGCAAGGAGAACGTCTAGTTCCCTTGCCAGAACCGGCTTTGGAGCCGGAGTCTGCCCGGCTGCATAAGCGGGCGGTCCTGCCGGAAGCAGATGCAGCTTCCGGCAGCGAAGCTGAGCGCGTTGCGCCAGCTCAAGCATCCCAAACGTCCCAGCCGTCCCACACGGGAGGGACGGAAGCACTGCATTCACTGGGCCGCGCCGTGCAACAAAGCGTCAATCTGCTGGATCGTTTCCGCGTCATCAAACTTCCTGCTGCCGAGGAAAGTCTGGAAACTCTGCTTCTTGTGGCATGCAGTCGTCAGGAGCTTCGTGAAGCGGTGCTGGACCCTTCCGTCATCGCGATGCAGCTTATCCAGCGGGAAATGCAAGGAACACAGCTTATTCCCGGCACGGATTTGGCCCTTTTTCATACACGGAGCGAGCTGGTGACTCAGCCTGTGTTAATGCTTTTCGAGCTGGAGCAGCCGCTTGATATGGAAGAGAACGATGCCCATGATACTGACGATGGGACTTATCTCAAGCGATTCCTGCTTATGTTGGCGCCGCGAACGCTGAATCGCGAAAGCCTTGAGGTGCTGAGCGAGATTAGCGCAACGCTGCTTGACCAAGCGATGATCGATACCCTTGCCACCGGCAAGGAACAAGTAATCCGCAAGCGGCTTGCCGCTTATTTGACAGCCTTTTTAGATCATAAATTGGAAAGTGAGTGAACAACAGCTATGAGTATCCTTAATGCGAGTCTGATCAAGCTTAATGTGCAGGTTGCTGATAAATGGGAAGCGGTTCGTATGGCGGGCCAACTGTTGGTCGACGGCGGCCATGTAGAAGAAGGTTATGTTGCCAAAATGATCGAGCGGGAACAGGCGCTCTCCACTTATATGGGCAGCGGGCTCGCAATCCCGCATGGTACGAATGAAGGCAAGGCTCTGATCAAGTCGACCGCTTTGTCGATGCTGCAAGTTCCTGGAGGCGTAGACTTTGGCGGTGATGAGCCAGCCGTTCTCGTCGTTGGCATCGCTGCGCAAAACGGCGAGCATATGGACATTCTCACCAGCGTGGCGATGGTATGCTCGGAGGAAGAGAACATGGAACGGATTCGCACAGCGCAAAGCGCGGAAGAGATTATCGCAATCTTTGAAAGCGAGATGGAATAATGAAGGCCGTCCACTTCGGCGCGGGCAATATCGGCCGGGGTTTTATCGGCCTGTTGCTTAGCCAAGGCGGTTATGAGGTCATTTTCTCGGATGTAAACGAACGATTAGTTGAAGAACTGAAGCAGCGCGGCGAGTACACGGTTACGCTGGCGGAAGAAGGGGCTAGCGGGATTCAAGTAACTGGCGTAACGGCAATAGATGGCCGGGATCCCACAGCTGTCGCGGAGGCAGTAGCTTCGGCTGACTTAATAACGACGGCTGTCGGCGTGAACATCCTGAAGCATATTGCACCGGGCATTGCTGCCGGTCTGAAGCTGAGACTTCAGCGTGGCGGAGAACCGCTCCATCTAATTGCCTGCGAGAACGCAATTGGGGCGAGCGCGCAGTTAAAAGAGCAAGTGCTTGCCTTGCTCCAACCGGAAGAAGCAGCCGCCGTCTCGGCAATGGCTGCGTTCCCGGATTCCGCAGTAGATCGGATCGTGCCGCTCCAGCATCATGAGGATCCGCTAGCAGTGACGGTTGAGCCATTTTATGAATGGGTCATCAATCGCTCGCAAATGCTGCCCGGAGCAGAGGAGCTGCCAGGCGTCCATTATGTCGACGACCTCATTCCATTTATCGAGCGCAAGCTGTTCACGGTGAATACAGGCCATTGCTCCGCCGCGTATGCGGGTTACAGTAAAGGTTATGCCACCATTCAAGAATCGATGAAGGACGAGGACATCGCCGCGTTTGTACAATCGGTGCTGAAGGAGTCGGGGGACATGCTTATTGAAGCCTATGGCTTCCATCGTGCGGAGCATGAAGCCTATATTCTTAAAATACTGGACCGGTTCCGCAACCCATATCTAACGGACGAAGTCGTTCGTGTCGGTCGTTCGCCGCTGCGCAAGCTGTCTCATGAAGATCGGCTCGTCCGCCCGGCGCTGCGGGCGCTGGAGCTTGGACTGCCAGCGCAAAGGCTGGCCGAGGCAATGGCTCTTGCCATGCGCTTTGACGAATCGAGTGATCCTGAAGCGAATCAGCTTCAAGAGTCGATCCGGGAGCTTGGCCCGGTTGGCGCGCTTGCCGCAGCCAGCGAATTGCCCCAGGAGCATCCGCTAGTTGTTGCAGCGGTGTCGAGGTATAACGAGCTGCCGAAGCTTTAACTAAGGCATAGCGACGTCTGCGATTTTCAAGCATAAAGCTGGACAAAGAAGCGGCAACCGTCGTTTCGATCGTTTCGGCATGGATATACAGGAGGTTGAACGGAATGAACATACATCTGCAAGGTACGGCAGCTTCGCCGGGCATCGCGATTGCGAAGGTTTACCGGCTCCAAGCTGCAGCTCAGGAGCCGCTACGCATTACAGTGGCCGATTCAACTGCTGAGATCGGGCGGCTGCGTGAGGCTGTGGAGCAAGCGAAGGCTGATATCGAGCTGATCCGCGTTCAGACGCTGGAGCGACTTGGGGAGCGTAAAGCGGAAATTTTCGAAGCACATCTATTTCTGCTGGATGACCCGGAGTTGATTGAAGCTGCTGAGGAGAAGATCACCGAAGACAAAATCAACGCCGAAGCGGCTGTGCATGAAGTGGCGACTGGAATCGCCGAGCTGCTCCGTTCGATGGATGATGAGCTGCTGCGTGAGCGGGCGGCTGACGTGGGAGACGTATCCGGTCGCGTCATCAGCAAGCTGCTAGGACGTCAACATAGCGCTTTGTCGGAGCTGAACGAAGAGGCTGTTCTCGTCGCTGCTGACCTGACTCCGTCCGATACGGCGCAGCTTGATCTTAACTATGTGCGCGGCTTTATCACAGAAATAGGAAGCCGGACGTCGCATTCGGCGATCATGGCACGCTCACTTGAGCTGCCCGCTGTTGTTGGGATGGGTCAGCAGGCGAATCGCATCGAGACGGGCATGAATGTCATTTTGGATGCGGTGCAAGGCATTGTCATCGTGGAGCCGACCGAGCAGGAGCTGACCGATTATCGTGAGCGCAAGCGTGCCTACGAGGAAAATGTCGCCCGTATGCGCAGCTTCGTTGATCGCCCTTCCGTGTCGGCTGACGGTCATGAAGTAGAGCTTGCGGCGAATATTGGCAGTGTTGAGGATCTTGCTAAGGTGCTGGAAAACGGCGCCGACGGCATCGGACTGTTCCGCACAGAGTTTCTCTACATGGGTCGCAGCTCGCTGCCGACCGAGGAGGAGCAGTTCACCGTTTACAGGCATGTGCTCGAAAAAATGAACGGTAAACGAGTTGTCATCCGTACGCTCGACATCGGCGGCGATAAAGAGCTTCCTTATATGGACTTGCCGAAGGAAAGCAATCCGTTTCTCGGACAGCGGGCGATTCGCCTCTGTCTGAATCAGGATGAGCTCTTCCGCGTCCAGCTCCGTGCGCTGCTTCGGGCGAGCGCTTATGGTAAGCTGGCCATTATGTTCCCGATGATTGCCGTAGTGGATGAGCTTGGAGCGGCCAAGCGGATCGTCGAAGAGGAGCGGGTTAAGCTTGAAGCGGCAGGCATTGCTGTATCCGGCGAGATTGAGATCGGCATCATGATTGAAATTCCAGCCGCGGCGTTAAATGCTGGCGCACTGGCACGGGAAGCCGATTTCTTCAGCATCGGAACGAATGATCTCATTCAGTATACGATGGCTGCCGATCGTATGAATGAGTCGGTCGCATACCTGTATCAGCCGCATCATCCGTCCATTTTGCGACTTGTCGACATGGTTATCCAAGCGGCAGAGCGTAATGGGCGCTGGACTGGTATGTGCGGCGAAATGGCCGGAGATGCCGATGCTATTCCGTTGCTGCTCGGCCTCGGCCTTCATGAATTCAGCATGAGCGCTTCTTCTGTACTGCCCGCACGCGAGCTGATTTCCCGTTTGTCCCGCGAGGAATGCGCCACTTTGGCTCGTCAGGCGCTCGATTTGGGCTCTCAAGCGGAAGTACTTTCTCTCGTACGTCAACATCAATCAAGGAGTGAACACTGATATGCAATCCCAAACTTTCACTGTTATCCATCCACAAGGGTTCCATGCCCGTCCAAGCAAGCTTTTTGTAGAAAAAGCAAGCTCTTTCCCTTGCAAGGTCACACTGTATAAAGGGGCTAAGAAAGCCAACGGCAAAAGCTCGCTTGGCTTGCTGACACTCGGCATTTCGGCAGGCAGCGAGATTACGCTGGAAACCGATGGTGAGCAAGAGGAGCAGGCGCTGCAGGAATTGGGCGAAATGCTGACTAAAATTTACGAAGAATAAACGGCACAAAAAGGGCGCCTCCTCATCCAATGGATGAAGGGACGCCCTTTTTACTTATGTTTTGCCGTCACTTGCCATGCAATCTGCCGTTATTAACGGGCGCGGCGCATGCTTCCAAGGATCAGGCTGACAATCAAGACGAGTACAATCGCGCCAATCAAAGCCGGTACAAAGAAGAACCCGCCTACGACTGGACCCCATTGTCCAAGCAGCATGGAACCGAGCCATGCACCGATGAAGCCTGCTACGATGTTGCCGATAATTCCTCCTGGTACATCACGACCTACCAGCATTCCTGCCAGCCAGCCGATGATACCACCTACGATAAGTGCCCATAACAGTGACATGTTTGTTTCCTCCCTTATTCTGTTTCGTATTGTGTTTTGCTCATGCTATTAAGTAACCGTATAGCTCAGGCTCCAATCACCTTTTGCTAAACCTGTCGTTTGCCTTTTCAGGTTTCCCTGCTTGGCATGCCATTATTAATATAAGAAAAGAAAGTTTCGCAAATAGTACTAAAGAACTAATTATTTAGCGGGATATTCACTATAAAGCTATTCATTCCGAAGAAATTGGTAACGAAAAACCATGCCATTAGAACTACAATCGATATATAGATAGATCTTTAGTCTTATGTCGAATAGATCAAAGGGCAGGACTACCAAGGGGGAATCGGAATGATGGGTTTGAATAAAAAGGCGACAACAAGGGCAGTTTTGGCGGTTTTGCTGGCATCCAGTCTTGTTTTTCCTGCTCCAGGGCAAATACATGCCGCTTCCTCGGAGGTATCCACAACAACTGCCATTGTTGCTGCAACTGATCAGGCCAAGCTTTACGCACCGGGCTCGACACATAATGCTTCTTCCTATGGAGAAATCGCGAATATTGTATTCAATGTCATGAGCAACAACTACGGGGACCGTGTAACGATTAATTTTAAAGGCGACACATCCGGCATCGATAAAAAGCTGCAGCAGGTGTTCAAGGATGTTGGCTCCAAAAATGATTATATGCGCTTTGTTCTTAAAAAAATGAATTGGAGCTGGACAAGCACCGCGTCCGAGGCAACGATTGAATATGGAATGACATATTGGGAAACACCGGAGCAAAGCGAAGCCGTACGGCAGGAGGCGCGCAAGGCATTAACCGATAAAACGATTTTTGGCAAACAAGGTAAAGAGCATCTGCAGGCCATTTATGAATGGGTAATCGGGCGATTGCGTTACGATAGTTCGCTTGACGATCATTCCGCTTATGCAGGTTTATTTGGCCCGAATGGTACGGTATGCCAAGGTTATGCGCTGTTGCTGCAACGGATGCTTGAAGAGGCAGGGTATGAGAACCGAATGATTTATGGCAGCGCCAAGGGCGATTTGCATATTTGGAATATGGTCAAACTGAATGGTACTTGGCTTCATCTGGATACAACGCTGGATGATCCCGGCGCAGGTCGCAGCAAGCTTACCTATTTCCTCAAGTCAGATGCAGTAATAGAAAAAGATCATATCTGGGACCGTACTGCTTATCCGCGCTCCGGGACTGAGCTGAAGGCCGCTGGTATCCGTTCTCTTAAGCTTTGATACAGCTGAAACGGCTTTCCCTTTCAAGCCTGGGATGGTAAGATGGACGCATGAGGAGGATGCGTTCATGACGACTAATCAGAATACCGAAGAGCAGGAAACCGAGAGCACTGAACCCCCGGTTCAAGGCCAGCCTGAAATTTCCGAGGCTGAGCTCCAGCAGATGATCGCTGCATTGTACAAACACGGCGAGCTGGCGCTCCAAACTTTTTACCAAGATGAATACGAAGTGGACGGCCAGGTCGTGAGCCATCCTATGTATGGCCCGTTGTTCACGTACCGGTTGTTGGATGCGAATAAGAACCCTCATTCCGTGGGATTTTTCATGAATGAGCTAGTCCAGAATTTCCAGAAGAACGAGGATCCTGCCCTGTGGATGTCCTCATTCTTTGTTGATATTCTTCGCGGAGAGCGCAGTCGACTCTTGCCTCCGCCACCGCAGAACGAGGAAGAGGCCAAGTATCTTTTCGATCAGATCATTGTGCCTCACTGCGCTAACACTTGCCGTAGCGAGTTCCCGGACGAGCCTGTACATGTGGACATCGACATTCACCCCGAACATGGCCCGGTTGTCGAAGCCGGCTTCCCGTCTATTACAGATGGGAACAACGTCGTGGCGATGCCGTTCCATTTCCTACTTGCTCTGCACTTGCTCAACCGCGATACGGCAGATCCGCTAATAACGGGGCTTTACCGCATCAGAGAAGAGCATGGAATGGACGCGTAATAATTCTTTCCAACAAAGCTTTGGCCTAAGGCCAAAGCTTTTTTTCATGCCATTCAATTGTTTCCATCCCAGCAATAAATGCTTTACCAGAAAAATGTTCAAGCTAAAGAATTTAAACGGATTGACAGACAATCGAAGCTTAACTATACTGTGATTATTATAAATACAGTTTGAGGAGTGGGCGTATGTCAACAACAGGTCAACAGGATGCGCAATCGTTGGTAGATTTTTATGAGGTAGTTAAGGGCAGACGTTCCGTTCGTAAATACGATCCGGATTTCAAGCTGACAGACGAGGAAATTAAGGATCTGCTGGCAGCAGCGGTGCTGGCTCCATCTGGCAGCAATATGCAGCCATGGCGCTTCATCGTAATTACGGATCAGGAGCTGAAGCAGCAGCTGCTTCCGATCGCTTTTAATCAAGAGCAAGTCGTTGCCGCATCGGCAGTTATAGCTGTACTTGTAGACCTTAAAGCGTATACGGACGCTCCGCTCATCTATTCCAAAGCAGTCGAGGCTGGCTATATGAATGAGGAAACAGCTGAGAAGTTGGTGACAAATATGAGCAACTTTGTTGGATCTCTGCCTCCAGAGAGATTGCTTCACTCCGCTCTTATCGACGGAGGTCTCGTGTCTCAGCAGCTGATGCTCGCCGCTCGTGCCAAAGGGCTCGACACAGTCCCGATGGGTGGTTATAATGTGGACCAATTCCGCGAGCTGATGGGCATTTCCGAGCGTTACGCTAATGTAATGCTGATCGCAGTTGGCAAGGCAGCCCAGCCTGGCCATCCTACGGTGAGGCTTGATGTTGATTATGTAACTAGTTGGAACGGTTTTAACCGCTAATTCTCCCCTTGAAGTAGCCCTTCGACAGTGTCAGCCGATTAAACCGAAAACTCACGGGGTAAGTAGAGCTCAAGCAAGCCAAACTACGAGACCCAGGAGGCGGATTACTACATGGCACATGAGAATGGTACACACCAAGAGTCGAGATCTTTAGATATTCAAGAGAAGGTCAAGGATACGCTTCATCAAATGGGCACCTCTAAAAAAGAGGAAATCCTCTCTAGTTTCACCGAGTTCAAAAACTACCTGGGCAACCGAATTGATCTGGCCAGACGGATCGGCTTGAATGACGAACAACTGGCTCAAGCAGCGGAGAAGGTGGCAGATTATCTGGCCGAGCATGAGGAGCCTCGCAATAGCGAAGAAAAGCTGCTGCAGGAGCTTTGGAAAATCGGCAAGGAAGAGGAGCGGCACATGCTTGCTCATATGCTGGTTCGATTTAGCCAGGAAACTAATGAGCCGGTCATCGAGCGCTCTTGAAAAGATATCATTCATTCAAATTAGAAACACCTGCCCACGAGGCAGGTGTTTTTTTGTCTTATAATCATTCCATCGCCGCAAGTTATGCTGCTCCGAACAAACCATAATAAAACACTTTGTTGCTCCGAGCGGGGCAGGGGGAGAACCACAAGTCAGTCTTCAGTCTCCTCCGAACAAGCTCCTATACAGCGCTTCGTCGAGCTGCTGCAGACCAGCTCCGGCCACTAGCTCTAATCCATAGGCAGGAGTCGCGGGCAGGGGGAGAAGCCGGAGGCCGTTAACCGCAGCGGGTTGAGCGGATTGTGCATAGTGCTCGGTTTCCCCGTTAATGCTAAAATCGGGCAGAATTGCAAAACCTAATCCTTGAGCTGCCATTGCACGCGCTGTTCCCGTATCCGGTACTGTATAACTTTCGAATAAGCGCTCTTGCCGCTGGGCTGCCCAGTTCAGGCTTTGCCGGCGCAACAGCGAACTTGCTTCAGTTGCAATCCAGCCGACCCCGGCATCCATAAGTTCTTGAGCCGAGAGCGACGAGAAAGCAGAGTGGGAAGCCGATACGCCAAGCTTAAGCTCTGCTTCCCAGAAGTGCAGCCCCTTGCTCAACGAAGGCTGGAGCGCTTCGCGAATTAACAGGTCCGGCTCACCTTGTTCCGTGTCGGCATGTTCGGAGCATCTTTCCGTAAACGACAGAGCATAGCCGAAGGGTTGAAGCAATAGTCCTGCCAGCGCGGCAGCTTCTTCCCGACAAGGAACATCCAGCTGAATTCGGAGCCGTTTGACGGCAGCACCGCGAAGTTTCATTTCCTGCCGCGCCTCCTCATGTAGTTGGAGCATCTGCAGGGCGAAGCGATGTAGGATTCGGCCTGCATCAGTCAGAAGAATTCGGCCTGTTTTCGTATGAAACAGGACTGTCTCCCATTCTTCTTCCATTTTCTTCATATGAAACGTTACGGTCGGCTGCTTTAAGCCTAGCTCCTGAGCGACAAGAGTGACCTTTTTATGTCTCTCCAGCAGGACGAGCAGTCTCCATTTAACGATTGTCATCATAAATCACTCCCTGTTTCGCAGGATATAGATTAAGTATTTAATTATACGTAATAACTATAGATATTATCTATGTATATTTACAATTCCTTTTACAAACCGAACATACCGCTTTAACAACTAACCCGTACAATAAGTCTCGTAAGCCAGAACAAAACTTGGTTCTCGGAAGGGGAAACAAAAAGAGATGAAGAAGACGATGCTGGTCATGATGACGATGGTTCTTGCTTTGACGCTTGCTGCATGCGGTAGTAAAAACGGCAACGAAACAAGCGGTGGCGGAGGCGCAGAGGGCCTGAGCGGTTCCATCCTGGCAGCTGGCTCAACAGCCATGCAGCCTCTGGTTGAGCAAGTAGCCAATAAATTCATGGCCGATTCCAAATATAGCGGGATCACGGTTCAGGTTCAGGGCGGCGGCAGCGGCACCGGGCTGACTCAAGTTTCCGAAGGACAAGCTGACATCGGCAACTCCGACATTTTTGCAAATGAGAAGTTCAAAGACGGTGACGCTACTAAAGCAGAAGAGCTTGTTGACCATCAAGTTGCAGTCGTAGCTATGTCAACAGTCGTTAACAAAGACATCGCCATCGACAACCTGACTAAGCAGCAACTGGTTGACATCTTCACTGGCAAAGTAACGAACTGGAAAGAAGTTGGCGGCGCAGACGCGAAAATCGTCATCGTCAACCGTCCATCCAGCTCCGGTACCCGCAAAACTTTCGAGAAATACGGTCTTGGCACGGCTTCTGAAGATCTCCCAGGTAACATTCAAGAGGATTCCTCCGGTACAGTTAAGAAGCTCGTCGGCGAAACGCCTGGAGCGATCGGTTATCTGGCTCTGTCGTACCTGGACGATTCCGTTAAAACGGTGAAGCTTGACGGTGTGGAAGCAACTCCAGACAACGTCAAAGCAGGCACGTATCCGATCTGGGCTTACCAACATATGTACACGAAGGGCGAGCCGAACGAAGCGGTTAAAGCTTTCCTGGACTACATGTTGACGGACGATATTCAAAAGACCGACGTAACGGAGCTTGGCTACATCGCTATCAATGAAATGCAAGTGAAGCGCGATGACGCCGGCAACATTGTAAAAAAATAATAGCTATGCCTATAGACGCAGCAGCAGGCCAAGAGGGGCTTCACCAGCCCCCCTTGGCTTTGCGCCATGCCAAGAGTATTCGGCGTAAGGAGAGATTAAGCGATGAAAGCCACTATAGAACCTTCAACTAGAAGCTCCGAAGGCGCAAACCCTGCTGCGCCGACCCTAGGAGAGGCGGTAAGCCAACCGATGAATGTTTCCTCCAAGCAGACCCCAGGCGGCCAGCCTTCGGGCAATAAACCTGTTGCCCGCAAACGCAGTCGCTCCGGCAGCGAGTGGTTCGGCAAAACGTATACGATGATTTGCGTTTCTGTGCTCATCATCACTATTTTTTCGATCGTTTATTTTGTTGCTTCCAAAGGGCTGGCCACCTTTTTCGTTAATGGCGTCAGCCTCAAGGAGTTCCTGACCGGCGTCAAATGGGCACCGGACGGAGATCCGCAAAAATTCGGAGCGCTCCCGTTCATTACAGGCTCGTTCATGACGTCCATTTTGGCCGCGTGTATTTCGGCGCCGCTCGCTTTTTGCGCCGCGATATTCATGACGGAGCTCATGCCTAAGTTCGGCAAAACGGTTATGCAGCCAGTCATCGAGCTGCTGGCGGGCATTCCTTCCGTTGTATACGGATTTGTCGGTCTTAGTGTAATCGTTCCTTTCCTGCGTTCTGTATTCCCTGGACAAGGTCTCGGTATCGCAGCGGGAGCAATTGTGCTGTCCATCATGATCCTGCCGACGATTACGACAATCGCTACGGACGCAATGTCCAACTTGCCGCGCGGCCTCAAGGAAGGCAGCTACGCGCTAGGCGCGACGCGCTGGCAGACGATTTCGCGCAGCATTTTGCCTGCGGTGCTGCCAGCGATGTTGACTGGCGTCGTGCTTGGCATTGCGCGGGCTTTCGGCGAGGCGCTCGCTGTTCAGATGGTTATCGGCAACGCGCCGCATATACCGAACTCCCTGTTCGAGTCAGCTTCTACGCTGACGAGCGTTATTACGCTAAGCATGGGTAATACAATCATGGGCACCGTTCAAAATAACGTGCTGTGGAGCTTGGCGCTCATGCTTCTGACGATGACTTTCGTCTTTATCTTTATCGTCCGCGTTCTGGAAAGGAGAAGTCTGCGATGAGATTATCCAACAAGCAGGTCGACCGCATCGCGACCGGAGTATTTTACTTCTTCGCCTTTCTGATCATCGTCATATTGGGCGGATTGATCGGTTTCATTTTGTATCGTGGTATCGGCCATCTCAGCTTCGACTTCCTGACTTCCCCGCCACAAACGTTCAAAGTCGGCGGAGGCATCGGCCCGCAGCTATTCAATTCCTTGTTCTTACTCGTGCTGACGATGCTGATTACAGTACCGATCGGCATCGGCGCCGGTATCTATATGGCGGAATACTCTCGCCCCGGCAAGTTTACGGATTTCATTCGCCTGGTCGTCGAGGTTCTGTCCTCGTTCCCTTCCATCGTTGTTGGCCTGTTCGGCCTGCTCGTGTTCGTGAACTACTTCGATCTTAAGTTTTCCTTGCTGGCCGGCGCATTGGCGCTCACTGTGTTCAACTTGCCGCTTATGGTGCGGATTACCGAGCAGGGCATTCGAGGCGTTCCCCGCGAGCAAAAGGAAGCGGGCCTCGCCCTCGGCTTGACCCGCTGGAAAACAATTACGAAAGTGATGCTCCCGGTAGCTCTGCCAACGATTCTGACCGGTACCATTTTGGCCGCTGGCCGCGTCTTCGGCGAAGCCGCAGCACTGCTGTTCACGGCTGGCATGAGCTCGCCGCGACTGGACTTTACCGACTGGAATCCGTTCAGCCCGGTATCACCGCTCAACCCGCTCCGTCCAGCGGAAACTCTGGCCGTTCATATTTGGAAAATCAACAGCGAAGGTATTGCGCCTGATGCGGCTCAAATCGCAGCAGGTGCTTCCACGGTGTTGATCATTACGGTGCTGCTGTTCAATCTGGGATCGCGCTGGTTGGGTCGCTATATGTATCGTAAGCTGACGGCATCCAAATAATCCGACAACCAGGAGGTCAATGACATGGCGATTGTAGCCCCATCTATCAGCTCCGCCGGAGCAAGCACGAAACCCGGCGGCGGCGCCGCCCTGGCTGCGGAGCAACTGAGCATATTTTATAGTGACAAAGAAGCAGTCAAAAAAGTGGACCTTAGCTTTGCTCCAAGCAGCGTAACTGCGCTGATCGGTCCGTCCGGCTGCGGTAAATCTACTTTTTTGCGAAGTCTTAATCGGATGAATGATACGATCCCAAGCGCAAGCATGAAGGGCAGCATCTGGCTGGATGGAGAAGATATCAATGCTCCGGGTACGGATGTCGTTACGTTGCGCCAGCGGATCGGCATGGTCTGGCAAAAGCCGAACCCGTTTTACAAGTCGATCTACGAGAATATCGCTTTTGGCCCTCGCTACCACGGCATCAAAAACAAGCAAGAGCTCAATGAAATTGTAGAATCCTGCTTGCGCCGCACTGCGCTGTGGGAGGAAACGAAGGATCGGCTGCATCAGTCGGCGCTTGCCCTCTCCGGCGGCCAGCAGCAGCGGTTATGCATCGCTCGTGCGCTCTCCGTTCAGCCGGAAATTCTGCTAATGGATGAGCCGGCATCTGCGCTTGACCCGGTATCAACCGCGAAGATCGAGGAGCTGATCTCCGAGCTGAAGCAGGAATTCTGCATCGTTATCGTGACGCATAACATGCATCAGGCGGCACGCGTTTCAGATAAGACGGCCTTTTTCTATATGGGCAATCTGATCGAGCACAACGATACAAACGTCATCTTCACCAATCCGGAGAACAAGCAGACCGATGACTATATCTCGGGACGCTTCGGCTAGTCACATTCAGACGTATGGGGAGAAGGGAAAAGCAATGAAACAGATCATGGAGATTGATCGCTTGAATCTGCATTACGGCGAGTTCCACGCCCTTAAAGATATGAAGCTCGATATTCCGGAGCGGACAATTACCGCCTTCATTGGTCCATCGGGCTGCGGTAAGTCGACGTTTCTGCGTACGCTCAACCGGATGAATGATCTCGTTCCCGGCGTGCGAATCGATGGCAGCGTTAAGCTGGACGGCCAGGACATTTACGGCGCGGACACAGAAGTTGAAACGCTGCGCAAACGAGTAGGTATGGTGTTTCAACAGCCGAATCCTTTTCCAAAGTCGATCTTCGACAACGTAGCCTATGGTCCTCGCCTGCATGGCATTCGGGATAAAGCTCGGCTGAATGAGATCGTTGAGCGCAGTCTGCGCGGCGCTTCGCTGTGGGAGGAAGTCAAGGATCTGCTGGGTAAGTCGGCTCTCAGCCTGTCTGGCGGCCAACAGCAGCGCCTCTGTATCGCTCGCGCGCTTGCAGTGGAGCCGGATGTGCTGCTCATGGATGAGGCGACTTCCGCCCTTGATCCGCTCTCAACGCTTAAGATTGAAGAACTCGTCCGCGAGCTTAAAAAGGATTACACGATCGTCATGGTGACGCACAATATGCATCAGGCAGCTCGTGTGTCGGATCGGACCGTCTTTTTCCTGAACGGCGAGCTTGTGGAGGCGGATGAAACGGAGAAGCTGTTCTCAACTCCGGTCGACGCTAGAACGGAAGACTATATTACGGGACGCTTCGGTTAACCGCCGGAGGAGAGGGGAGAAGCTGCATGATTAAACGCAAGGAGCTTGATGAGGGACTGGATCAGCTGAATAAGATGCTCCAGGAGATGGGTGACCATGTGGAGTCTGCCCTAGCTAAATCCATGCATGCCCTGATGACGGTGGACGTTAAGGAAGCAGCCCAGATTATCAAACAAGACCCTGAGCTCAACCGTCTTGAGGAAAAAATTACAGAGATTGGCTCCAAGCTGATCGCTACGCAACAGCCGGTGGCGAAGGATTTGCGCCGAATCTTGGTCGCGTTTCGCATCTCCGGTGATCTGGAGCGGATGGGCGATCTGTCCGTCGATATCGCCAAAGTAGTTATGCGCCTAGAAGGACAGACGCTTATTAAGCCGCTGATTGATCTGCCGCGGATGTCCGAAATCGTACAGACGATGATTTTTGAGTCGATCCAATCTTATGTGCAGGAAAACGTCGACCTGGCCTACAAGATGGCCAAGGATGACGATGAGGTCGATGCGCTTTATTCGGGAATTATTCGCGAGCTATTCTCGCTCATGGTCGGCGACCCGAAAACGATCAACCAATCGATGCTGCTCAGCTTCGTTGGCCGTTATATTGAGAGGATTGCCGATCACGCCACGAATATCGGCGAGAGCGTCGCCTATCTCGTTACGGGCAAACGCCCGGATTTGAACGCTTAATATATTTTAGGTGCCCGCCGTGAGGGATACGGTGGGCTTTTTTGTGCTTTCTTGCGTTGGATGGCGCGCGATGAAAGCTGAGCAATAAATGCCAAGCATTGAAAGTTTCGCACCGAAACCGCGCAGGAACAGTCTCGCACTGAAAGCATAGCATGAAAGCCGAGCCATCCTTACGAAATGACCAAAACACCCCTCAACTAACTGGATTTAGAGCGCTATCTAAACGAAGATGCTGTAACGAAACTGAGAAGCGCTATATGGCCGGAAACGATGCAAATATGTTTGTAACGAAACTGAGAAGCGTTATTCCCAGGTATTATCGACTTTTTCAGGCCCTCGGGGTCAAATAAGCTCTCTCAGTTCCGTTAGCTCTGGAAACGAGTTTATTTTGCTGAAATAAGGCTTCTCAGTTTCGCTACAGTAGGCGTACAGCCTACAAAGACAGCGACCAGTTAGTGCACGCGGAAGATTTTCTGGAGCTTCAAAAAGAAAATCTTTCCATTTTTATTTTAGCGTTTATAATAGGAATATATGTTCGTGAAGGGGCGACGGAGCTTGAGATTAACATGTGAGCAGGACATCATTGAATTGGTAGAACAGGACGAGTGGATGATGGACATATTGAGGACGGCTCAGTCGCTGGAGTTGCCTGATTGGATGGTTTGCGCAGGGTTTGTGAGGTCGAAGATTTGGGATGTTTTGCATGGATTTACGGAAAAGACGCCATTGGGTGATGTTGATGTCGTTTATTTTGATCCCGGCAATGTGGACGAGTCGGTGGAAAAGGAATTGGAAAACCGTCTTCTCCGAATGAGGCCGGGCTTGCCATGGTCAGTAAAAAACGAAGCTCGCATGCATCTTAAAAATAACTTTCCGCCATATATCTCCACTGTAGATGCGATTTCTAAGTTCCCTGAATCGGCAACGGCGCTCGGACTTGCTTTAAATGACCGAGATCAAGTTGTTTTGGCTGCGCCTTGCGGACTCGAGGGGGTATTGAACATGGAATTGAGTCCAACTCCTTATTTTCGTGAAGTGGAGGAGAGAATGGACATTTTTGATAGGCGTATCAGGCAAAAAAACTGGCAAAGCACTTGGCCGAAAGTTAAGATTGTGCGGTAGACTCCCAGAAAAAGATTAGGATGGACTATAGGAGTTTGATGAAAACAGGGCCGACCTTTGGTGCTGTGAAACTTTTTCGACGCCTTTAAATAGGACGAGAAGACGGACGGTTGAGAATGGCAAAGGAGGTTTTCATGCGTACAGATTATTCGAACTGGGCACCTATAACGGTAGCGGAGGTGCGTGATTTATTTGAATCGATTCCCGTGTGGTGGGCCATCGCAGGAGGCTGGGCGCTGGACCTTTACATCGGTCATCAGACGAGGAAACATAGCGATACGGATATCGTCTTTTTTCGGGATGAGCAGGAAGTCGTACTGGAACGTCTGTCTCAGGACTGGCTCATCTATAAGGCGGAAAGTGGCAAGCTGAGTCACAGAGAACCGGGAGAGTATCTAGCAACGACAAAAGATATTTGGGTTTGTAAAGATGAGAGTTCGCCATGGGCATTCCAACTCATGATTATAGACCGGGAACAGGACGAATGGGTTTATGGGCGAGAGCGTTCCATTCGCCGCAATTGGAGCGATATTCGAGCCTTCACAACCGAAGGCACTCCTTATTTAAAACCTGAGCTACAGCTCCTCTATAAAGGCGGAAGCACCAAAATTAGAGAAAAGGATCAGTTGGACTTTGAACGTATCCTGCCGCATCTGATAGGAGAGGAAAGGTATTGGCTCAGCTTTTCTTTACAAACACAATTTCCACAAGGACATCCTTGGACGGAAGTTATTAAATCACTTCATTCAATATGAATAATGTAGCCCGGCCAAAGGCTGCAACCGGTGAAGCCCCCGAGCTCAACAGCATTCCTATGTTCCGCCGTTGGCGCAGCGCAACGGGCAAATTATACCGGTCTTCTAGTGGCCGTTCCTTTCCTTATGGATAAGATAATTCCTCAATTTCCCCGGATAATCGGTTATAATGCCGCTAACCCCAAGCTCCAGCAGCCGCTGCCATTGCTCAGGACGATTGGCGGTGTAAGGATAGACTTCGAGCCCGCTTGTGACCGCGTCCGACGTATCCTTAGCTCCGATAAGCTCATGAAAAGGATGTAGCGAATAGACCTCAACGTTCAAGCTAGCGGCGTAGCCCGCATGATCAACAAGATCAGCCGCATAGAGCAGACCGATGCGCAGCTTCGGCTCAGCCTGCTTCAACCGCACGAGCAGCTTGTGGTCAAAGGAAGACACGATGGTACGCTCCAAGCGGTCGCCCTCGCGTAAGAAGCTTAACAGAACATGGTCAAGCGCGCTTCCGGCGGCATCCTTGACCTCTACATTTATTTCCATGGAATCCGGCAATGCTTCGTACACTTCTTCCAATAAAGGAATTCGCTCACCAGAAAAGTCAGAAGAGAACCAGTTGCCTGCGTCGGCATTGCGGATGGCGTCTTCTGTTAGGTCGCGAATTGCGCCTGTTTGGTCAGATGTCCGATCCAGCGTTTCATCATGACATACGATTAGCTTTCCATCAGCCGACAGATGAACGTCTAGCTCGACCATATCCGCTCCTTGATCTGCTGCGAGGCGGAAGCTAGCCAACGTGTTCTCAGGCGCTTCTCCCGCAGCCCCCCTGTGGCCAATGATTCGTGTTCGTTGATCATTTCTCATGCTCTTCACCTTCCCCATTGTATTAAGACGGAATCTTGCCATGACCCTTATGGCTATTATAGACGAGACTGAATCCTCAATGCTGTCGTGAGTGTTTGAAAAAGACAGTAAATATGCGGAAGGATGAAAGAAAATAAAATCTTGTTGACAATGATAATCGTTATCACTATTATTGGTGATGCAAATGATATTGATTCTCATTATTAATAGACGCAGGGGGTAATTTTCATGTTCCGCAGTAAAAAATGGATTCTTTCGGCTGCAGCCGCAGCTTTGCTCGTCACTTCTGGTGCAGGGACGCTAGCTCCTTCAAAGGTCAATGCAGCATCCTCATCGATTAAAGTAACGCTCGACGGAAAATCACTTTCTCTCGATGCATCGCCGATCATGCTCAGCGGTCGCACACTCGTTCCATATAGCTCCATCGTTAAATCGCTGGGAGGCACTGCTTCCTGGAGCAGCGCGACCAAATCGGTTACAGCGACGAGTGGTAGTGTCAAAGTTAAACTAACGGCTGGTTCCAAAACGGCTTACATAAACAACAAAGCAACTACACTGGACGCAGCTCCAGTTATCCAGAACGGCAAAACCTTCGTACCGCTCCGATTGTTGACGGAAGCTTTCGGCAAATGGGTTAACTGGTCTGGCGCTAGCCGCACAGTTGCAATTAACAGCAAGCTGACGCTGAAAACGAGCACAGGCTCTTTTACACTGAATAAACGTCCACAACGTATCGTTACCCTATCCTCTTCGGACACAGAAATGATCTATGCTCTTGGTGGCACGGTAGTCGGCCGTCCAACGGCAATGGGCAAGGTTAACCCGCCTGCAGCGGCATCCGCCGTTGAAGTTGGCAGCACACACGGCATTCTGTTCGAGAAGCTGGCATCGGTTAAACCGGATCTGATTATTGCTGGACCATCGCTGATGAGCCAAAAGGCGACAATGGAAAAGCTCGGCGCTCAAGTGCTGTTCAACTCGCATAATACTTACAACGATATCAAGTCTTCCGCCCGTCTGTACGGCAAACTGCTGGGTAACGAAAGCAAAGCAGAGCAACTGATCGCTAATATGGACCGCACTGTAAGCAGCTTGAAAAAGCCTGCTACGAAGCCAAAAACGCTCATCGTATACGGAGCTCCGGGCAGCTTTGTCGTAGCACTCCCAACCAGCTATCCTGGCAACTTCCTGGAGCTTGCCGGCGGCCAAAACGTAGCGGCAAAATTCCCGAAAATGGACAAAATGCCGCAATACTCGGAGCTCAGCATGGAGCGGATCGTTGCATCTAACCCTGACCTGATCCTGCTCATTACTCACGGTAACGCAGCTGAAGTGAAGGCATCGTTTAAGAAGGAATTTGAGAACAATCCAGTTTGGAAAAACCTGAACGCAGTTAAGGATGACAGCTTCGAAGTGCTTCCGTCGGAACTGTTTGCAGCTAACCCAGGCATTCGCGCTCCTGAAGCGATCAAAACAATCAACAAGCTTCTTCTGCAGGTGAAATAATATGGCGGCTGTTCTGTCGCCGGCCGAGCTGAAGCGGTCGCGGCGGCCAGCAGCGGCACGTAATCTGATCGTGCTCTTAACGACAGCGGGACTGCTGCTGGCAAGCGTATTGTTCGGCCTCGCGCTGGGATCCATTCGGATTCCAGTAAGCGAGGTTTGGAACGCTTTGCTGCACCGGACCGACACGGAAGCGTGGCAGATTGTCTGGAATCTGCGATTGCCGCGTGTGTTGACCGGGCTTATGGTCGGTTGTTGCCTCGGATTATCCGGAGCATTGCTACAGGGCGTGTTCCGTAATCCGCTGTCCGATCCCGGCATTATTGGCGTTTCGGCTGGTGGGGGCGTTGCCGCTGTGACGATCATGATTTTGTTCCCCGTGCAGATTGCACTGCTTCCTGCAGCCGCATTCATCGGTGCATTGGCAGCAAGCGCGGTCATCTATCTGCTCGCCTGGAAAGGCGGAGCTTCACCGATCCGGTTGATTTTGGCCGGGGTAGCGGTTAACTCGCTGCTCGGAGCTGCGATGTCTGCATTGATGATTTTGAATAGTGAAAAGGTTCAGTCTGTACTGCCTTGGATGAGCGGCAGCTTGAACGGTAGGAGCTGGCCGCATGCGGACACGCTGCTGCCCTATACGCTGGCAGGACTGCTTGCCGCGTTGCTGCTTATCAAGCCGGCTAACCTGCTCGCCCTCGGTGATGATGCTGCTAAGCTGCTCGGGGTGCGCGTTGAGATGTACCGTCTGATCATCGTCGCGGTCGCTGCTTTTTTAGCAGGCTCGGCGATTAGCCAAGCTGGTATGGTTGGGTTTGTCGGTCTCGTCGTGCCGCATATTGCACGACTGCTGGTCGGGGCTGATTACCGCATTTTGATGCCGGTATCGGCACTCGGTGGGGCTGCACTGGTCACTTTTGCTGACACAGCTGCTCGTACGCTTTTTGATCCAATTGAGTTCCCGGTTGGCATTCTGCTCGCGCTGTTCGGGGCGCCATTCTTCCTCTATCTGCTTCGGAAGGGGGCCAAGCAATGAGCCGGATTTCAGGAGAAGCGCTGAAATTGAGTTACGGAGATCGCCCCGTTGTGCACGGCATTGATCTGAGCGTGAATCCCGGAGAGTGGGTAGGCATTATCGGACCGAATGGATCTGGCAAATCAACGGTGCTTCGCATGCTGGCCCGGCTGGTCAAGCCGGAAGGCGGCAAGGCGCTGCTTGATGGAGCCGATCTTGCGACGATCCCACCTAAAGAAGCGGCAAGGCGCATCGCGATGCTGGCGCAGACTCAAGAGTCCATGCTGGAGGTGACCGTGCGTGAGCTCATCCGTAAGGGACGCCATCCCCATTTGAAATGGTACCAGGACGGCACCGCAGAAGCTCATGAACGTATCGTTGACTGGGCGATTGCCGCTGCTTCGCTTGAACAGCTCCAGCATCGCCAGCTGCCCGCGCTATCGGGCGGGGAAAGACAGCGGGCATGGCTCGCCATGGCTATTGCCCAGACACCGTCTGTGCTGCTGCTGGATGAGCCAGCCACTTACCTGGACATTGCTCATCAACTGGAGTTGATGGAACTGGTGCGCAGGCTCAATCGTGATGAAGGCATTACCGTTGTAACGGTGCTCCATGATTTGAACCAAGCCGCGCGTTATTGCGACCGGCTCATTGCCGTCAAGGATGGAAAGGTTGCCGCGCAGGGCCGGCCGCTTGAGCTGTTTACAGCTTCTTTTTTCCGGGAAGTGTTCGGTGTGGAGGGGACAATCCGTATCGTGGACGGCATCCCGAGCTTTCAGGCGGAGCGCTCAGTCTCACTGGAACAGTTGCATAAGAAACAGCCCAATCTGCAGGAAATAATGAGTTAATTGGAGGAAGATTAGATGTCAGAAAAAGCATTGAATCCGGAGCTTGTCCGGGCATTTGTAGGAGCGGCGCATAGCGACCTCGATCGGGTACAGGAATTATTGAAGGAAGAGCCTGGGCTGCTTCATGCAGCTATGAACTGGGGCGGTGGCGACTGGGAAACGGCAGCGGGAGCTGCGGCTCATACCGGACGCAAGGATATTTTGAACTGGCTGCTGGAGCAAGGCGCGCGGCTTGATCCCTTCGGAGCAGCGATGCTCGGCGAGCTAGAGCTGGTACGCTCGGTGCTTCAGCGCCATCCGTCTCAGCTGCACGCGAAAGGTCCGCATGGTATTACGCTGCATCAGCATGCGCTGATGGGCGGTCCTGAAGCGGCTCATGTCGCAGCTTATATTAAGGGGCTTTTGAATGAAGGGAAGCCTGCAGAATCGGAAGATCCGATGCTTATCGAGAATCGCATTCTCGTTAAAGCGGGATATGCAGAAGCGGTGCTTGAGCGTTTCGCAAAGCCGAAAAGTGTACATACCTTCGAAGGCTTCATCCGCATGGATGTGCTTCATGGCAAGCTGTCGGACACGGAAGAGGAGATCCGCGTTTGTACGACTTGGCGCTCCAAGGCTGACTTTGAAGCTTGGGCATCCAGCGATTCCTTCCGCGGTGCGCATGCTCGCCGTCCGGAATCAACTGAAGCACCGTCGGAGCAGTCCCGTTCTGAGAACAAACCTGCTGCGCACGGAGAACAAGCAGCTTCAAATGGCAGCGCGGGTGCTTCGACCCCTGCGGCAGGCGGTCACGGACATGGCTCCGCGCATGGACGTCCAGCCGGCGGAGAAGGTAGCGGACCGGTCATCGGTAACAACGTAACGATCTACCGGGTAGCAGCTTCCCATTTGCCGGAAACGGCGGCGGCTGAGCAAGCTTAATTAACTAAGCGGCTGCGTAATAAGGCCGTAGTAAAGGATAGAGTTTTCAGATGGATATCTGAGACTCAATCCTTTTCTTTTTTTCTATATGCCCGCCTATTGCTAACGGAACTCAGAAACGTTATTCATAACAGATGGGCTCGTTTTCTGAGCTAACGGAACTGAGAGAGCTTATTTGACCCCTGGGGCTCCAAAAAGTCGATATTATCGAGGAATAACGCTTCTCAGATCTGCTAGAATCTCAATATCATCATTTCCGGTCAAATAGCGCTTCTGAGATCCGTTAGGGTCTCCGAGTGTCTTCCTGCGCTCGAAATCCAGTTAGTGGAGAGGTGAGTTACGGTTAGTGCGCACGGAATGCTAGGCTCGACCAACTTGCTTCTATTCCATAAATTATAAATAATGGGGGGAGTTGCGTATAGAGAAACACCTAGAGGAAGGAAGGATTGCCCCTTGAACATTCTGATCGTGGAGGATGATCCCCACATTACAAAATTGATGCTCTCCTGTGTGCACGAGATAGACAGCTCTATCCGGACGATAACTGCCGTCCAGTCAGGTGAAGCTTTAAATATCGCTCGGCAGGAAGTGATAGATCTGTTCATTTTGGATATTCAGTTAGCGGATTATAAAGGGACCCAACTGGCGCATCAATTACGAGCCATGGATCAATACAGCTATACCCCGATCATTTTTGCTACAGCGTTGGCCAATGAGGAGCTCACGGCTTTCCGGGAAATAAAATGTTATAGCTTTCTCATCAAACCCTTCACCAAGGAAGAGGTTATAGATTTGCTGCGTGACACGATTCGTTACAGCCAACATCTTGATCTTGATCAAAGGAAAAAAACGCTACGAATTGAGCAGAAAAGTTATATTTTTGAATACGAGCTTGAGCGAATCGTATATGTGGAGTCTTTTGGGAAAAACCTGGAGCTTCATTTGAAAACGAGTGAAGATCAAGTGAAATCGGATAGAATTTCAGGATTATCTCTAAAAAAAATGGTTGAGCTGTTGGATGATCATTCATTTGTCCAATGCCATAAGAGCTACATCATTAATACATCCTACATGACTAAAATCGATAAAACGGAAGGTTTGGTAGAATTAGCGGGCATATCCCAGCCCATCCCCATTGGACATAAATATAAAGACCTCCTGTTAAATAGAGGTGGACAATGATTTATGTTCAAGTTTTACTCGATACGTTCATCATGCTTTTTCTCTGTTATGCATTGGCAGGGCACTCTATTGGGATAAAAAGAAGCGTCATTTTATGGTTCCTGTGGTTCCATGGGCTATGTTTATTTCTTCGAATTCGTCTTTCAAGCAATTCAGATATTTTTGCAGGCCTTGAAGTAAACAACTTTGATTTATTGCCGGTAAACAACCCGATATATTTGAATTATTTATTGTTTGGCGTTGCTATTCTGAACAGTACGTTTATCCGGCCATTATCCAATATGAAAGTGGTTGTCGTCACGTTGCTGAGTTTGCAGATCTGGATTCTACTGCGTACCTTCAGCATAGCTGCAACAGGGCTTTTTTTTGATATCCATGCAAGTTCATTTCCTTATTTCCAGCGAATTCTTACCATACTGTTAGCCACAATATTGTATTATGTACTCATTATCAAGCGAGGTACTGGTTTTCTTGCTAATTTTAGCGGCGTATTTACGAAAATCATGTTGATTCAGTCTTCCCTTGCCGTGCTTGCAATTATAGTTTATTCAAACTTCGAGACCACTTTTGTGTTAGAGAATTTATGGTTTATTCTTATCGTATTCTCACTTGTAATAAGCATGAACATTTGGATTATTTATGAACAAAATAAAAGGTCTCGTCAAGAAACAAGATTCTCCGCCATTGAGCAATATCTTCCCGTAATCGACGACCTTGTATCTGAGGTGCGGGCGAGACAGCATGAATTCCATAATAAGCTGCTGGCGATTCATAGTATCGTGGAAACCTCGCTCACCCTCCCAGAGGCGCGCTCACAAATTACGGCGTACACAAAGGACATTATGATGCAGATTGATGTGCGCGAAATTTTGCAGATTGATAGCAAAGTAATCGGCGGTTTTCTGTATACAAAAATGAAGATGGCCGAATTGAAAAAAATGACCTTGACCACTCGTATCCACGCTCTTTTCAGCCCTATGGCAACAGATGAGCATCAAATTCTGGAAATAATAGGGGTTCTGGTGGATAACGCGATTGAAGCTTCTTTTCCTGGTGATGAGATTATCCTTTTTGTACAGCGAGCAGAGAGCGATTCTATGACCGAGATCAGTGTGTTGAATCCTTTTGCTCATCGATCAAATACCGAGTTTATGCAGATGTTTGCAATGGGGCACACGACCAAGAACATCGTGAATGGATCAAGAGGGTATGGATTGTATAATGTTCAGCAAATAGTAGCCTGGCAAAAAGGGAGGATTTTGACCCGAAACACCGAGCGATCTGGTGTATCCTATATTTCTATTGGTGTGTTGATTCCATAAAAAAGTCAGTATAAACAAGGGTTTTACAGGAACGAAAAAACGTTCATTCCTGTAAAACCCTTGTTTGTTCATAATCTATTGAAGATTGTAAATGGGCGGGCTTATAGTAGTCATGCAAGCTCAATCCCTTGATGGGCTTGCTTTTGAAACTTACAGGAGGTTGCTTATGAGAAATTTGCTTCTGCTCGAATGGAATAAATTGAAATGGTCTGTTTTAGGGACGCTTCTTATTTTAACCTTAACGGTTTCGATTCTGACCGGGACGCTGTATCAAAGCTATTCTCTTGAACATGATTTGGAAGCTTGGGAGGTTGGCATACCCTTTATTATTTTTTTGTTTCCTTTGATTTCTGTGATTCCGGTGTGCTGGCTGATGTATTTCGAGCGAAGGGACCAGTTTTTGATGTACACCTTGCCGAGAGTAAATAAAAGCCGTTATTTATGGTCCAAATGGATCGTTGTATCGTCCAGCTCCTTTTTAATTATGTTCGTTTCTATGATGGTTGGCATTATTACGGCTCTTTACATTAAACCGGATATTACTCCGTTTTATAGCTTGATTAATCCTGAAACAGGCAAGGCTATGCCTAGCCTAGAGCTTCAACATTTCCAAGGCTCCATGTTTGTGAATTACCCGCTAGTATACGGCTTAATGATAAGCATCTGGCAAGGACTTTTGTCCGCCATTATGGCCACCATGGGTTTTGTATTGTCGCTGTATCTGAGAAATATTTTTGTTATTTTGACAGGTCCGTTTATTTATGCAATGTTAGAGAATTTCACACTAAACGCTTTCCGCCTCATATATTATCGTCTTTACTACAGCTTCAATCCTGAACAATTTGATGAAGGAAAGCTTGGCTATTATCCATTGTTTGTCGGCCCGCTTCTGGCCTTGTTGTTCATTGCTTTGATAGCTTTCTATTTTAGCAAAGTTAAAAAATATACGGTCTATCCGTCTTAAGGGGGATCGTATGAAAGCTATTTTTTTTCGGGATATCAATCGCTTCCTATCCGTAAAACTGCTTTTTTTGGCGGTAGTATGTGCATTGGTCAGCTTGTCAGAACGAAAAGATTTTTCTTATTCCTACGATAATTTCGTGTTATCGATGATTTCGAATCACTATTATTTAACTTTTTTTATGGCTCTTATGTTTTTCTATATGGTCTATCATCAGCTGGAAGATGACATGGACTATGTGCTGATTCGCATAAGCAGCTATGCTCGGTATTTCGCGATAAAGGCGGCAGCTATGACGGTTAACATGTCCATTTTTGTTCTCATCCAGCTTCTCGTGATCCTCGTGATCGGAATCGGGCTTCCAGCGGGTCCGGCATTTCCTATCCCTGATCCGGCCGATCCCTCACTCATCGTTTTGCAGCTCTTCAGCGAATATTTCCGTTACCCATGGCAAGCTACTGTCGTTTCCGTAATTTACATGATTTTGGGATTAAGCGTGCTTGCTAACGTATTTTTGACCCTGCATCATTTTTTTGAAAAAAGAAAAGTCGCTTTAATGACGATTTCGCTGTACGCGCTAATGATCATTGGCATGAAATCTAAGATACAGGGGCTGACCCGTATTCCGTTCTTTTTCATCAATAATTATATTATTTTTATGTACAATCTGAATTACCCCTATGCCTTGCAGATAAGCTTCATTTCGCTAGCGATCATGATCGCTGTTATTGTGTTTTTTATCCGTAAATACTGGAATAAACGCCCGGTTTGGAATTTGCGATTATCATTGCCGAGAGGCATCACATTTTATTACTTAACTCGGTTATATGCTTCAAGAAATCTAATTGTGCTTGTCTTCATTGTCTGCTTGTTTTGTCTATGGAAGCTGATTCAGCTACGCTCAATGCCTAACAGCACCGTTGAGGATTACTTGCTTTATGTTTTTTGGGGGCATGGACACGGTTACTTCCAAGCGATGGATTTTACAATGATGATTCTAATCCACACACTACCGATCTATTTGTTGGCGATGTTTCTTGAAAATGAAAAAAGGGATCATAACATGATGCTCACGATTCGTTTGCGCTCCAAGCGGCATTGGGCAGTTTCTATCGTTAACACCTGCGTTATGTTCCTGTTTGGTTATGTCCTTCTGCTTGCAGGGGCAAGTCTGCTGATCGCATCATTTGCGAATTTGCCTTCGGGAGGAATTACATTCATTGCGAATGTCGATCGAAGTGTTATTGAGATATTATTTTATTCCGCCGGTATGAGGATGCTTGACCTGTTAGTCCAGTTTCTGATCTTGTTCGTTGTGTTTCTGTTCACCCGTCAGGCTGTAGCTGGTTATGTCAGTGTGTTAATGATGTTTGGCCTCTATTTGCTGCCTTTCTCATGGGTACGCTATGTTCCGGTAGGGATGTCCAGTCTTGCACAACATGCATCATTCTCAGTGGAGTCTAATCAGAGCCTTTCCGGGAGTTTCATTGCCATGATGCTTACAGGACTAGCAGCCATTTGGACGTTTTACGTCCTTCTGGCCGGGTTTAAGAAACGATTCAACTAAATATAGATGATGAGGTGACGCAATATGGCTGAAATCAAAGTGGCAGGCGTATCCAAAGCCTATAATGGAATAACCGTTTTATCCCATATTCAATTGGAAGTTGCAAAAGGCTCTACTATTGGAATTGTTGGCGCAAACGGGAGTGGAAAATCGATTTTGTTTAAAATCATTTGCGGATTTACGGCCCCGGATCAAGGGCATGTTTTCGTGCGCAACAAACATCTGGGTAAAGATGTTGATTTTCCAGAGGACATCGGCATATTTATTAATTCTCCAGGTTATATTGGCATTTACAGCGGCTTCAAAAATTTAAAGTTTCTTGCAGACATTAAGCGAAAAATTGGCCGCACAGAGATTGTCAAAGCGATGCAGCTTGTAGGACTGAATCCTGATCTCAAAACAAAAGTAGCCGATTATTCCCTTGGAATGAAGCAAAAGCTCGGCATTGCGCAAGCCATCATGGAAGGTCAGGATATTCTTGTCCTGGACGAGCCATTCAATGCGCTGGATTATCAGACCTACAACGATATGAAGGAAATCATTCTCCGGCTCAAACAAGAGAACAAAACGATCTTGCTCACGAGCCATAACTACGAGGATCTGGAAACACTCTGCGATAGATTGTATCTCATTCAAGACGGGCATTTGGAACAGCTGACTGAGGAACTGAAGGGGAAATACTTTAAAAGATCTTGATCTCAGACACAACTCCTCAACATTGCTCAATTTCATTTGTAAGAGAGCCTGGTGGGCGACCATCAGTCTCTTTTGTTATTCTACCGTGATGATTGCTAGAGCTCCTTTATCCCTCTTATGAATACTATGTATATAGAGGGACAATTAAGTCATTTGAAAAGAGGAATCACCACGAATGCAGTCGGTGTCATTTTAGTTCTATTCATACTGTTGGTCATTGTTACCCAAACCTTTTCTACCGGCCAAATGGAGGATGACCCATCCTCTATTCTAGTTACTCGTCTATTCGACGTTGTTAACAATAGCAGCTCGACTCTTGTTGTCAGAAGTATCACTGGACGCGCACCGGAACCTACCCCATCCAGAACTCTGAATCCATTTGATGGACTAAACCAATACCGCATGCAAGTTCCGTCTTCAGGAGGAAATTCTACTTACACAGGTACAGTCACTTACGACGTGTACAGACCAAACAGCACTTTGGCTGGCTACTTTCAATTCACGCTTCGCATATTTAAAGGAGGTAATGATGGTATTACAGAATCATTTAGAGGTATCTCAACAAATACATCGCTAGGTTGGAGTGTAAATAACGAAGTTACGTATCAACGTTTGACTATAAGCTGATACGCAAAAGAGGCACCCAGCGTGCAAGCGGGCTGCCTCTTTTTCAATTACAGAATGTTAATCCCAATCCATTAATAGCGCTTAAACCGGTCATTGGGATCGCTCCGAATGATCAAATAAATGATAAGTCCAAGCACTGGGAAAAATAGCAATGCGATCAGGACGAGCAGAGCAAATTCATTGCTGTAACCTCGGCTTTTGGCATCTCGATAACCCCAAACGCAAATGACGATTTGAAATACAAGTAGGAATAACATAAAGAAGAGCATGCCGATTCCGATAATTGAAGCTCCTGACATAAAAATCCTCCAGTAGTGGGAATATCCCAGTATTTACTATTCATACGAGTATTTGACCGCTAAGGTTTCAGATGTTTACCTACCAATATGGTATGATAAGAACAACCATGTAGAGAACGAGGTGCCAACCAATGGACAAGATGGACAAGTGGATATTGATTGACGGCAACAGCATTGCGTATCGGGCTTTTTTCGCCATGCCACCGCTTACGAACGCCGCTGGATTACATACGAATGCCGTATTCGGCTTCACGACGATGTTGCTTAAAGTGCTGGAAGAACAGAAACCGACCCATGTACTGGTTGCTTTCGACGCTGGAAAGGTGACGTTCCGCACGGAGAGCTTTGCTGAATACAAAGGTACTCGGGACAAAACGCCATCCGAGCTGTCGGAACAGTTCCCGCTTATCAAAGATGTCGTAAAGGGATTCGGCATCCGCCAGTTTGAGCTTGCTGGTTATGAGGCGGACGATATCATCGGCACGCTGACGCGCCTTGCGGATGAGCAAGGTGTGCAAACGGTCGTCGTGAGCGGAGACAAAGATATGCTGCAGTTAGCCTCCGATAAAGTGACGATTGCTTTGACGCGCAAAGGAGTCAGTGAAACAGAGCTGTACGATCCCGCTGCCGTCAAGGAGCGTTATGGGCTTGAGCCGTTGCAAATCATCGACCTGAAAGGTCTGATGGGTGATACTTCCGATAACATTCCGGGCATTCCCGGTGTTGGCGAGAAAACGGCGCTTAAGCTACTGCATGAATTCGGCACCGTAGAGCAAGTGCTGGAGCGCTCGAGCGAGCTCAAGGGCAAGCTGAAGGAACGGGTCGAGGAGAATAAAGATTCGGCGCTGATGAGCAAAAAGTTGGCGACGATTTTCCGCGAGGTGCCGCTTGAGGGAGAGACGGGGAATTTCGCTTACAACGGCTATGAGCCGGCTGAACTGGCCGAGGTGTTCGGCAAGCTGGAATTCAAGTCGCTAATCGAGCGGCTGAACCTGTCGGCGGCAGGTGGTGTTAGTTCTGAACCGCAGAAGGAGCTGACGTTGCTGCCGGTAGAAATTGGTGATGCAGCAGCGCGCGATGCGTTGGAGACTGCGCTGCGGCAGCCCGGAGCTTTTTATCTCGAAGCGATTGGAGACAATCCGCATCATGCCCATTTGATCGGAGCTGCTTACGCTGCTGAAGAAGGCGTGTATACGATGGATGCGGACTGGCTGCAGAGCTCTGACGCTGAAGGCTTCAAAGCTTGGCTTGGCGATTCCAAGGCGCCGAAGATCGGCTGCGATTTACATCGGGCGGAGCTTGCTCTGAACAGTCTCGGCGTTCATTTGCAGGGTGTGGAGTTCGATATCGTCTTGGCTGCATATATATTGGATCCAACGGCGACGGACCAGACGATCAGCGGCATCGCCGTGCGCATGGGACTGCCTTCCGTGCCAACGGATGAGTCCGTTTATGGCAAAGGCGCGAAGTTCAAAGTGCCGGGCAAAGAAGCTTTGTACGCGCATCTGGCCTCCAAGGCCGACGCGGTACGTGGAGCCGCCCCGCTGCAACGGCAGCAGCTGGAAGAGCAGGGAATGAATCATCTCTACTATGAGCTAGAGCAGCCGCTGTCTGGCGTGCTTGCCGACATGGAGCGCCAGGGAATTTCCGTTGACGCAGAGACGATCCGTCAGCTTGGTGCGGAGCTGGAGATCGGCATCAAGGCGGATATGGAAGAGATTTATCGCCACGCCGGACAGGAGTTCAACATTAATTCGCCTAAGCAGCTTGGCGAGATTCTTTTTGACAAGCTTGGCTTGCCCGTTATGAAAAAAACAAAAACCGGTTTCTCCACCGACGCCGACGTGCTCGAAAAGCTGGAGCCTTATCATGAGATCATTCCGCTCATCCTGCATTTCCGTCAGCTGCATAAGCTGCAGTCGACTTATGTAGAAGGATTGCTCAAGGAAATCCGCCAGGACAGCGGTAAGATCCATACGTATTACCGTCAGACGATCGCGGCGACCGGCAGGCTGAGCAGCCAGTTCCCGAACTTGCAGAACATCCCGATCCGTCTGGAGGAGGGCCGCAAGATTCGTAAGGCATTTGTGCCATCGGAGCCGGGCTGGTTCATTCTGGCGGCTGACTATTCGCAGATTGAGCTGCGTGTACTGGCGCATATTTCTGGGGATGAGGGGCTGACTGAGGCGTTCACAGAAGATATCGATGTCCATACAAAAACAGCCATGGATGTGTTCGGTGTACCGCAATCGGCGGTTGACTCCAATATGAGGCGTTCCGCCAAGGCGGTTAACTTCGGTATTGTGTACGGCATCAGCGACTTCGGCCTTTCACAGAACCTGAATATTACGCGTAAGGAAGCGGCGCGTTTTATCGATCAGTATTTCGAAGCGTTCAAGGGCGTGCGCAAGTATATGGACGACATTGTTTTGCAGGCGCGTCAGGACGGTTATGTGACTACGCTGCTGGAGCGTCGCCGGTATTTGCCGGAGATTAAGGCGTCGAATTTTAATTTGCGTTCTTTTGCGGAGCGCACGGCGATGAACACGCCGATTCAAGGTACAGCAGCAGACATAATCAAGCTGGCGATGGTCAAAATGCAAACGAGACTGCGAGCCGAAGGGCTGCGCTCCCGTATGCTGCTGCAAGTACACGATGAGCTCGTGTTCGAGGTTCATCCAGATGAGCTGGAGACGATGAAACGTCTCGTGCCCGAGGTGATGGAGAGCGCGCTGGAGCTGAATGTGCCGCTCAAAACTGATGTGAGTTACGGCGCCAACTGGTACGAAGCGAAGTAAAGGCTGGGCTAAGTCAATGCCGCCCCTCCGTGCAATCGGAGCGGGCGGCTTTTTTGCTTATAACCAGCATATGCAGCATGCAGAATGGCCTGTTCTCCGGTATAATAGACACCTAGAGAAAGGTGTGATTCAGTTATGCCGGAATTGCCGGAGGTTGAGACGGTAACCCGTACGCTAAATATTATCGCTGCAGGCAAAACGATTCAGTCTGTCAAAGTCAGCCTGCCCCGAATTATACAAAAACCCCGCGAGCCAGAGGTTTTCGCCGCTGCGCTTGCCGGACATACAATTGAAAAAGTAGAACGTCGCGGTAAATTCATCCGCTTTGTGCTGGATGGACTTGTCATGGTATCTCATTTGAGGATGGAAGGTCGTTACGGTCTATTTGCCGCTGATGATCCGGTCGAAAAGCATACGCATGTGCGCTTTCGCTTTACAGATGGAACGGAGCTGCGTTACAAAGATGTGCGCCAGTTTGGCACGATGCATCTTTTCGAGTCTGGTGAGGAATTCAGACAGCCGCCGTTGGTAAAGCTAGGCCTGGAGCCGCTTGAGGATGAATTTACCTTGGAGGCGCTGCGCAGCCGACTGGGGAGCCGTACAAGCAAGATCAAGCCGCTGCTGTTGAATCAGGAATACATCGTCGGGCTTGGCAATATTTATGTGGATGAGGCGCTGCATAGTGCTGGCATTCATCCGGAGACAACGGCCGACCGTCTGAAGCCAGAGCAGTGGCGTAAGCTGCATCTTTCAATTCGCGCTACGCTGGAGCGCGCAGTGGAGGCAGGCGGCTCCTCGATCAAGTCTTATGTCAATGGACAGGGAGATCCGGGCTCGTTTCAGCATCAACTGCTTGTATATGGTCGGAAGAATGAGCCTTGTCCTTCCTGCGGTGATCCGATTATCAAAACGGTAGTCGGAGGGCGAGGCACGCATTACTGCGGCGCTTGCCAGCCACTGCCAAAAGCCCGGCGCAGCGCGGCTTCCGCCGCTTTGCGATAGGGGTTGACGGCAACTGGCAGGCCTGAGCGAAGGCTAGGCTGCCTGCTGCTGATAGGAACAGACGCCCAGCCCCTGCATATGATGGAGCAAACATACGCAGGGAGGACCACCCTAAGATGCTTGCTCATTTGTATCCGCTGCTGTTGCTGTCCTTTGCCGTCAGTGTGGACGGATTCGGTGTCGGAGTAACGTATGGATTAAGGCGGATCCGAATTCCGCTGTTATCCGTGCTTATCATAACGGGATGCTCGGGCGTTGTAATTTTGCTGAGCATGAACCTAGGAGCTTGGCTGACCGGATTCGTATCACCGGAGGGCGCTAAGCTGATTGGGGCGCTGATCCTGATCTGTATTGGAAGTTATTCGCTGCTTCAGCAGGCTCGAGGCAGCGGAGCTTCTGACATTTCAATCGCTTCGGAAGCTTCGGATGTTGCAGCAGAGAATGGCTCACAGAGCAAGGAAAACCCGGACTTGATGGCAAGTAAGCATCTGGAAGGGATCAGGACGAAGTCAGTCGATGCTGAAGCGGCAGGCGGCGGATTTACCAGCGGTGTAACGGGAGGAGCTAGCAGTGGGGCTGCTATAGGCATAACTTCCGAAGCGGACCATGCGGTTCCATCCATTGCGGTGCTTACGCTGGAGATCAAAAAGCTGGGGCTCGTTATCCAGATTTTGCGAACGCCGCAAGCAGCCGATGTTGACAGCTCAGGCAGCATCAGCGCTGGAGAAGCTCTTTTACTTGGTGCGGCGTTGTCGCTGGATGCATTTGGTGCCGGCCTTGGCGCGGCGATGGTCGGTCTTGAGCCATGGCTGACCGCGATCAGCATCATGTTGGCAAGCGGTCTTTTCCTACTCGCTGGTATGCGCTTCGGCTTCCGGTTTTCCGGGGTGAGACGGATGAGGCTGCTGGGCGTTTTGCCTGGAATGCTACTGCTTTTAATCGGATTTGGTAAGTTATGGTGATAACCCTAAATATCCCTCCCCCGCGGAGGGATATTGGAATTTAAGTTGCAGTAGAAGCTGGAGGTGATGATACGGATGAGAATCGGATTGACGGGCGGTATTGCCAGCGGTAAAAGCACCGTCTCCCGCTTGCTTCGGGAGCGGGGAGTGTTCGTGTCGGATGCCGATGAGGCTGCTCGAGCGGTCGTGCTTCCCGGTGAAACGGCGCTTGCTGAAGTTGTTGACGCCTTTGGAGCGGAGGTGCTCCTTCCGGATGGGAAGCTGGATCGAGCTGCTCTAGGTCGAATCGTATTTGGCCAGCCGGACAAGCTCCGCCAATTGGAGGCGATCCTGCATCCAGCGATTCGGCGGCATATGAAAGATGAGATGGACCGGGCAGAGCAAGAGCAACCGGGCGGACTGGTTGCTGCAGATATTCCGCTACTGTATGAGACTGGACAGGATGAGGCCTATGACGGAGTTCTGGTCGTTTACGTGCCTGCTGAAATTCAGCTGGACCGCCTGATGAAGAGGAATGGCATGGACCAGGAAGAGGCGCTTCGCCGAATCGGTTTGCAGATGGACCTGGAGGAGAAGAAACTCCGAGCAGACTGGGTCATCGACAACAGTGGCAGCGAGGAAGAGACGCGCGCCCAGGTTGACTCTTTTTTAGCAGATCGGGGCCGTTTATGAGCTGGGGATGGCTCGCTCGCAAGAGAGTGCTGCTGATTGTATTAGCTGGTTTTATCGCACTCCTTTTCCTCAAGTCGGATTGGCTGGGGCGGATGATGTATCCAATTTCTTACATGGACAGCATTGAGGCAGAGTCGGTTCAGCAAAAGGTGGATCCGTACCTGATCGCGGCGATTATTCGGGTGGAGTCCAATTTTAAACCGGACAAAGTGTCCCGGCGAGGCGCCGGAGGGGTTATGCAGCTGATGCCTGATACGGCAGGCTGGATCATCGAGATGGCTAAATTCAACAAAATGACGCGGGATAGCGTCATGGCTCACCCAGAGGAGAGCATCAAGGCGGGGTCCTGGTACGTCCATTCATTGGACAGCCAGTTCAAGGGTAATTCGGTCGCTGTCGTGGCTGCTTACAATGCCGGTCCCGGCAAGGTCGGACAATGGATTAAGGACGGAGTTTGGGACGGAACTCTTGAGAAGCTTAATCAGGTGCCTTATGGAGAAACACGACATTATGTCCAGAGGGTCAATTATTATTACAAAAAGTACAAAAGCCTTTATCCCGAATGGTCTAGTTATGTATAATGGATGTTATAAAAGATAAAAGGCCCGAAGGTCATCCGCTTCGGGATGATCTCCGGACCCTGGTTATACAAGAATGTTGCCTAATGGCTAGATTCCTGTACTTCCTTTGCATACGCACACCGTCTTACTGACGGTAAAATCGTATGACTTGAATGAGGTCAATTATTTGTATTGACCTGCAAGGGATTGCTCGCCGATAGTTACCAGACGTTTTGTGATGTAACCACCGAGGGAGCCAGCGTCATAAGTCGTGAAGTTGCCATAGTAGCCGTCTTGTGGGATGGCGATACCGAGTTCTTGAGCAACTTCAAACTTCATTTGGTCCAGGGCTGCATGGGAACCCGTTACAACCAGCTTGTTGCTGTTGTTGTTCTGTGCCATTGTTGTTTCACCTCCTCGCGGTTGGTAAAAGTATTATGTGCCGAAATGCCAGGTTCATACGCCCGAAAAAGATAAATTTGTGCAGATACCCGCCAGCCCTTACAGGGAGCGGATTTGTAGGAATAGTTCATGAGGTTGGAAAGGAGGGAACATGGATGAAATGCCCTTATTGTGAGCATAACGGAACCAAAGTTCTTGATTCTCGCCCCGCCAACGGGGACAAGTCGATCCGCAGGCGCCGCGAATGTGAGCGTTGCAGCCGCCGTTTTACGACTTTTGAGATGATCGAGGAAACTCCGCTTATCGTTATTAAGAAGGATGGCAGCCGGGAGGAATTCAGCCGGGACAAGATTCTCCGTGGTCTTATTCGGGCCTGTGAGAAGCGTCCTGTGCCGGTGGAACGGCTGGAGGAGATCGTCTCCGAGGTCGAAAAGGAGCTTCGCACGACCGCTCAGGCGGAAGTGGAGAGCCGCAACATCGGCGAGCTCGTCATGCAGCAGCTGTATCCAGTGGATGAGGTCGCCTATGTACGCTTCGCTTCGGTGTACAGGCAGTTCAAGGACATCGACATGTTTATGAAGGAACTGTCGAATCTTTTGTCTAAAAATCCGGAGGATAAGTAAAGTTGATAAAAAAGCACCCACTATGGGTGCTTTTTGCTGTGCTTCTTGTCAAAAATTAGTGCTTCGTAACTCTTATGGTCATTGATAACGCATAGTCGAAAATGATAATGGTTCCAGAAAAGCCGAAAAACTTTGATTTACCAAGAGTTTCGATTTAATTTCTTATTATGGAGCCTAGAGGGATTGAACCAAATGATCAAGTGTAGGATTAAAATCAAGACAAATCAGTACTTTGAATTGATCCTATGTATTCATAATGATAAATCTTACCAGTTGTTTTGGCTGGCACAGGTCGAAACTTGTTTTTCTGAACAAGCAGACGGCAGTATTTAATTACCGTTTGTTTGTGAAGTTCCAATTCCCTTGCAGCTTCAGAAGGGCGAAGGACCCGATTATAACGGATCGCGAAATGCATGAGTTGTCTTTCAACTTTGCAAAATGGTCTTACAGCCATACCATGTTGCTTTGCAACTGAGCCCAGGTAAGGAGCCAATATGTTCCGGAGCATAGCTTCAATAAATAATCGATTATCTTTCATCTCGTCCAGTTATATCAAAATGACTTCAAATAGCTGGGATTGAAGAAACAAGTTACGATTTAAATCTAATCGATACTTCGACCGGCCTTTGCCGTGCGATCCGTAATCTATAATTTCAATTGCAAAACGTTTTCCTCTCACCTTCCACACAAAATCTACAAAATAAGAACGTCCTCGCCAATCCATCACTTCGTACTCTGGATGCAACCCATCAAAATGTCCCAGGAGCGACCACCAGATCCCTTCAACAAACATCCGATTTCCAAAACCATGCCCGCGCTTCAATGAGTCCTTACGTTCACCACTGCGACGATTCAGATGCCCTGTGATCCATTTTGCATGCTCAATTTCAAAACTCATTCCAACCGCCTCCTAGGTCAAATAAAAAAGCCCCGAATAACCCTGCGCTGTGCAGGATCATCGGGGCGTGCTTCGCCACTCGAATCGAATATTGTATGGAACTCGGCTTCCGTGCGCCAACGCAATTTTTGTACGATTTATCGTATGAAATCGGTTTGGAACACCCACTTTTCAACACTTTGTGTGATAAAACATACAAAATTAAGCTTTCGACGTCTTTGCCCAGCCAATTTGAATGATTAATCGTACAAAATCCGAGAAACCGCTGTTGTCCGAACGCACATTGAGTGAAAAATCATACAAAATACGTATGACCACATCAACCACATCAATACTAGACTTACTTGTATGAATTATAGTACAAGCTTAGCATTTACCAAAACAAAAAACAGCCCATAAAGGCTGTCTGTTGGAAAATTATTATGGAGCCTAGGGGGATCGAACCCCTGACCTCATCGCTGCCAGCGATGCGCTCTCCCAGCTGAGCTAAGGCCCCGTATAAATGAATGTCGTATGTATTAATCAATTTCTTATCAAAAATGATTACTGCGACAAGAAAGATCATATCATGCCGAGCAAATACATGTCAACAGAATTTTTTAATTAGCATTCGCTAAATGTAAGCCATTGAAAAGAGGAACCTTTCACTCAGTGGAGAATGTATGTTCTTACTACTGGAAGTGGGAGGTAATAATGGTGAATAAGGTTACTGACGACTCATTAATCAGTGAACAGTTAAAAAATGATGTAATAGCGGCTAACTACTTTGATTATGAAGATTTGTCAATTTCTCCAGATGACCAGCAAGCTCTGATCGTTTTCGGAAATCATGATGTGCCTGAAGAAGAATTTGAACATGGGAGGCGTAATCGTTCAATTCGGCTCCTAAACCTTAATGACGGCGCTTACACTGAGCTTCTATCCTCTTATGAAGATGCCCATGCTCCAAGCTGGTCTCCTGATGGAAGTAAGATCGCTTATCTATCTTGTATTTCTGGAAAAACGGAAATTTGGGTAATGAATCAAGACGGTTCTGGGAAAAGACAAATCTCTACTACTCATTCCTCCGTCCAAAATCCTTTTCAATTTACAAAGCCTTGCTGGTCCCCAGATGGGAAATGGATTGCCTACACGTTTATGCCCAATGGCTCCAGACACTCCTTGAATTATGATTACTACAAGAAGAAACCGTCAACAGATATCCTTATTTATAAAACTAGAAAACAGAATAATAAGGACGACTTTGATTATATTTCTTCTCTCTATCGATCCGAGCTACATATTGTCGACACGATTACTGGAGAAAACAGAAGGCTGATCCATCATTTAAATAAAGAAATTGACATAGTTGGATGGGATGACGGAAATAAGATAATAGTCAAAGAAAATGATGAACTAAAGGAAGTTTTCGTTTCAGGATCCGGGCAAAACCTTTTGTATTCGGGAGATGCAGACCTATTCAAATTGAAAGGTCGATCCTTATATATGGCTTCAGTGTTGCATTCATCGGTTGAGATCAATGTTCAGGATGATGGTAAGTTCCAGCAACTTTGCCAAGTAGAAATTCCAGGATACGAAGTAAAACTCCATGATTTTAGTTTCGATGCCTCTCATGTATTTCTTACAGCGCAAAGAGGATTATCTAATTATACGTTCTCAATAGAAACTTCCACAGGAAAGCTAAAGCAGTTGACAGATGATACAAGGGTTACATATTCCCATCGTCACACTGCTGGGGTGAAGTGTTTGCACAAAGAACATTCCGTGATTTTCCCATACAGCGGTCCAAGCGAACCAATGGAAATTTGGAAGCAATCTGAAACAGGAAATATGGAGAAGCTAAGTCATTTCAGTGAAAGGGTCATTAATTACCCAATCCCTGAAGTGAAGGTTATTAAATATGAGAGTGAAGGTTGGAGCATTGAGTCCCTTCTTGTTCTACCCGTTGCGTATGAACCAGGGAGTCAAGTCCCTACACTTGTGTTTTTGCACGGTGGACCTGAAGGGAAAATTATTGCGGATTTTAAGGAATTGAACTGCGCGGGAGGACAAAGTGCGGCATTTTTCCTCGCCAATCAAGGGTACGCTGTGTTCATTCCAAATTTTAGGGGGAGCAGTGGATACGGCTTAGAATTTCAAAAGGAACTTAGGAACCTGCAAATTATGAGAAATCCTTATAAGGATGTAATGGCGGGTATGGATTGTTTGATAGAACAAGGAATTGCTGATCCTGATGCAATCGGAGTTTATGGGTTCAGTTACGGTGGTGGACTCTCGACATGGATCGTTTCACAGACGGATCGTTTTAAGGGAGCGATGGGGATTTGCGGGATCCACGACTTCCTGCACCAGGATCGTAATTATGGAGTTCCTTTTCATGCCTTTAGGCCCAGCCGATTAGGGGAAGCTGATCCAAAGGATATGTGGCTCAGACCTGAAATATATAAGGAACTATCGTCACTAGAGAATATCGGATCGATTAATACACCTGTCTTGTTGATTGAAACAGGGGGCGAGATGCAATGGGACGGCGCACATTGGACTAGTGAATCAAGGACTCTATTCTTGGGTCTAGAGGGTCTCGGAATTGAAACTTATTTAGTATGTTATACTAAAGCCGCTCATGGTGGCGGATGGAATCGAGAGTATCAAAGAGACTATTTAAATAGGGTTGTAGTATGGTTCGAACATTGTCTAAAAGGAATGCCGTTACCAGAATGGTTTGAAACTAATTGATGAAGAAACTATATTGCTAACGGGTAACGATAGCTCTATAAGCATGAAGAAACGACAGTCGTTGAAATGGCTGTCGTTTTCTCAACTAACGAGCAGAATAACGCGGTGTTTAGGCCTATAACTTTGTATGAAATCGATCATCGCAACTAAAGATTTTTTAAGTCTACTTAATGGGGCGATCTCCATAGTCTCCAGCGTCTGAATACTTCTTTTACAGGATGTACTAACTACAGCTGCCCCTACGATCGTAAAGAGAACTAAAATGGGAATGCTGCCATAGTCCATATAAAACGTATAACTTTGATTAAAAAATTTATCGCCCAATTCAGTGTATTTTACTAAAGCGATTACCCCTCCAACGACAACCGCAACAATCGCCCCAATTAGGGACATTGCGACTTGTGCTTTTTCGGGACCATTTTTAATTTTATATTGAGTTGTAACGATTAAAATTAATCACTAGCGTTGCAGATGGAGGAACTCGTTGATGAATCCGGCGTCACGTACATCTTTGATCGCGGCTACATCGATTATGCGGCATTCGATCGTTACAATCGGGAAGGGATTCTGTTCGTGACCCGCTTGAAAAGCAACACGCATCTGGAACCGTTAGAAGCGTATGACGTTCCCGCGGAAAGTGTGGTTTCCGCCGATTGGCGTGTATGAATCGGCTCGCAGCAGAAGAAAATGAAAAACGAACTCCGGATGATCCAGACGCAAGATTAGGAGGGAAACGAGCTCTTTCTGGTGACGAATCGCTTTGACCTGACATGTGATGAAATCAGTGAGATGTACCGCAGCCGCTGGGCCATTGAGCTCTTCTTCAATTGGATCAAGCAGCACCTGCAGATCAAGCATCTTTATGGCACAAGCGAGCGGGCCGTCATGAATCAGATTTGGATCGCTCTGACGCGTTTTGTTTGCTGATGCTAGTGAAGCTGGAAGGTTCAGCACAGCTTGCTCCAATGTACACGTTGGCTAACCACATTCTTGTGGCAACCCTATGACAAGTGGCTTTGTAGGTATATTTTTAATAGGGATAAAGTATTGAGTTTCTCTCCAGAAGAATTATTAACGAAGGTTGAAGCAGAACGAGCGATGGAAAAAATCAAGATCAGGCAACAAAGGATCAAAGAAGAATAAAGAGCACGCAATGAAAGATGGACAAATAAGTTTAAGGAATGGAATAGTTGATATGGCTGTGTAAATAACCATCCGTGGGAGAGCGCATCGCTGGCAGCGATGAGGTCAGGGGTTCGATCCCCCAAAGTGAAATTTATATTTACATCGTGAATATACTTAGGTAAACTAAATAAAAGTGTACATAAATAAAAGTGTACCTAACTAATAGGTTGGCTAACTAGTTTGAAGGATGAATCCATGTAGAATGGAGGGGTGACATGGAACAGGAGCATAGTCAAGGTAAACGGCTGATTGAAGTCATGTCAAAAATAAGACGTGTATCATCAAAACATCAACTAGCAGACATTGTTAAACAGCGTGAATTCCATGTAATGGGGATCATTAGAAGCAGAATGCATTGCGAACATTCCCTCGAACAGGAGCAGCTTGCTACGCCAGGTATTAAAGTGTCCGAACTCAGTGAGCTCTTGCAGATTACGATGCCGTCAGTTTCACAGATGATCAATGGAATGGAAGAGAAAGGTTATGTTAAGCGAGTTACAAGCAAAAATGACCGAAGAGTTGTATATATTATGCTCGATGTAGAGGGAGAAGCAGCTTTAAAGAAAGCCAAAAAAGCGTTCTTAACCTTTACAGATGAAATTGTATCAAGACTTGGGAATGAGGAAACAGAACAGCTAATTACTCTATGTGATCAGCTGTACGAGATCATTGATGACATCAAAAAGCGTCAATCCTAGAGAGGAAAGGAACCTGTTATGGTAAAACTCGCTAAATATTTAAAACCCTTTACAGTGATGCTCATTGGTGCTATAGCCTTATTGTTTGGGCAAGCGATGTCGGATTTAAATCTTCCTAAATATATGTCTACCATCGTTAATACAGGCATTCAGCAGAGCGGTATTGAAAGTGCTGTACCAGAAGCAATCAGTGAGGATGGCTTTGCACTGATGACCTCCTTAATGAAGGAGCAGGACAAAGCAATCGTTGAACGGCATTACTCACTTGTCAACGCAGGGGAAGAGAATTTCATCGATAAGTATCCCCTTCTGGAAAGTAACAATGTTTATATTTTGAAGGACATGGATAGCCATGCTATTGAGGAATTAAATCCAATCTTCGGCAGGGCTGCTTCAACCTTCATCCAAGTCTCGAAGCAGTTAGCTTCAACATCAAGTGATAAGGCTGCTCCTTCCAAAGAGATGGATATGTCCAATATTGATTTTAATGAGTTATATGCACTAATTCCAGTATTCCAAGAGCTTCCTGCCGATAAGCTGGATGAAGCAATCGCAGCTGCTAATGGGATGGATTCTGCTATACAGATTCAGACGGGAACAGCTTTTGTTAAGCTGTTGTACGGCGAGCTTGGAATGGATGTAGGCAAGATTCAGAGCACGTTTATTATCAAGACTGGATTAATTATGCTTCTGATTGCTTTAGGCGGAGCTGCTGCTGCGGTTGGTGTCGGTTATCTATCTGCACGAGTTGGATCCGGTGTTGCCAAAAAACTTCGTCGTGATGTGTTCAGTAAAATTGAAAGCTTCTCAAACAATGAGTTTGATAAGTTCTCAACTTCATCATTAATTACGCGAACAACAAACGATATTACTCAGATTCAGACCCTTATTATTATGGGTATCCGCATCTTGTTCTACGCTCCAATCTTAGGAGTGGGCGGCGTCATCATGGTTATGAGAGAAAATAACTCCATGACTTGGATAATTGGTCTGGCAGTTGCCCTGCTGATTGCGTTAATTGGAGTTGTCTTTTATTTGGCGATGCCGAAGTTCAAGATCATCCAAAAGCTTATTGATAAATTAAATCTCGTTTCGAGAGAAAGCTTAAGTGGTCTTACAGTTGTTCGTGCATTCAGCACACAACAATTTGAGAAGAAGCGTTTTGATAATGCAAACCAGGATTTGACGAAAACGAATTTATTCGTAAGCCGTGTTATGGTATTTATGTTTCCTGCGATGATGCTCATTATGAACCTCATTACTCTCCTTATTGTATGGGTGGGTGCCAAGCAGATTGCTGAATCGGCTATGCAGGTCGGTGATATGATGGCCTTCATGCAATATGCAATGCAGATTATTATGTCCTTCCTAATGATTTCAATGATGTTCATCATGGTGCCGCGTGCTGCGGTATCTGCTCAGCGTATCGCCGAAGTGCTTTTAACGAAGCCGACTATTGAAGATCCTGCTCAGGTGAAGCCATTTAATTCCGACAAGAGGGGTATTGTTGAATTCCGTAATGTTAGCTTTCATTACCAGGATGCACCGGAAGATGTGCTGACTAATATTTCGTTTATAGCCAGACCTGGTGAAACAACAGCATTTATAGGATCAACAGGTTCAGGGAAATCTACGCTCATTAACTTGATACCACGCTTCTATGATGTTAGCTCGGGTGAGATTATAGTCAACGGAGTTAATGTAAAAGATGTAACACAGTATGATCTTCATGAACAAATCGGTTTTGTGCCTCAGAAGGGTAAACTGATGTCAGGGTCGATTGCAAGCAATCTGCGTTATGGAAAAAAAGAAGCTTCTGATGAGGAAATACATTTAGCTGCTGATATCGCTCAAGCGACAGACTTTATTCTTAAGGAAGAGGCCGGCTTTGAGAAAAATATATCAGAAGGCGGCGCCAATGTATCCGGTGGTCAGAAACAGCGTCTATCGATTGCACGCGCTCTTGTGAAGAAGTCACCGATCTATATTTTTGATGACAGTTTCTCCGCGCTTGACTATAAGACCGATATCGCTCTTAGAAACGCGTTGAAGAAATATACAGGAGACAGCACCGTTCTTATCGTTGCACAGCGGGTAAATACGATTCGCCATGCAGAGCAAATCATTGTAATGGATGAAGGTAAGATTGTCGGAATCGGTACGCATGAAGAACTGCTTCAGAACAGCCCGACATATTTAGAAATTGCTTTGTCTCAGCTTTCGAAGGAGGAATTGCAATGAGCGATAAAGCCTCCAAGTTTAAAAAGCCGAAGAACAAAGGGCCGATGGGCGGAGGACCTGGTGGACCGGGGATGATGATGCCAGGCGAGAAGGCGAAGGATTTTAAAGGGACATTTAGGAAGCTTATTTCTTACTTGGGCCGATATAAGATTGCAGTAGCCTTTGTCATCCTGTTTGCTATTGGATCTACCATATTTAATATATTGGGTCCCAAAATACTCGGTGAAGCGACAACCAAAGTATTCGAAGGTGTCATGAATGTAATCTCGGGTACTGGTGATGGCATTGACTTTGGTTTTGTAGGCCAAATAATGATCATTCTAGTTTCACTCTATATCATTAGTGCATTGTTTGCTTATATTCAAGGTTATATCATGTCTAATGTTGCGATGAAGGTTACTTATAATTTGAGACGTGATATCTCTGAGAAAATTCATAAGCTGCCTTTGAAATATTTTGATAAAAAAAATTATGGCGAAGTGCTGTCACATATAACGAATGACGTCGATGCGATCAGCAACAGCTTGAACCAAAGTATGACCCAGATTATTACTTCGGTAACGAGTATTATTGGGATCTTGATTATGATGCTCACGATTAGCTGGCAGATGACGTTAGTGGCGCTCTGCGTTTTGCCACTGTCTTTTATCTTAATTATGCTGGTTGTAAAGAAATCGCAGAAGCACTTCGTTGCACAACAAGAGTCTCTCGGACATGTTAATGGACATATCGAAGAGATGTATGGCAGCCATATGGTGATGAAGGCATTTAATGGTGAGGAACAGTCTCTTCAAAAGTTTGATGAGCATAATGAGGAGCTATACAAATCCGCATGGAAATCGCAATTTCTGTCCGGGATGATGATGCCTATAATGAGCTTTATCGGTAATCTTGGGTATGTAGCGATCTGTATTCTCGGCGGATACTTGGCTGTAAATGGCCGAATTTCTGTCGGCGATATCCAAGCTTTTATCCAATATATGCGCCAGTTCACACAGCCAATTGCACAGGTTGCGAATATTTCGAACGTTTTGCAGCAGACAGTTGCAGCCGCTGAGCGCGTATTTGAATTTTTGGCTGAAGAAGAAGAGCCTGCAGATACGACAACACCAGCAAGTGCTTCTCATGTAAAAGGCTCTGTTACGTTTGAAAATGTACACTTTGGATATAATCCAGAGAAATCAGTTATTAACAACTTTACTGCGAGTGTAAAGCCAGGACAAAAAGTCGCTATCGTTGGACCAACAGGTGCTGGTAAGACAACGATCATTAAGTTGTTAATGCGTTTCTATGATATACAAGATGGTGCAATCATGATCGATGGGACCGACATTCGTGACTTCACTCGCAACGACTTGCGATCGCTGTTCGGTATGGTGCTGCAGGATACTTGGTTGTATAACAATACGATTAAGGAAAATATTCGCTATGGCAAGCTCGATGCAACTGATGAAGAGATTTACGCAGCAGCTAAGGCTGCTCAAGTGGATCATTTCATTCGTACACTGCCAGACGGCTATGATATGGTCCTTAACGAGGAAGCAAGCAATATGTCACAAGGCCAAAAGCAGTTGCTTACAATCGCACGTGCGATCTTATCGAATCCACAAATTCTAATTTTGGACGAAGCGACAAGCTCGGTTGATACGCGTACTGAGATTCTCATTCAGAAAGCGATGGCGAACCTAATGAAAGGACGTACCAGCTTCGTTATTGCTCACCGTCTGTCGACAATTCGCGATGCCGATCTCATTTTTGTTATGAAGGATGGCGATATTATCGAGCAAGGCACGCATGATGAGCTGTTAGCTCAAGACGGCTTCTACGAAAGCTTGTACAACAGCCAGTTCTCTGAGGGCGAGGAAGAAGTAGGTTAATACGTCTATTAAGTAATGTTTATGCCCTTCAGCTTTTCGTTGCATTTAATGGGATAGGTACTCGTTGATGTAGGTGAATTACACAAATACATTAAAAAGGAACAATCTGCGAAAGCTAGGGCTGCACATTGATGACAACGATGTAGATAAGTAGGGAGGGAGGGGCTTGCAGGCGATTACAGTCGTGCTTGCCCCTTTTTCGCTGACCTACAATCTGATTTATTGGGTGTATAGCTCAGCTGGGAGAGCGCATCGCTGGCAGCGATGAGGTCAGGGGTTCGATCCCCCTAGGCTCCACCAAATTAAAACCTTACTGCACCGGGAAATCCCGGTGCTTTTTGATTTTTGCCGTTTAACTTTGTTTTCCATCGATATTCTTAGTTCGATTTAACTCGCAACTAAATGTTCCTCAACTTTAAGAATTACAGAAGCCTTAAATAAATCCCCATCAGTCTCCAGGATCAAGCGGCCCTCATGAAGGTCAACGATAGATTTGGCAATAGCTAGCCCGAGGCCTGAGCCCTCGGTGTGACGAGATGTATCCCCGCGTTTGAAGCGCTCGAAGAGCTCCTCGGCATTATCGTTGATTTCATAATTGGATACGTTCTTAAATGTAATCGTCACTTTTTGCTGTTCCGACAACTGCATGGAGATGTAGGCGCGAGTATGATTAAGCGAATATTTCAACATGTTAACGATCAGATTATCGAATACTCGCCATAACTTTTGTCCATCTGCTGGAAAATATATCGGGTATTCCGGCAGTGAAATTCGAAATTGAACATCTGAATTGTCCATAGCTTCCTTGTGTTCTCCAATAGCCTGCTGCATAAGCTGGACGAGATCAGTTTTCACCATAAGCAATTTCGCGTTGCCGCTTGTCATGGTCGACACTTCGAACAAATCGTCAATCATCGTTTTTAACCGTTTCGATTTTTGGTCGATTATCTCGATGTAGGCTGCGCGTTCCTCAATTGTTGCATCCTCTGACTTTAGCAGCTCCGTGTAAGTAATTATGGATGTGAGGGGAGTACGTAGATCATGACTGACATTCGTAATCAGTTCTGTTTTCAGTCTTTCGCTCTTGGCTTGTTCATTCTGAAGCATGCTAACGCCTTGTCTTAATGCGTTAATATTGATCGCTAGAGAAGTAAACACGCCACTTCCTGACTGGGGAAGCGCGCCGGGCATTCGACCGGCGGCCAGCTCATCCGCAGCCTTGGCGACCCGATTCAAATATCCCAGCTGTCGGAACAATAGAAAGAATGCGGTAATCCCAATTGCCGTAGTCAGTGCAAGTAGTGCATATAAGGTATCATTGTTCGTAAACGCCGCCCAACCTCCTATAAAGCCCGATCCGATAAAAATAGTAGTGGAAAGGGACAGCCGGATTCCAGTACTCTTATAAATGAAGGAGTCTTTCAATTGATTTATGGTTTGAACAAAGCTGGATTTCACACGCGAACCGCCTCGATGTAATAAGGAATGAGACCATTCTATTCCTACATCATTCCAATTCCGTAGTCCGTTAACCAGGAGCTTCCCTTGAAGAAGAGTAACCGCCATGCTGATTGCCGCAAGCGCGAATGAAACAAGCAGCTTCATGCCGCTTAACATGGGCAAATCGTACAGGGAAGAGTAATAACTTGCGAAGTTGCTCAGCAAGCTGACCGTCAGTGCTGCCGTTCCGCTAATAAATAACATCTTTACATCTAAAGGAAGCTTGCAATAGCCAGTCGCCCACCAGCTTGCCTCATCTCGTGTAGACATAATGCTTTTGAAGCGAGTTAAGCTTACGACAAGCAGAACACTGCTTGCGAGGATATAAGCGAACAGGAATAGCTGCTCCCACTTGTATCTCTTTGCAGCTTCGTGCTGGGGACTATGCTTTAACACCGCGATCCAGCCCTGATAAGAGCTGAACGAAGCGACCAGTAGTTCGTGCCCTTCAATTGAGCTATGCAGTGAATTAGTGGTGCCTATGGTATAGTCCGTAGCATAGATATAACCTCTGTCGGAAAGTTCCTTGTCAGCTGGCCGTTCACCCTCAATATTCATATTTGAATTGACTTCGCCCGACGAAGCATCTTGTACGTAATAATAGAACTGATCCAGCAAACGATTGTACTCAGGACGGTATGACTCTCTTAACCTGTAGTAGCGGTCTATTTGCTGCTCTTTCTCCTTACGAATAATAGAGGTCACACTCTTATCATCCTTGAACAGCGTCATAAGATCCTTTAACTTGCTTTCTCTCTCATTTTTATAATAGGTTGCTGCAGTGTTGTTGTTACCGGCAATCGCATCCTGAATGAGAGTCTCGTATTCGTCATAGATAGAATTAACCTGGTTCGTAAGAGAGCCCAATTGGTTGCGATAATTAACAATCTCATCCTTCTCCACCGTAATGAAGGATTTCGCTTCTTCCTTTGAAATTGAGTTCAGCTCAAACAGGTTCAAATGGGCGGCGAATTGATCCAGCTCCTGACGGAATTCCTTTGTACCGAAGTAATCACGTTGAAGATAGTAGCTTCCCTGATACAATAACGTTAGAGGCCCGCTTAGGCCAATGACTAACAAGAGCGCAAACAAAATAAAACGAGTTTTATTTCTCCATCTTGTATCCAATGCCCCACACCACTTTCAAATATCTTGGGTTTTTCGGGTTGATTTCAATTTTTTCACGGATTTTGCGAATGTGGACAGCAACCGTATTTTCGGCGTTGTAACCGGGTTCCTTCCAAACACGTTCGTAAATTTCCTGAATCGAAAAGACTCTTCCCGCGTTCGTCATTAGCAGCTCCACGATCTTATACTCGATAGGCGTGAGCCTGACGGATTCGCCATTTACTGAAACTTCCTTAGCTTCCTGGTCTAGCATAAGATCCTGGAGATTAATGGTCTTTTTTGCACCTTCAAAAGAGCCGAGATTAACATATCTCCTTAGAAGGGACTTTACCCGGGCAACAAGCTCCATGGGATTAAACGGCTTGGTCACATAGTCGTCTGCTCCTACATGAAGTCCCAGTATTTTGTCACTGTCCTCGCTTTTGGCGCTTAAAATGAGAATCGGAAGATTACGTCGCTCCCGAATTTTAAATGTCGCCGTTATCCCGTCAAGCTTCGGCATCATAATGTCCAATATGATGAGGTGTATCTCGCTGGATTCTAGCATCTCCATCGCTTCCAATCCGTCTTTGGCTTTCAAAACGGAAATACCTTCGTGTTTCAAATAAATCTCAATCCCATCTCGTATTTCCTTATCGTCGTCGACGATAAGCACCACGCGCTGCTCCATTTAAGGCTCTTTCCCCCTCGTGTACTGACTGTTCTCATTATAATTGGAAAATCTTAATATCCAATTATTGAATTTATGAATAATTCTTCATAACTTAACGTGATGTTGACGGGGTATGGATCACTTCATAGAATCAAATGTAAAGAGCTGGAGAAGCGGGAGGTGGAACATGGAAAACAGTGAAAAGAGCTTTGTAATCAGTATGGAGCACTTTAAGCCTCACACCTTTCAAGCGGAGCAGGGCGAAGGTCTGTTTATGTCACATTCCCATGAATATGATGAGCTGACTCTTATTTTGGATGGAGAAGGGTATTACAGCTCTTCCGACCAGAATATCAAGGTTGCAGCCGGTGATCTTATCCTCATTCCTCCCCGGCTGCATCACGGCTTCGTTTGTACGAAACCTTGGGTGGGGATTTCTGTTCATTTTTTACATGATAAGCTTCCAGTCCATTGCCAGTATCTCTTTCATGAAACAGAGCGCGAGCCGCATCGGATTCGCAGCGCCCATCTCCAAGATGACGATATGCGCTGGGCGGAAATCAGTTTTATTCAGTTGGAGAAAGAATGGAAGTCAGAGAGGCGGAGCGTCGACTCCTATAACATCATGAGGATTGCCTTTGAGACAACACTGCTCGTATTCCAGCGTAATAGTGAAACGCCGATGCGAATAACAAGTACCGATCATCTGGTCATAGAAGAGATATTAAAAGAAATTCATAGCAGCTATCATACTCAAATTACGATTAACGAGCTTGCAGCGCGTCATTTTCTTTCCGAAAGTAATCTCCGCAAGAAGTTTTCAGAATCGTACGGCGTATCGCCAAAACAATATATGATCAGCCTTCGTTTAATGGAGGCAAAACGGCTTTTACAGCAAACAAATAAGGTCATAGAATGGATCTCCGCCGAGGTGGGCTTCACTTCTTCCAGCCGGTTTTATGAGTTTTTTATCAAATCGACGGGTGTCACACCACTGGAATGGCGTAAGCAAAATCAATGAATTTTTGACGCCCTTGCGATAAGGAGCGTCTCTTTTTCGACCGTCGAAAACGATTCAGTACTGCTTTTTTTTTGCATGGTCGATAAAGCGTTTTCATAATTGTTTGCTACCAATATGTCCCGGATAATTAGAGTTATAAAAAAACAAATAAACCAAAGGGAGTGTCCAAAAGATGCGCTTGCTCACAAGTAGATACGGCAAAAGATTTGTAGTGCTCCTATCTTTCACTCTGTTCACGGGTGGTTTGCTCGGATGCGCTCAAGGAGAATCTGAACCTTCATCGTCAGGATCTGGTGGTACATCGAATTCAGGAAGCAATGTCAAAATCCAGTTTGCAGGATGGGGAGATCCGTCTGAAAAAGAAGTGTTTACGAAGCTGATCAAAGTATTTGAAGAGAGGAACCCGACGATCAAAGTTGATTATTTGCATATTCCAGGCGATTACGTCGGTAAAATGAACACCACTCTTGCAGGCGGCAATGCTCCGGACGTGTTTTATGTCCCGGATGGAGATTTTGGAAGATGGGTCAGTCAGGATCTGCTGTTGCCCATTGAGGATTTCGTGAAGAGCAGTAACATCGATACCGCTGATATGTGGAGCTCGGGTCTTGAGCGGTATCGTTACGATGGCGCGACTAATGGAATAGGGCCCCTTTATGCACTGCCGAAGGACATCGGGCCAACTGTACTTTTTTACAATAAAGATCTGTTTAAAAAAATGAACGTCCCGTTCCCTGATTCGAAAACACCGATGAATTCGGAGCAACTGCTCGATACAGCAAAGAAACTGACCGTCAGCAACAATGGCAAAACAACGCAGTACGGCATGGGACCGATATGGTGGGAGGGCTTCGTTTTGGCAAAGGGAGGTAAATTCCTCAGTGATAACAAACAGGAGTTTATCGGCAATAACCAAGAGACGACCGATGCGCTGCAATTTATATCCGATCTCACCAATAAACACGGGGTCGTCCCAAGTTCAGCAGCTTTGAAGGACTTAAATGACACTCAAATGTTCAAAAGCGGCAAGTTAGCCATGATGATTACTGGACGGTGGGCGGTGCCGGATTTCCGTAAAGTGAGCTTTGATTGGGATGTTGCCCCGCTTCCAGCCGACAATTGGGGAGGAACGAGCGGCTCCGTGGGGTTAGGCATATACAGCAAGACGAAACAGGTGGAGGCGGCTTATAAGCTGGTAGAGTTTTTAGGAGGGCCGGAAGGCCAGAAGGAACAATCACTAATGGGCTTTTCCATCCCGAGCTTCAAATCAATGGCCAATACCGATGTATTCCTGCAGCCTGACCAAAAACCGGAACATGCAGAGGTTTTTATCAAGGCAGCTGAGACGCAAGTTGCGGGACCGTGGACCAATCTTCCCAACGCGAAGTGGTTTGATATGCTCAATCAAGGACTGGGACCCCTTCGTGAAGGCAAAAAAACTGCTGCGGATACCTTAAACGAGCTTAAGCCTAAAATCGATGCCGCAATTAAAGAAGGCAATCCTAAATTGTTCAAATAGGGTGGACAACGATGAAACACAAAGAGTATATGTGGGCGTATTTATTCGTCGCTGCGCCAATTCTAGGTTTTATGCTGTTTGCGTTTATTCCGCTCAGTTATTCCGTCTATGTCAGCTTCACCGATTATAGCGGTTACAAAGCGCCCGTATTAAATGGTGGGGATAACTATGTCAGACTTATCAACGACGAGCTGTTCTGGAAAACGCTGCTGAATACATTCTACGCGGCGTTAGGCATTCCGATTGGGATGGCTTTAGCTCTAGGTTTTGCAACGGCGCTTAATCAGAAAATTCAAGGTATCCGTTTTTTCAGAACGATGTTTTTTCTGCCGACGATCAGCTCCATCATTGCGCTCACCCTGCTGTGGAAGTGGATTTTTAATGATACCTACGGTCTGCTGAACTATCTGCTGCAGTATATCGGGATTCAAGGTCCGGCTTGGCTAAGCAGCGAAATATGGGCGATGCCGGCGATGATTATCCAAGGGGTCTGGGGCGGTTTGGGCATTAATATCGTTCTTTATCTAGCGGCGCTGCAAGGTGTGCCAAGCAGCTTTTACGAAGCTGCAGAAATCGACGGAGCTAATCGATGGGATAAATTCCGTCATATCACGATACCTTGCATTTCTCCCACAACGCTTTTTGTGCTTATTACTTCGATTATTGGGGCGCTGCAAGATTACCCGCGGTTTCAGATTATGACGGAGGGCGGGCCGAATTACTCCACAACAACGATCGTTTATTACCTGTTCCAGAATGCATTTCGTTATATGGAAATGGGATTTGCCTCAGCTATGGCGTGGATTCTCGGTTTCATCATCCTAGCGATCACGGTGCTCAATTTCTATCTGTCTAAGCGCTGGGTCCACTATGAATAGGAGGAGAACGGGGATGCATAGCAAAAAACAGAGGAACGAATGGGTCCGCAAAAGCTTTGCCTATCTGTTCCTATCCATAGGAGCCCTTATGATGGCAATCCCGTTTTTATGGATGGTTTCCACATCGCTGAAACCAGCGGGATCGGAATTTGAATTTCCTCCTAAATGGATTCCTACAAACTTTGATTGGAGCAACTACAGCTTTGTGTTGTTGGAATCGGACATTGTCCATGGGTTTTTCAATACGCTTTTAGTTATTTTATTACCATGCCTGGTAGGTCTGTTTACGAGTGCGCTAGCGGCTTATGCGTTCGGTCGAATGCAGTTTCCGGCTAAAAACCTGCTTTTCACCTTATTGCTGGCCACGATGATGATTCCCGGCGTCGTTACGATGATTCCCACCTTCATCCTGTTCAAAAATATCGGCTGGATCGACAGTTGGCTGCCGCTAATCGTACCAGGAATGTTCGGGGCTGCTGCTGCGGTATTCCTGTTACGGCAGTTCTTCATGACCATCCCCAAAGAATTGGAGGATGCCGCCAAGGTGGATGGAATGAATCCGTTCCAGACTTTTATCCGCATCATGCTGCCGTTATCCAAACCAGCGTTGATTACACAAGGACTTCTGGGATTTTTAGCGGGTTACAACGATTATCTGGGTCCCCTGATTTATATCAACACACCGGAGAAGTTTACGCTGCAGCTGGTGCTTGCTTCCTTCCAAGGATTCTATACCTCCCAATGGACCTATATTATGGCCGGCTCCGTTCTAGCTTTAATTCCTACCCTGCTATTATTTTTCTTTTCGCAAAAGTACTTTGTTGAAGGCATTACTTTGACTGGAATGAAAGGGTAATAGTGCGAGTTCAAAAAGGTCGCCATTGGGCACCGAGAAGGTTGTATGAACGGGAAGAAGGAGGAGCAGAGTGTAGGCAAACCTACATGAGCACCGGACTTCGAAGGTGAATACAAGATTCGATGTCGAGTTCGCTTCCAGCTTTACTTCGTGATCAATGGTGGCCTTTTTGAACAACCTCTAAAAGGAGAGAGGAAATGTCAAACAACACTGCAACGTTCCGTAATCCAATCGTACCAAAAGCAGCCGACCCTTGGGTGCTGAAGCACACCGATGGCTATTATTACTTTATGTATACACAGTCGCGTTGCCTGGCCATTACCCAATCTTCCAGCTTGAGCGGACTTGCTGAGGGCAGAAAAAAGACAGTCTGGACCCCTGTACTGGAAGGTCCCTACAGCCACAATTTGTGGGCGCCGGAAATTCACTATTTGAATGACAAATGGTACATCTACTACACAGCTAATGACGGCGGCGGAGACGAATCTCGCACATTATGTGTACTTGAGAACGAAAACCGTGATCCGTTGGAAGGCGATTGGATTTGGAAAGGGACGCTGAAAACCCCTGTCCCTGGCTTGGACGGTACCGTAGTGACGGTGCGGAACCAGCTTTATTTTATGTATGCCGGTTACGGACATTTTCCCGAATATGGCTCTGCTATATATATTGCGCAAATGAGTGACCCTTGGACGTTGTCAGAGGAACATGTTTTGCTAACGGCTCCAACACTTACGTGGGAACAACAAGGTGGAATGGCCATAAATGAAGGTCCCGTCACACTGCATAGGAACGGCCGCATTTTTCTAGTTTATTCAGCGAGTACTACTTGGTCTGAGGATTATGCTCTAGGTATGTTAACGATGGATGAAGAGGCCGATCCCATGGACCCGTCTTCATGGACGAAATCTATGCAGCCTGTATTCCGCAAAAGTATAGAAAATGGAGTTTACGCGACCGGACATAACAGCTTCACGAAGTCACCGGATGGTAAAGAGGATTGGATCATCTTTCATGCGCTTCCGTCACCTGAATCCAATGCCAGCGTCCGCTCGACGCGTATCCAGAAATTCGGCTGGAATGCGGATGGTACGCCTGATTTCGGAATTCCTTGGAGCAATACGCATAATCTCCCCGTGCCATCGGGAGAGTGATCTGACCATTCATTTTAGGGAGGGATTAAGGTGGGAAATAGGTTGAAACGCATCTCACTGCTTGCAGTAATTGCCACAATGTTCATGTCATTAATGGCGGTTCCGTCTGCACAAGCGGCTACAACCGGGTCGGTCGTATATAGTAATCCGGCTGAACCTGAGCCGTTCTATGTAAGGGCGGTGGAGCTTGGTAATGGAGATATTTTGACCACCTTTACACCCCGATTTCCCGGAAACGCAGGCTGGGTAGGAATGCAGCCTTTTCCCTTTTACAAAAGCACGGACAACGGAGCAACCTGGTCCAAGATCAGTGAAATTGATCCTAACAATTATGGTTTGAACCGGAATCAGCAAGGAATGACAACCTTGTATGTACTACCTCAGCAGGTTGGAAGTCTTCCAGCAGGAACGTTACTGTTTGCAACTACAGATTGGGATAATTCTGCACCGTATACGATTCATATCTGGCGAAGCACGGATAATGGCACCACCTGGCAGTTCCACAGCAACCTGGCCGCAAGGGGAACCGCCGGAACGAAGCGCACATGGGAACCAGAGTTTGCGGTAACGAGCGATGGCCGGTTGATCTGTTATTACTCGGATGAGCGCAAGCAAGGTTATAACCAAGCTCTCGCGCAGGAGATTTCCAGTGATGGTGGACTGACTTGGGGGAATTACAGCATCATTGTGGGCAATCAGGGGGATTGGAACTGGCGTCCCGGTATGCCAAGGGTGTTAAAAGCGAAAAACGGAAGTTATTTCATGTTTTTTGAGATGCTGGGGGCAGCTCCTAACTTTGCAGTCCGCTTCAAAACTTCACCTGATGGCATCAATTGGGGAAGTCCAACCGATCTAGGGAAAGTAGTAGGGACGGGAATATATCGCGCATCTCAGACCCCAGAGGTTGCCTACATCGATGATGGAACAGCTAACGGCCGATTTTACGTTCGGGGCATGACGGATGTGGTATCTTCAGCTAACAAAATGTTTACGAGCGGAGATAACGGAGCGACCTGGACGCAAATGGATGCGCCGCTAACTGTAAAAGGAACAAACCAAAGCACTCCGGCAGCCTGGAGCGGGACTCTGCTGCCGCTTAATTCTTCCTTGCTCCTTGAGGTAAATACCGTAAAAGTGGGGAGCCGGAATGAAATCCGTGCCAATGTAGCTCAAGTAGATAAGGAATCCTCTATTGTCTCTGGAGGAATCTATAAACTGATTAACCAGAATAACCAGCTCGTTCTGGATAATGGCGGCGGCGGCTCACCAGCTGGGACTAAAGTAATCCAGTGGAATGATCTTGGACTGGATACCCAACGGTGGCGTTTGGATTACAGAAACAGCGGTTTCTTTCGGGCGATGAATGTAAATAATGGCCTGATCTTGGATAATCCGGGCGGAGCTACTACACCGGGTACAAACGTGGTTTTGTGGACGAATAATGAGTTGAACACTCAAAGGTGGAAATTTACGTACAAGGGCAACGGATACTATACGAGTATGAATGAACGCAGTGGATTGATGCTGGACAACGCTGGAGGCGGAGCGCCAGCAGGTACCAAGGTGATTCAATGGACGGCTAACAGTCTGGATACACAGAACTGGAAGACGGTGCGCACGGATGTGGAAGTCCCGGTTAATCAGCTGGAGAGTTTTAACATCACAAACAGTTTTATTCGTTATCAAGATGGCCGAGGGAAGATCGACGGAGGGCAGTACAATGCGGAATCGCAATGGAAAATTGTTGGAGGACTGGCCGATCCATCCGCATTCTCAATTGAATCCGTATCCTCGCCAGGGCATTATTTAAGGCATCGTGACGGCAAGATTTGGCTTGAACCGAGCAATAATACCGCTTTGTTCAAACAGGATGCGACATGGAAATTGCGTACCGGTTTATCAAGCCCATGGGCGGCTTCGTTTGAGTCTTTTAACATTACGGGAGTATTTATGAGGCACCGGAACGGCGTATTAGAAATATCCTCGATTTCGACTGCTTTGGATCAACAAGACGCCACTTTTTACGTTAAGTAATTCATATGGGGAAGTATGGAAAAAGAAGAGCGCTATTAAAAAGGAGAGTACTTACTATAATGAATCAAATGCTGGATCATATCAAACCAAGACGGATGGAATATCCGAGACCTCAATTTACCCGCCAACAATGGCTGTGTTTGAACGGAGAATGGGCGTTTGCTTTTGACGATGCCAATGTGGGGGAGGGCGAGGGCTGGTATCGGGACCGTCAAAGCGGTAGCCCATTTGACCGGAGCATCCAGGTGCCGTTTACTTTTCAAAGCAAGCTAAGCGGAATAGAAGACCCTGGATTCCATGACGTCGTTTGGTACCAACGCAGCTTTGAGATCCCTGCCAATTGGCAGGGGAAAGAAACCATTTTGCATTTTGGCGCAGTGGACTATTGTGCAAAGGTCTGGGTGAACGGACAACTTGCGGCGGTGCATGAAGGTGGACATACTCCGTTCTCCGCCGGGATTGGATCTCTGCTCCAGGAAGGAGTGAACACGCTAGTCGTGCGTGCCGAGGATTTCAGTCGGGACTTGACGCTGCCTCGGGGCAAGCAGTATTGGCTGGAAAAATCGGCAAGCATCTTTTATACACGGACAACTGGAATCTGGCAAAGCGTATGGCTCGAACCTGTCAGTGCGGTTTATCTGAAGAAAGTAGCTTTTACGCCAGACATTGATCGGAACGAAATCCGTTTACGGACGTTTGTGGATGGACTTGATCAAGGCAAAGAGTGTCAGCTGCAGGTGAGCATTTCATTTCGGGGGACTGTTATTTCCGATGATGTATACACGGTCAAACATGGCGAGGAGAGCCGGGTTGTAGGCCTTAAGGATTTTGCCGACCATGGACTTGGGCGCCTGTGGAGTCCGGAGCATCCGAATCTGTACGATGTTACGTTCAAGGTGATTCAGAACGCACAGAATCTGGATGAAGTGAGCAGTTATTTCGGCATGCGGAAAGTGTCCGTTGAGGACGGAAAGCTGTGTCTGAACAACCGTCCTTACTATCAGCGGCTTGTGCTGGACCAAGGTTACTTCCCTGAAGGCGTTTTAACGGCGCCAAGCGATGAGGCAATGAAGCAAGATGTGGAGCTAACGAAGGCGATGGGCTTCAACGGTGTTCGGAAACATCAGAAGACGGAGGACCCGCGTTTCCTGTACTGGTGTGACCAGCTTGGTCTCTTGGTATGGGGGGAAGCGGCGAATGCTTATGAATATTCGGAGGAATATGTCCGGCGGTTTACAAAAGAATGGATGGACATCATCGAGCGTGATTATAATCATCCGTGCATTGTGACCTGGGTGCCGTTAAATGAAAGCTGGGGCATACCAAACGTGCAAAATGATAAACGTCAGCAGCAGCATGGCTTGGCCATGTATCATCTGACGAAATCACTGGATGAGACCCGCCTAGTTGTGTATAACGATGGATGGGAACAGATGACCACAGATTTGCTAACGATCCACGACTATGAAAGCAAGCAGAAGGTGCTAGAATCCAGGTATGCCACGATGGAGACAGCATTGAGCGCCATGCCAGCTAACAGGCGAATCTTCGTGGGCGGAGCATCCTACCAAGGGCAGCCGATGCTTATCTCCGAATTTGGTGGAATTGCTTTTAAAAAGAGCGATTGGGATGGCTGGGGTTATTCCGGTGCCGATAACGAGGAGGACTTCCTTCGTAAACTAGCGGCCGTAGTGAACCCGATGTTCACTTCACCTGTTGTGCAGGGATTCTGTTATACGCAACTGACAGATGTCGAGCAGGAGATCAACGGACTGTTGACGTATGACAGACAACCGAAAGCGCCGCTCGAAAAAATCCGGAAGATTATGACGGGGCATGAAGTCGGCCGGTGATGGTGAGAATGAAAGAACGGCCACTACGGAATGAGTTGCGTAGATAGCCGTTTTTTTTGTAACTACTTAGTGTACCTATATAGGTAAATAAAAAACGTCCGAATAATCCTGTGCTGTGCAGGATCATCGGGGCGTTTTTCTCCTCTCCATTTGAATTGACTAGGGTTTGAACTCGGCTTTCGTGGGCAACGCAACTTTTTTTGTACGATTTATCGTATAAAATTCGGTGTATAGCCGCCTCTTTTCAACACTTTGTGTGATAAAACATACAAAGCCCGGCTTTCGTCGCCTATGCCCAGCCATTTTGAGTGATTTATCGAACAATATCCAAAATATCAGCACGGCCCGAATGCATGTTGAGTGGAAAATCATACAAATTGTGCATGACCACATCAATACTAGACTGACTTGGTGTTACGACTTAGGCCTATCTAAGCCGCTGTTGCCCCGACAAGGCTGAAACAAGCGAAGGGAACAGCTCCAGACACTGCTCCTGCTTCATGATCGTCGAAACCACACTGCGCTTCGAGCGAATTGCCGGGCTCCTTCCGTCGTTCGAAACTCCCGGGAACCTTCTGTTTGACCTTCACCAAATGCGAGTCTCGCTTCGCTTGACTGTTGTCAAACGGGGATCTGGCCATCCGAATAGTACGCCCTAGCTAATTTTAGAGGTGCCTAAGTAATAACTTTTTATTTAGAATCGCGAGCTTCGAAGTATCAATGATGCCTTTGCTACTCGATTAAGACCGTTTTAATCGCTCTAAATCGTGAATCGTTACAAACGCCCCCCATAAGGATAGAACAAGTAAGAAGAGATGAAGTACAAATCCGAGTACATTGAACCAAGAGAACACGGCCACTCCTACATAAAACCACCAGAATAAAGGAAGGAGCTGGGCGGCGGACAGCAAGAATGTAGCGACTAAGGCGATACCTAAAATAATGCGCTTAATGATAATGGATTGAGTGATGTTCATCAGCATGGAGGCGAGAAAAATGGAAATGCCTCCATATAGGGCATACGTTGCCCATATTTCTGCAATCTTTTGCCCACCTGTGAGTTCCGGGCCAAGACCAATAATCGGTATGAGGAAATTGAAAACGGATGGCATATACAAAATGCCGATCAATACAGAGATAATTGCAGACGCTCGAATTAATACACTACTGTTAAATCTCGTTAGTATCATAACGAGGTCACTCCTTCCATTGTATTGACTTTGTCCTTACGGCAAGGTGTATATATGAAATGAAGCAAGTTTCAATATTTAAAGTATATAGTTCGTAAGGAAAAATGAACAATTCTCAAAGATATGTAGAGTACCTACAAAAACACTCCGATATTATGATGAAATTTGGAAGAGGATGTGTCAGATGAGGAGCTTTATGCTGCTCTTAATCGCAAAATAAGTGAAGTGGAGGAACAGGTATATGCTTTTGAGTACACGTTGAAACAAATGAAGGAAAATATACTCCCGGCTTTTGCTTAGTTATAAGGAGGCGGGGACAGCCCCCTAGCCTCCTTTCATCAGTCTGCATGCTGTTATTCAAGCTTGAACAAATCATCTATGTCGGACAACGATACGGAAGGGATTAAGGAGCACGGGTACTATAACACCGCTGGTTACACTCAATATAAAACCAGCTGGTGATAAGACCGCTGAAAAATTTCCTACTTGTGAATTGCTGTTGGTTACCGCGTTATATGTCACCCCTCCATTCGCGCCCGGATTATTAAGTACAAGAGATTGAAAGCTGCCGTCAACTATTCTGCCGGATACAGGTCTTGTATTAGTACTGGATGCCAGGTTAAGCACATAACCCGTCTGGTTGAAAACCGAAAAGGTTTCAGCGGCTTCAATGCCCGATGATTCCTCTTCAATAATGGACTCATTTCCAAATGGTTTTATGCTAAGTATGCTAGTAACGATAACGAGTAAAATAAACAGAACTAATATGAATCCGATGCTTTTGTTCTGAACGCCCTTAATGGACATGATATTGGTTTTAGTTGCCATAATAATCTCCTCCTCGATAAAATCCTTCTATTTGAAAGATCTATCAATTCATGATGAACTTTTTATTTACAATGTATGTTGGGGAAAGAGACATGAACTCTGGCAACTGTCCCAGAAGAATGAGAGTTTAGGCAATGCGATTATGACGATGTGACAATGGTTAAGAGCCTTGATTATCAACAGGCCAAACCTTTCCGCTCAGGCTTGCACTGGTTTTTGCCATCCGATGTCCGGCATACACTTTCTCATGGGCGATGTAAAAGAAACGTGTCTCATCGAGCATCAGCTTAGCGGCAACGTTCAGACGCTGCTCAGGTTTAAGTCCGGCCCAATCGGCTCGCTGGAACTGTCCGGTGAAGCAGAAGTAGTAAAACGTACAAAACGGCATATGGAATCCTTGGTGAATGGAGGAGGGGCATAGTGGCTAAAAAAGCGATTCTAGTAGGTGCACTTGATACGAAAGGAACGGAGTTTCATTTTGTTAAAGGGGTCATTGAATCGCTAGGCATAGACACCTTTGTTATCGATACAGGGGTTTTAGGCACTCCACTCTTTACACCTGATGTCAGCAGCGCTGAAGTGGCTGAGCTTGGTGGAATGAGCTTGCTCCAGCTGCAAAAACAAAATGATCGCGGGAAAGCCGTCGCGGTGATGATGAACGGCGTCTCCAAAATGATGGATCAGCTTCTGGAAAAGGATATGATTGGAGCTGTATACGGTATGGGCGGCACAGCGGGAACAACGGTTGGTGCAGCAGCGATGCGAGGGGTACCCATCGGCATTCCCAAGCTGCTCGTATCAACCGTTGCATCCGGTAATACCCGGCCCTATGTCGGAGAAAAAGACATCATGATGATGTACTCCGTCGTTGATATTTCGGGAATCAACAAGCTCTCTCGGCGAATTCTTCGCAATGCGGCTTACGCTTTGGCGGGGATGATACGGGAAATAAGCCAGGAGCAGGATGCCGAAGAGGAAAAACCGATGATTGGTGCGACGATGTTTGGTGTTACTACACCATGTGTGACAAGTGTTCGCGAGCAGTTGGAGGAGCAAGGATATGACGTGCTCGTGTTCCATGCTACGGGTGCTGGCGGCATGGCGATGGAAGAGCTGATTCGAGCTGGATTCATCAAGGGAGTTGCGGACATTACGACGACTGAGCTCGCCGATGAGCTCGTTGGTGGAATCTTCAGCGCCGGGCCAGACCGTTTAAAAGCTGCCGCGTCGATGGGCATTCCTCAGGTGGTGTCCGTAGGCGCTCTCGATATGGTTAATTTCGGTCCTCCCGAAACTGTGCCGCAATCGTTTAAGGATCGGAAGTTTTACATTCATAATCCAACGACAACTTTGATGAGAACGACGGTTGCAGAAAATGCGGAGCTGGGACGGCGAATTGCACTGAAGCTGAATGAAAGCCAGGCCGGGACGATTGTTATATTCCCACATGGGGGAGTTTCCTTGCTGGATCGAACCGGGCAAGCATTCGATGGTGTGGAGGAGCGCCAAGCTCTATATAAAGGAATCAGGGATCATCTTCGTGCGGACATTCCTTTTATCGAGACGGAAGAGGATATTAACGATCCGGCTGTAGCTACGTTAATCGCAGAGCAATTGCTCTCTATGATGAAATACTAGAATAGGAGGACGAGGAAATGGCGATTTCAAGAAGTGAAATTATGGCGCGGCTGCATGCTCAAATCAATGAGGGTAAAGCACTCATCGGAACAGGAGCGGGGACGGGACTGTCGGCTAAATGCGCGGAAGCTGGCGAGGCTGACATGATCATTATTTACAACTCAGGCAGATACCGCATGGCGGGTCGCGGTTCTTTGGCTGGATTGATGCCCTATGGCGATGCCAATGCAATTGTTGTGGAGATGGGCGGAGAAGTGTTGACGATCGTGAAGGATACACCGGTGCTTGCCGGTGTTTGCGGGACCGATCCTTTCCGGTTGATGGACGTTTATTTGAAACAGCTCAAGGACATGGGCTTCTCCGGCGTGCAGAATTTCCCTACCGTTGGTTTGATTGACGGCATGTTCCGCCAGAATCTGGAGGAAACTGGCATGGGATATGATCTTGAGGTGGAGATGATTCGCAAAGCGCATGAGCTTGATCTGTTCACTACGCCTTATGTGTTCAATGAGGAGGATGCGATCAAGATGGCGGAAGCTGGAGCCGATGTACTTGTTGCTCATGTAGGCTTAACGACGAAGGGCGCCATCGGGGCCAAAACAGCGCTAACTCTCGACGAATCCGTGGATTTGGTTCAGCGCATTCATGATGCTGGAAAGTCCGTCAATCCCGACATTCTGGTCATCTGTCATGGCGGACCGATATCCGAGCCAGAGGATGCAGCTTATGTGCTGGAGCGTACAACTGGAGTTGTCGGATTTTTTGGAGCTTCCAGCATCGAGCGTCTGCCTACCGAAATTGCCATTACCCGGCAGGTAGAGAAATTTAAGCAGCTGAATACGAAATAGTTGGAGCGAGTTTTAGTTACGGGGGGCGACTTCCGTGGCTTCGGTCTTGGCATGATGAAATTAATAAAGGGGCTGGCCCAAAAGTCATCTTTAAATGACTTAGGGACGGCTCCTTTATTTTATAGTTTTTTTGCTGACGGCGGGGGAGCCAGTGTAAGTTTATCCCCACTTTAAGCTAATAACTGTACCTTCTCCCGGTGTTGTCTCGACCGAGATATGGCCTCCCATAGCTTCGATTAATCCCTTGGATATAGCCATGCCAAGACCAGAGCCGTTAGATGTCGACCCGGTATCGATACCCCGGTAATAACGCTCAAACAGCCGATTTAATGTCACTTCATCCATACCGCCGCCATTGTCGGCGAACTGGATCGTGATTCCGCTATGCCCTTCACGGGCCAACACTGAGACGGTCAAAACTGTTTCGGGTGGGTTATGAAGCAGCGAATTGGCTGTTAAATTGTTAACTACGCGCTCCAGCCACGGAGTGTATAACTTCGTTATAATATCAATGGGAGCAGCATGAAATACAATTTGATTGTTGCCGTATACGGGATCTGCGGTAGCCTGCTGAAGGGCTTCATACAACCAAGTATTTAGCTCAACCTCCATCGTCTCAGGGGGAAGAATCCCTGTTTTTAGCCGATAGGTCATCGCAAGATCGCTGATCAGTAGATCCATATGGGCTGATTTATCCAGCATTTTCGTTGAGAACTTATGAACCTCATCTTGAGACCAAGCATAAGCGGGCTCCGCCAGCAAATGGGCATAACCGGTTATAGAGGAAAGCGGCGTTTTAAGATCATGGGTGACGCCTGCAATCCATTCCTCTCGCAAGTTCTCTGTCTGCTCTCGCATCGCTTGCTCTCTCTGTAAGGCGGCAGACAGCTTTTCGATTGAAGTCAATACGTCGGAGAAAACACGGTACCTTGATCTCCATTTACCGGTTGGAGTTCGACTCCGATGCAGACCATTGCGGTCTACAGGCTCTTTATAAACGGCCTTCCCAATTGAATCGAGCCACACGAGCATATGGAGCATTGGTACTCCAAAACGATGAGCTTGCCATAGTGAAAGCAATATGAACAACACCAGTGTCACGGCAATCATTACCGCGGAACCGAGAATGACCACCTGGGTTTCCTCCGGAATAAGCGTTCCGTTACCCGATTTCTCTCCTCCTGGAATTGGCTCTCCAACTAACCAGGTGCGCCCCGTTTGCTCGTCATACGAAGATACAATATGATAACCATACTGTTGAGCGTACATCGTGCGCAGCGCAAGCTCTTGAACGGTATACTTCGATGGGACCGCATTCGGTTTGTTATAGGAGGCAAGCTCGGAGCCTTCCGAATTTATCAGTTGAACAAAGGCCATTTTGGTTTTCCCGGCTATCGAATCAGGAAGCTTCAACTTGCCTTCTACAGTAGGGATAGTGGCTTTGCTAATTTCATTTAACAGAGGTTCTAATTGGTTTGGAACCCCATACACCAGTGTGAATAGCCGACCATCCTTCTCTTGAATCCATAGAGCGAGATGGTAGGGAAACGGTTTTGTTCCTGTCCAGTAAGCGACCAATTCACCAGTTCCATATCGCATCGGAACATCTGAAGGTGTATTGTAGGCGCTCTCGACAACTCCATTTTCATCCAGGCTTTGCAGCCAGCCTTTATTCTTTTTTACTTGTTCCAGCAAGCTTGGTGCAAAGCGGATGCCATCCTTGCCAAGCTGGGAAGATTGTACAAGCTGTGGGAGTCCTGCAATCGTGAAATCACGTGCGATGTTAATTTCATTGAACCTTTTAAACATCCAACTGACGGTAACCGCCGCAATAATCAGTACGACTAAACCTGCTATTGCAAGTTGCAAAATGAACCTTAGTGTTAACCGTTGTTTGATATTCATGAAACGAGCGGCTCCGCTGGAACAAGTTTGTAGCCGAGACCTCTGATGTTGACGATAAACTTTGGGTTGGACGGATCTACTTCAATACGCTCTCTTATGCGGTGAATATGTACCATGACTGTATTATCATCGCTGAACGCTTCTTCGCCCCAAACCTTCGCATACAGCTCGCTTTTACTGAATAGCCGATTTGGGTTTTGGCAAAAAAAGTGCAATAGCTGGAACACAAGCGCTGGACAGGAAATAGCTTGTCCTTCTACTAGTAATTCTCCAGCAGTTTCATCCAGCTTGAAGCGGCCATAATCAAAAACTTTCCCTGGTTTATGGAGAGAAGCTTCCGGGAACATGCCACTACTAAGCTGACCGCTCGAACCTAAGTAACGCCGCAGCTGCGCTCTAATACGAGCAACCACCTCCATTGGATTAAAAGGTTTGGTCATATAATCATCCCCGCCAATAGCAAATCCGGTTAGCTTGTCAAAATCCGACGTTCGTGCGCTTAAAAACAGAACTGGCGCGTCCGTCGTTTGCCGAATAAAAGGACATATCTCGATTCCGCTGCGCCCAAGCAGCATCACATCCAGTACGATCAAATCATATTTTTTGAATGCGCAGGCATCAAGTGCCGCTTCACCCGTTTGAGCTGTATCAATCGAAGTAAAACCCTCCTTATGCAGAACGGTCTGCAAGAGCTCAAGCAGGGAATACTCATCATCAACAAGTAAAATTGAGGCTTGAATCATTTGGTTCTAATTCTCCTTCCAATAATTTCTTTTTTCATCATAACATGATTTATTTTTACTAGGGTTCAAAGTAACCTTAACAGAGGCTTAATTCGATTCCCTATACTCGCTTGAATCGTTAAGACAGCGTTATAGCTGCGTTTCAGTAGAAAAAAGCATCATCTGTTACAGTTGTACGACAGGGGGATGATGAAGTTGAAAAATCGTATTTATGGATTGGCTGTACCTGCAAAAACAGTCTTGGTTGCGGGATCGCTTGCCTTGGTACTGGCAGCTTGCGGTGGGGGCGACAAGGTTGGAAATTTAAACACGGAGGCGAAGCAAACGATGAGTCCGTCTAAGGAGACGAGCCAGCCACTTAAACCGGATGAGCTTCCAAAGGCCTTGCTGGATGGCAAGTATAAGGAAATGTATGAGCGTTTTAGCCAACCTTTGAAAGATGATGTTAGCGAAGCCGATTTCAAAAAAATTGGAGATGAATTTACGAAGGGGCTTCAAACTTTGGAGAGATCCTCTTCTATGCAGCTTAATGGATTCGATCGGCGTTTATGGTTAAGTGAAGACGGGAAAAAGGGGCTTCTCGGGGTATTTGATCCTGAAGGCGTGATTATGTCAATTCAGGTTCAGCCGCTGACTACTTGGCCTGAAACCGATAAAAAGCTGAGCAAGCAGCAATATGCGTGGCCACTCCCGGGGGAATGGTTTGTATTTTGGGGTGGCGAGAATGTACTCCTAAATTATCATTACGAACATGAGGCGCAGCGATACTCCTATGATTTGATCCAGGTTAAGGATGGTTTCTCCTACAAGGGTGATCCGCTCAAAAATGAAAGCTACTATGCCTTCGGCAAAAATATAATCGCCCCAGGGGACGGATCGATTGTATCGGTTGTGAACGATATTAAGGATAACGAGCCTGTCGGAGTTATGAACCCAAATCAGCCTGCAGGGAATAATGTCGTTATTGACCATGGAGACGGAGAGTTCAGCCATTTGGCACATTTCAAAAAAGGCTCAGCAACCGTCAAGCCGGGGGATAAGGTCAAAAAAGGCGATGTCATAGGCTTGGTCGGTAATTCAGGCAACTCCAGCGAGGCTCATCTGCATGTTCAGCTATCTGACGGAGCCGATTTATTTAAATCCCGTTCCATTAATATCAACTGGGAAGAAGGGCTGAAGCCGCTTCAGGGCGATACGATTACTATCGCAGAGTAGAAGGTTGGAACGAAAGAACGATCTAAACCGGAAGATTGGATTCCGGTAGACCGTTCTTTTTTTTGGTTTATAGGGGTTTATTTTGTTCTGAGAAAATTGTGGAGCTCAACAAATTATGTTGATTGCTATGGTAATGACCCGCCTTTAACATAGGAGATGCGGAACGGGCCTGGCATTGCCGTACTATATGGATGGTTTGATGAGAGGAGACGATCATGAGAGTCAGCTCGCGCCTGAATAAGCATGCCCATCATCGCAATCTAGAGAACTTGCAGCTTTACTTGATCATGCTTCCTGTTTTACTGCATATTTTAATATTCTCTTATATTCCCATGTACGGAATCATCATTGCTTTCCAGGATTACTTTCCGGGGGCTTCCTTTTTTTCTTTTAATGAAAGCGTTCGCTGGGTCGGGTTAAAGCATTTTATCGATTTTTTTAACGGACCCTATTTTGTAAGACTTATGCGGAACACATTCATGCTGAGCTTCTATTTTTTTGCCTTTGGATTTTGGGTACCGATTCTATTCGCTCTTCTGCTGAACGAACTCAAGAGTGGATTGTTCAAAAAGTATGTCCAAACAGCAAGTTATTTACCGCATTTTATATCCAGCGTCGTTGTCGCCGGCATGGTGCTGTCATTCATTAATATGGACGGCCTTGTGAACGAAGTGGTGAAGCTGTTCGGCGGGAAACCAATTGCGCTGAATACGGAAGCGGCTTATTTTCCGGCAATCTATACCATTACAAGCATTTGGAAATCATTCGGTTGGAGCAGCATTTTATATTTGGCTGCGATGTCCTCGATCGATCCTCATCTGTATGAAGCGGCCAAAATGGACGGAGCCAATCGGTTCAAACAAATGCTTCATATTACGCTGCCTTCTATCCGTCCTACGATCTTCATCTTGCTCATATTCGCGATCGGCAGCTTGTTATCGGCGAACAGTGAATTCATTCTTTTGATTTACAATCCGATGGTCCTTGAAACAGCCGATGTCGTTGGTACTTATCTGTACCGTGATGGCCTGCTTGGCGGTAATTTTAGTGCAGGTACGGCAGTTGGATTGTTTATAGCTGTCATTAATTTCACGCTGCTGTACATCGCCAATACTCTGAGCCGAAAATATTCCGATTACGCGTTGTGGTAAGGAGGATCATGATGACCGCCATGTTCAGGAGAAATCCGAATAAGATCAAGCAAGGTTCTGTTGCAGTTGATATTCTTCTTTATGCAATCGCACTCTTTATTTGCTTAATTACGCTGTATCCTTTTTATTATGTCATGATCATGTCTGTCAGCTCTCCATTGGAAGTAGCGGCAATGAACGTTTTTTGGTTTCCAAAAGGGTTTATTCTGGACTCTTATGAATTGATCATCAGGGACTCTAGAATGTGGTGGGCGTATTCCAATACGATCATCTACGTCGCCGCCGGGACATTATTGAACTGTCTTACCGCTGTATTGGGCGCTTACCCACTAACCGTGCGGACTCTAAAAGGACGCAAATGGATCATTGCATTTCTACTGATCCCTATGTATTTCGGAGGAGGGCTCATCCCGTCCTTTCTGCTTGTGAACAAGCTCGGGCTTTACAACACGATGTTCGCCATTATCATCCCTGGGATGGTTGGCATCTGGAATATCATCCTTGTCCGAACTTATTTTACAACGATCCCGGAGGCACTGAAGGAATCCGCCTTTATGGATGGGGCATCCCACTTACAGTTGCTGTTCAAAATCATCCTGCCTATTTCGAAGCCGATCATTGCGGTAATCGCCATTTACACCATTGTCGGCATTTGGAACAGTTGGTTTGAGGCACTTGTTTATTTGCCGAATGAGAAGCTTCATCCGTTACAGATGTATTTATATCGTGTTGTCGT